>CAWKIY010000024.1:0-20935 GCA_963849245.1 candidate division FCPU426 bacterium | reverse complement strand
CTGTTCTGTTGCCTGTTACTTGGTTCCATTACGTGTTGAACTTTTGGGGTGGCTATGGATCGGGCCCGCCTTGGTACCCTGTCCGGCAGGATTATATTGATAATATCCAGGCACTGCGTAATGACGGGGATGTGGCGGGGGATGACGTCCGGTACCAGTATACGATCAGCTCCGAGAGGGTTCCCCTGATCATGCCTCTCAATCCCGTTACTCATCTGCCCTATCCCGCGGGAAGCGCGCCAGCCACCATCTTTCAAGTAAACGGTTACAATCAATATTACGATATTCCGGATTTGAAAACCTACAATTACATCACGCTGACGACTAAGATCCAGTTCAATAAATTATTAGGGTTTTCCGCCCCCTTTGATGGCTCTTTCTTTTTTACGGATAACAATGTGGCGGGTCACGCGACCGCTACTTTGCCAACGAACGCCCCGGCTAATGGAGCGACGCTCTTTGACCAAACGGTTTATGACGTCTCCGGGATGATCCAGGTTTTCCGTAATGTCAACCTGATCGGGGACTGCGGCGTGGAACTTTGGAATTCCATGTACACCTATCCTCTTATCAATTACCGAACGGATTCTATCGGCGCTGGTTTTGCCTACGATATGCCCTGGGGCGGGGGCAAGCTGGAGTTCCGTTATAAACATTTGACCTTCAAAGATCAGTATGTGCCATTGAACGATTACCAAGCCGACCAGGTGTTTTCGACCTTGTCGTTCTTGTTTTAAGGGATAAGGATCGCCTGATGAAGCGTAGCTTAATTAAAACCTTAGGGCTTCTAGTTCTGGCCGCCGCCTGTCCGGCTTTCGCCGAACATGGAACCCTTATGTCCAATGACCGTGATTCCTGGATCAACAATAGCGTCTACGATTTGACGGCGGCGGGACTTATTCCGGCGCCCGCGAAAAGCTCCAACGAACTTTCGAACTTGGAAGTGGCCCAATTGGTCGCCCAAGCGGGAAACGCCTTACCTCTTCCAGGCATGGATCCGGGTTTGCCCCCGGCGCTGCCTTCTTCTTCCCAGTTATCCCTACCGGGGCAGCCTTTGCCTAACGGTCTTGCCGAGCCTGGCACTCCCCTCAGCCCTTTGATGGCCACCGGGGTCCGAAGCTTGAAACAATTGGTCGCCGAGTTTCATGATGAGTTGGCGGCCATGGGGGCGGACATTCCGGAAATCGAGGATCGTATTGTTCAACTCGAGCATAACAACGCGACCTTAGCGGAGCTCCAGAAGGAATATTTAAGCCGCACGGGAACTCAGGCCAGCGGTTATACCCGCGGGTACATGAATGAGTATCGGGGTTTTGGAAATAACGCCCTTTACGGCCCCGCGGTTTTTAACGCCGATATTTTCGGCGAGCTGGATTTGAAAAGCGTCCCCGTGCCTTCGGTTGTTTTTGACGGCCGCTTCCGCTTTTGGCGCACCATTGGTTTGTATTACCAGGATCCGATCGCGAAAAATGGCGGAACCTTAATTGACCTACGCTGGATTTCCCTGAGCGATTTTAACCCTTATGTCAATGTGACGGCGGGCGATTTCCTGAAACAGTACACTCCTTTGACCCTTTGGAATTATGACGTGCCCGTTTACACGATGATCGAACCCACTTCCTATTACCGCACCCGCAAAGACGTGGAAGACATGGTTTCCATGAATTATGGAAATGATTGGCGCCTTCGTGGATTTCAGGCTTTTTCCACGGTGACCCTGCCTAAAAACCCCGTGATGGATGATCTCCAGCTTCAGGCGATGGCGGGCCCCATTAACGCGGAAGATCCTTTCCATTATGGAAGTTACTTCGGCGGCAGCGAAGGGTCCCTTCATTTCTTTGATAACAACCTAGAACTCAAGGCGGCGGGAATCATGCTTTGGGATGACACTGGTACGGCCAACCAGGCTTCCGTTCTTTACACTCCCAAGGAATATCAAATCGGCAGCTGGTCCTCGCAAGCCACCATTCCTTTTACGAAGGACATTAACGTCGCGGGCTCGGTTGAGGGAGCGGGAAGTCAGTACCAGGATAACCTGAATAAGCCCGATGTCACTTTCACGGATTGGGCCTTTAGAGGGACGGGCGCTATCAATATTTATGGATTCCATCTTTCGGGAAAGTATCTCAATGTCGGTCCCTACTTTTATTCTCCTGGAGCCCAGACCAACCGCTACACGCCCGCCATTGGAGCCCCCGGTTATTTTAACGACGATAATTACTGGGAAGACGAGGCCATTGTCGGTTATTTGAACAACTATCCTTTCCAAGGTATTCAGGGAGTCGGGCGGCCTTACTATGCGCCTTACGACCGCATGTCGGAGAACGTCCTTCCTTATGGAGACGCCACCCCGAATCGCGAGGGCTTTATCGGCGGCTTGTCCGTGGACATCGGTAGAAATGGATGGATTAAACCCCAAGTTTCTTATACCGCTCAAATGCGTGAAGTTCAGCCGAACTGGGTAGTTAATAATTTAGGCGTGACGGTGGCGGTCGACAGTACCACGAACACCGCGGTAGCTCGTACCTTTGGCGGCTATGAAGGGGCACTGACCCTCGATTTCGCCAAGGCCTTCGATATGGTTAAAAATACCTATAAGCTTTCATTTGATTATAAAAACCAAACGACTGATTTAGGCTTGGGAGCCAGTCCTTTCACGGTGGATACTTTCATCACAGCGGCTGATTTTAATATTCCTTTCCAGGGTTTCGACACGGTCGTCTTGTCCCTGGCTTTTGAGCAAGCCAAGTCGAGCGGGGATGAGTATGTGCTTTCGGGGGTTGGCGATCCTCCAACCCTGGCTTCTTACAGCTTCTATCTGAATAGCGGGGATATTGGCAGCTATAGTTACCAAGCCCTGAATATTACCCGGACCTCTTGGTCCTTTGGATTTATGTATCCCTTAAGCAAAACCGTCCAATTCCGGGGCGATTACTTTATTAACCAATACACCTGGAGCGATGTTCCCAGCTACGATCGCAGGGAAGATATATGGAGATTCACATATGAAGCCCACTTCTAAAACCTCACTATTTCTTTTACTGCTTTTTTCCCTCATGGGGAGTCGCTCTTTCGCGTCCACGAACAGTGATTTTTTCAAGCCCGTTCCGGCTAACGACCCAACTTACGCCCAATTGCAGCAATTGGAAGATTCCGGATTGCTTCCGCAGGGAGCCAGTCAAAAAGAGTTAACCCGCTATGAAGTGGCAAAACTTATTTGGAAAGCCCGGGAAAACTACAAACAAATCGTGGTCGCTTCCTCGGACATGACACTTCCGCCTTCAACCGCTTCGATGGATAGCGGTTCCTCGGATGACGAATTCGCGCCTCCTCCTCCGCCCTCCGAAGGAATCATGGCGGATAAGACCGCCGCGGCCAGCGGACCGCCTCCCCCGGCGGCGCCAACCCCCAAACCGACTCCGGATTATGTCCATCATCCCGAGTTATTGGCGGCGGCGGAAGCGAATCTGAACTCTCTGGAGCAGGCTTATCAATTGGAGCTGGACGCGGTCCTTCAGGCCAAGGGTTCCATGCTGGACCATTTGGCCAAGGCGGAATCGGATCAATACGACCTTTGGCGCGGGGTGAAATCTCTTACTGAATCCCCCAGCTTTTCTATTCATGGCATCGGAAGGATGTTCGGCATCTTCCAAGATTATTATGCCACCTATAATCTCGGTCTATCTAATCCCACGCACCAATATATGTCCGGTTATTTAGACTTAGCGCCGCAGGGGTCCATTACAAAACAAATTCAATGGGGCGGTATTCTCCGGTTAGGAACCTCTGGATTACCGCTGAATGGAGTTTTTGAGTATCCCAATTTGGGGTTTGACCTCATTAACTTCCGGAAGATCACCTTGAATTTCAGCCCGGATTTTATGACCGCGACCGTGGGTGATTTTTTTGAATCCTATACGCCTTTTACCATTTGGAACCGGAACAACCTGGACTTGTTTTATAAGCCCGAACCCATGGCGCGGTGGGATGACGAATACAAGTATGAAAGCTTTTTCAATAATGAACCCGATTGGCCCTTCCGGGGTCTTCGGATAGGAACGGCGTTGGGATGGCCGGATTCGGATTTATTGGATCAATTTAAGGTTTCCGGTTTCGGCCACATGATTCGGGATGGGTTTAACGATGGCCCGAATGGCGGAACGCAATTCCCGACGAATGAGAATCCACAGATTCAAAGTACTTTTTTAACCAACGCCTTCACGGATTTTATTTTTGGCGGCGAATCCGAGCTCAAGCTTCGCAAGTGGTTTCTCGGCGATACTTCCTGGCAGTTTTCAGCGCAAGCTTATGGGGTCATTCTGGATGAACTGTTCAACCAGAATCTGCCAATATCGGAATACGCCTATTCCAAATACAATCCAAATAGCTGGGCCCACCAATACCGCATTACCAGCATTCGTCCGCTCCTTACAGTGGGGTTGGGCGGGGATGTTTACGTGGGCGCGCAATATGAAGGTTCTTTCGCCGCTTATCAGGATGATAAAACCAATCAAGCCCGGACGATCAGCGACTATGCTTTAAGAGCCAGCCCCTTCTTTCAATTCGAGAATTCAAAAATTACTTTTGATTACATGGATGTGGGCCCTTATTTTTACTCGCCCCTTGCCCAAACGCGGCAGGATGACATCACCAGTCCTGGCGGTACTTTAACTAGTACAGCAACCATTCCCAACGCGATGGCGGGGTCGGGACTCTTTACGGCACCCCTTCAGGGGCAGTATTTTCTCATCGATGTTCCTCGGGCAAACGCTATCTACGGCTTTTATGATCGCACCCAAGACAACGTTTTTCCCTATGGTTTAGCCACTCCTAACCGCCAGGGAGGTGGTTTTGAATTGGATGTTAAGGCTTTGCCGGATCAATCCCTTAAAATCGCCGGGGCCGCCTACTTTTTAAGCGAAATCACTGGTAACCTTGTTGTAGATAAGGCGGGAACGGGATACACGGGAGTGGATGAGCTCTCAAATGGTCTTATCCCGCAAAGAAAATTCACCTATATCAATGTAGGGCCTTCTTTTGATTTTGGACCGTCGCTTGGTTTAAAGACCCCGATTGAGCTGGGAACCAATCTTCGTTATGAGCAAACTAATAGTGTGGTGGGAACGCTCACGGATGACTGGATTTTAGGAGGAATCAAAGTCGGCCTTTTCCCTTGGTGGGAAGTATCAGCGGCCTATGGGGTACAGACCATGAATGGATCCGACATGGGATACGGGGGCGGCACTTACGCCCGTTACAGTTATGTTTATAACAATCAGGATTTAGGAAGTTATTCCGTTTTCACAGTGAACGGTACAATTCAGGACCTGATGTGGTCCACGACTTTCAATCTGGACGGGCATTCAAAGCTGCACTTCGATTACAGTTTCGCCTATGGAAACGAAGGGTTAAATAGCGCCCCGGCGCAGACACTGTATAACCAGTACATGGAGCTGACCTATGAAGTCAAATTTTAAGATCACCGCTCTCTGTCTTATAGCGGCAGGATTGGTTTGGGAAGGTTGTAATACCAGTGTCCCCCCTACATCGGCCCTGACTTTGGGAGCGAAGGATATATATTCTTTAATCAAGATTACCAGCAGTTCAGCCGCGTTCAATCCGAACCTCTATAAAGAACCGGGGCAAACTATGGGTACTCTAGGTCCGGAAATAGCTAGTTTTCCCACCGATATTTCTTATTTGAACACCCCCTTTTCCTTGAATGGGTCCACCTGCAAAATTCCAGGATGTACCATATCCCCTACGGGATTCAATCCTATGACGTTTGTTCCAACCGGCATGCCGGATAATCCTTATGCGGTTAATATTAGCGGTTATATGAATGACCCGGAACAACCCTGGGAAAGTCCGGGTCCCGGCAATTTTGATTCCATCGGTTTTCTCGTGTCGCCGGCTTTTAGCGGGAAATTTATTACCTCCGCGGGGGTTACTTACGGAAATTCTTATGACTTGACCCCTTTCCAAGGACTTGAATTTTATGTCAATGTTTCATCCCAAGACACCTCCGTGGACCGTTTATTCCAGGCTTATACCCTTCAAATACTCCCTAATACAGGGGCCGGCGTTCCAGCTGGACTTTGTAACGATGGAGGCGCGCCGACAGCCGATCCTAATTTGGTTCATTGCTTTGACGCTTTTCAATACGATTTTACCGATATTAACCGTGATCAGTGGGTGTTTGTCCAAAAGCGCTGGACGGATCTTAAACAATTTGGAAACGGATCGCCGCCGGTTCCCCCCACCTTTTCAGGGATTAATCTTCAACAATTTGTTTATTTTCTGTGGACAGAAAGTAATTCCGCCCAAGCGGTGTCCCAAACAGTTAATTTCTCAATCACTGGCATTAAATTTTTCTAAAATTATCGATTGTGAGTTAAAGCTGATAGTGAATTAAAGAGGGAGGAAGTTTTGAGTAAACGGATTATCATTTCGAGCGTCGTTTTGTTTTTGATGGTGGGATTGGTTTTAACTACCGGATTTATCCTGCAAGGCTGCAAGGGCCAGCTTCCCGCAACGACGACTTATGTCCTAACGGCCACACCCACGCCTTAGTCTGTCCCCCTTCTTTTTGATGATCTCGAGCCCGGCTTTTGCCGGGCTTTTTTTTAACGGTGAATGGCACAATTCAGAACTGTTTGTGGTCCACGACTTTCAATTTGGGTAGGCATTTGGAAATGTACTTTGATTACCGTTTCGGGCAGGGAAGCGAAGGATTGAGCGCTGTCCCGGCGAAGACGCGGTATAATCAGTGTATGGAGCTGACCTATGAAGTCAAATTTTAAGATCACGGCTTTCTGTTTTTTAGCGGCAGGATTGGCTTGGCAAGGTTGTAAAACAAGTGTTCCGCCCTCGTCGGCGTTAACCCTGGGCGCCAAAGATTTGTATACCCTTTTAGAAATTGGCCCAAGCTCAGTCACTTTTAATCCCAACCTCTATGTGGAGCCGGGGCAGACACTTGGCACCTTTGTTGAAGAATCCAGTTATCCGACGGAAATTGGCTATATCAATACCCCGTTTACATTAAATGGCTCGACCTGTTCTTCTCCAGGATGTCTCATATCACCTACATCTTTTTATGGACAAAAACCTATTCCCATTGTTCCAACTGGGATTCCTGATTATCCTTACGCTGTGAATATTAATGGTTATATGAACGACCCGGAGCAACTCTGGGAAAATCCGGGTCCCGGCAATTTTGATTCCATTTCCTTTCTCGCGGGTCCGGCTTATAACGGGAGTTTTGTCACCCCGGGGGGAGTCACCTATAAAAATTCTTATGACCTGACCCCTTTTCAAGGACTTCAGTTTTATGTCAATGTTTCATCGAAGGATACGGCCGTGGACAGATTGTTCCAAGCTTATACCCTTCAAATACTTCCCGATAATGGGGCAGGTGTCGCCGGCGGTCTTTGCAACGATTCGGTTAATCCGGGCCCGCCGACCTCTGACCCTAATTTAACGCATTGTTTTGACGCTTTTGAATACGACTTCACCGATATCGCCCGGGACCAATGGGTATTTGTCCAAAAACGCTGGGGGGACCTTAAACAATTCGGAAACGGATCACCGCCGGTGCCCCCCACCTTTTCGGGTGTCAATCTTCAGCAATTTGTTTATTTCTTGTGGGTGGAAAGCAACGCCGCCCAGGCGGTTTCCCAAACTGTTAATTTCTCAATAACGGGAATTAAGTTTTTCTAAGTTTCGGGCCCGGCTTTTGCCGGGCTTTTTCTTTTATGGCCCTTAATTCTTATAAAAAGTCCTTAGTAAAATGCCTTGGCTTCTTGGACTTTTAAGACATCTTGCTATACTACGGGCCCTAATCTTTCCAGCGCTGAAGGAGCTTTAACGTTGTCTCTTGAACATATCCGAAACTTCTGCATTATCGCCCACATCGACCACGGTAAAAGCACTTTAGCGGACCGGCTTTTAGAATTCACCGGCGCTATTCCGCCCCGGGAAATGCGCGCCCAATTGATGGACCAGATGGACCTGGAACGGGAGCGGGGAATCACTATCAAGGCCAAAGCGGTTCGGTTCTTCTATAAAGCCAAAGACGGCGTGAAATATGAGATGAACCTCATTGATACCCCCGGGCATGTGGATTTTAACTATGAGGTTTCCCGTAGTCTCAAGGCTTGCGAGGGAGCACTTCTCCTCATTGACGCGTCGCAAGGGGTGGAAGCCCAAACCCTAGCCAACGCTTTTTTGGCCACCGATCAAAATTTAACGATTATTCCTGTCATCAATAAGATTGACCTTCCCTCAGCGGATGTGGAACGCTGCAAAAAGCAAATGGAAGAATCCCTTGCCATTGAGGGGTCCGAGGCCATTTTAGCCTCGGCCAAAGAAGGCATCGGTATCGAGGAAATTTTGGAGGCGGTGGTTCAACGGGTTCCCCATCCGACAGGTGAAGTGGAAGAGCCTTTAAAGGCGCTCATTTTTGATTCCATGTTCGACATTTACCGGGGCGTCATGATTTTTATCCGCGTTCTGAACGGCTCCATTGGCAAGAACACTAAAATGAAATTCATGGCCAGCGGCAAAGTGTTTGAGGTTGAAGAGATCGGTGTTTTCAAACCCAAGATGGAAAAATCGGAAAAATTGTCCGCCGGGGAAGTCGGCTATGTAGCGGCGAACATTAAAGAAGTGCGTGACGCCAAGGTTGGCGACACCATCACCGAAGAAGGCCGACCGACGGCGGAAGCCATGCCGGGATTTAAAGATGTTTTGCCCATGGTGTTCTGCGGACTTTA
Source organism: candidate division FCPU426 bacterium (assembly GCA_963849245.1). Classification (GTDB taxonomy): domain Bacteria; phylum Oederibacteriota; class Muellerivitia; order Muellerivitales; family Muellerivitaceae; genus CAWKIY01. The sequence continues at coordinate 12,161 of CAWKIY010000024.1, read as the reverse complement.
TCCGGTTAATACCGAAGAATATGACAGTCTTAAAGAAGCCCTCTCCAAATTAAAACTTTCCGATGCCGCTCTCTCATATGAGCCGGAAACCTCTCTCGCTCTTTCTTTCGGCTTCCGCTGCGGCTTCTTGGGACTGCTTCATATGGAAATCGTTCAAGAACGTTTAGAACGGGAATATAACCTTAACCTTATCGCTACCGCGCCCAGCGTCGTTTATAAGATCCGCAAGACCAACGGCGAAGAGTTCATGATCGACAACCCCAGCAAGCTTCCCAACCTCACTTTAATCGATACCATTTCAGAGCCTTATATCGACGCGAAAGTTATTGTTCCCGCCGATTACATCGGCGCAGTGATGACCCTTTGCCAGGAAAAACGGGGAATTCATAAGAACACTAGTTTTTTGGACACCACCCGGGCGATGATTGTGTATGAATTGCCGTTGGCCGAAGTGGTCATGGACTTTTTCGATAAATTGAAAAGCTGCACCAAAGGTTACGCCTCTCTCGACTATGAACCGATCGGGTACCGAGAAGGGAATATCGTGAAGGTGGATATTCTTTTGAACAACGAAGTCGTCGACGCGCTTTCCTTCATGGTTCATACGGATAAGGCTGCCCACCGGGGGCGTGGGATCGCGGAGAAACTGAAAGAAATCATTCCTCAGCAAATGTTCGAGGTTCCGATTCAAGCGGCGATTGGCGGCAAGGTGATTGCCCGGGAAACAGTTCGGGCCCGCCGTAAGGACGTTTTGGCGAAGTGTTACGGCGGCGATATCAGCCGTAAACGTAAATTGCTGGAGAAGCAAAAAGAAGGTAAGAAACGGATGAAATCCATCGGCCAGGTGGAAATTCCGCAGGAAGCCTTTATGGCGGTTTTAAAAGTCGAAGATTAATCCCAGGAGACAGTGATGGAAAATTTAAATTTTTATCTTTATATCGCGGCGGGTGTTTTGACGGTGGTGGAAGCCTTTTTACTCTGGGGCATGCCTTCCTTCCGCAAAAACCCGGCCAACGCCGGCACGATGGAGACCATCGATTCCCTTTGGGTGGCAATGGTAGTGGCCCTTTCCTTGAAAGCCATTCTCTTGCAGCCTTTTACTATTCCCTCGGGTTCCATGGAAGACACCCTGCAGATTGGGGACTATATCCTCGTGAAGAAATATGAGTACGGTTATTCCCTTCTCAATAAGACTCCCCGCTTTTTACAGTTCAATAAACCTAAACATGGCGACATCGTGGTTTTCGTGTTTCCAGGAGACCATACGAAGGACTATATCAAGCGCTGTATCGGCGTTCCCGGTAATGTAATCGAGGAAAAGAACAAAGTACTTTATATCGACGGGGTTAAACAGGACGAGCCTTATATCAAACACACTTCCACTGATATCTTTAAACATGGCGATTATTTCGCGGGTGACCGGGATAATTTCGGTCCCGTTACAGTGCAGGCTGGCCATTATTTCATGATGGGCGATAACCGGGACAACAGTTATGACTCGCGCTATTGGGGTCAGTTGGATGAACAGCTCATTAAAGGCAAAGCCTGGATGATTTATTGGCACAGCAATAACTTCCACCCGGATTTAAGCCGGATGTTTAAGTTTGTGAAGTAGTATTCTGACCGTAGGTTTTTCATGAACGCTTATCTTCACATCCCTTTTTGCACCTCCATTTGCAGTTATTGTGATTTCACGTCCTTCGCGGGACAGGAAACCAAAATGTCCTCGTATGTGGACGCTTTGTGTTTGGAGATAAAAGGTTCTTCCTTGAAAGGCCCGCTTCAAACCGTTTATTTTGGCGGCGGCACCCCTTCTCTCCTTCCGCCGGAAAAACTTCAGCAGCTCATTGAAACTTTAAAGCTTCAGGCGGGGTTTGATCCCGCCATTGAAATCTCCATGGAAGCCAATCCGGAAACGGTGGACGCAGAGCGGCTGAACCGTTACCGGCAGTTAGGGGTGAACCGCCTCAGCTTCGGCGCCCAGGCTTTCCAAAAAGAGATCCTTAAGAAACTAGGCCGGGGCCATGAATGGGAAAGAGTGGAAAAAGCTTTTGGCGACGCCCGCCGGGCCGGCTTTGAGAATATCAATCTTGACCTCATGTTCGGTCTCTCGGGTCAAACCCTTTCAATGTTTCAGGATTCGGTTCGAAAGACAGCGGAATTAAACCCGGATCACCTTTCCCTTTACGCCCTCCAAGTGGAAGAGGAGACCCCTTTAGCCCGGCAAGTTCAAGAAGGCTTGCCCTTGCCGACCGAAGATGAAGTCGCGGATGAGTATGCCTGGGCCCAATCTTTTTTGACCGGCGAGGGGTACGAACAATATGAGGTTTCCAATTTTGCCCGCCCGGATAAATCCTGCCGCCATAACTGGAATATCTGGCGGGGTGAGGATTACTGGGGGTTTGGTGTTTCCGCGGTTGGTACGGTAAAGGAGGTTCGCCACAGCCATCGGGAAGACCTGATGGAATATATCCGCCAGGCTTCTTTGGGCGATTCCGTTCTCCTCGAAAAAGAAAACTTAACCGATTCTACCCGGGCTTGGGAAAGGCTCATGCTCCAGTTGCGTACGAATGAAGGGGTTTTGGAGAAGGATGTGGAAAGTTACGCCCGAAGCCAGGGGCTTTCCTCTTATAAGAAGAAGTTCGAGCGCTTCCAGGAAGAGGGCTTCCTCTTACAAACGCAAGGCCGATATCGGGTGACCCCCAAGGGTTATTTTGTTTTGAACGGTATTTTAGAAACCTTAGTGGCCTGATTCCCTGGGATTTGTCTCAAACCCGGGGTAAACAGGGGGCCTGCGAGCGTTGACTTTCGTTTGAGCCTACTTATTATGTGGTACGACATACAGAAAATCTCAGGAGTAGGTCCATCGTGGCTTTAGAACCCTTACAAGAACGGGAAGAAAGCGTGCTTTCCGCGGTTGTGCGCCACTATGTAGCCACCGCGAAACCTGTGGGATCCCAGGTCATTGCGGAGAAAATGAATGTTTCTTCCGCCACAATCCGCCATGTCTTAATGGAACTGGAGAAAAAAGGCTATCTGACCCATCCCCACACTTCCGCGGGGCGCATTCCGGTGGACCAGGGCTACCGTTTTTACGTGGATAAACTAATGCAGGCGCGCCAATTGAATCTTAAAGAAAAGCATCTAGTTGAGCAGGAATATGAGAAATCCAAGAATGAAGTCGAAATACTGATGCGCCACACAGCCAAGATTCTTTCCGCCATGACCCGGCTTTCGGGTTTGGCGGTTTCCCACGTCCCTCAAGAAATTTCATTGGATCACTTTAAAATTGTGGCGATCGATTCGCGCAAAGTTCTGGTCATTCTTGTTTTAGGTCAGGGTTTGATCAAACAGGAACTGGTTTGGCTGGAAGCGCCAGCTCAACTCAAGGAAATTACTCAAATCACCCAATTGCTGAATTCCCGGTTTAGCGGGATGACTTTGGCTGAAATTCGTGAGGTTTTATTGAAAGAAGCCGAAACGGTTAAGAAAACCAAGCTCAGCATTATTGAAACAGCGCTCAAACTCATTGAGGGAGCCTTGAGTTTTAATGGGGATGAGATTCATATGGAAGGCGCCTCCCACTTGACGGAACAGCCGGAGTTTCAGAATTTTGAAATGATGGAGCAGGTGGTTCGGTTGGTCGAGGAAAAACAGCCTTTGGCCCAGGTTTTAGGCCGTCAATGGGCGACGCCGGGCCTCGCGATTAATATCGGCCACGAGTTTCCGCAGGATTTTATGAGCCGATTTTCTTTTGTGCATGTGCCTTATCACTTTCAAGGCAAGGTTGTGGGAGCCCTGGGAGTGTTGGGGCCGACCCGCATGGCCTATGACCGTGTGGCCGGGATTGTTCATCATTTAGCCCGGCATTTAGAAGAAACTTTAACCCTAAGGGAGCAGTAAACGATGGAAACATTTAAACCCAGCAATTCCGGGGAAGAACCCGAAGTTGAAATTTTATCCTCCAAACCGGACCGTTATGACGACGCGGGCAATGCCGCGGATATCGCGGAAGAGGAAATTCCGCCCGCCTCAACCCCCGCGGAAGTAGTGGAATTAAAAAAACAAATCGATGAATTGAAGGAAAAGATCCTTTGGGCAGCCGCTGATTTTGACAATTACAAGAAGCGAGCCTTGAAGGAACAGGAAGATCACCTTAAATTCTCCCAAGCCGGATTGCTGAAAGAGGTTTTGGTGGTGGCGGATAATTTGGAAAGAGCCTTAGCCGCCCTTCCGACGGATGATACGGATAAAGGCTTATTGAGCCTTAAACAGGGAGTGGAGCTGACATTAAGACAGTTTCAGTCCATTTTGACGAAGAACGGGGTCGCCAAAATCGTGGCGGTCGGAAAGAAGTTTGATCCCCGGTCGCATGAAGTGATGTTTCAGGAGGAAACTACGGCGTTTCCCGATGACACGGTGATGGAAGAACTCCAAAGCGGCTACCTTCTTCATGAGAGGGTTTTGAGGCCGACTTTGGTGAAGGTGGCGAAAAACCACGCGAAGCCGGCGGGGGCTTAAATCCTCGGGCTTTTAATAAAACCAGTTCTGGGCCTTTGGGCCCCAGGAACAATGAAAAATAATGAGGAGATAATTTTATGGCAACGAACAAAGTTTTAGGAATCGATTTAGGAACAACTAATTCCTGTATGGCCATCATGGAGGGCGGAGAGCCCAAGGTAATTGCTAACGCGGAAGGCGCGCGCACGACCCCATCGGTCGTGGGTTTTTCCAAGTCCGGCGAGCGTCTCGTGGGCCGGGTGGCGAAGAATCAAGCCATTACGAACCCGACCAACACTGTTTTCTCGATTAAGCGCTTCATGGGCCGCAAGCTTCATGACCAGGAAGTCGAGATGGACAAGACCTTGGTGCCCTATACCTTAAAAGAATCTTCCAACGGGGACCTTCGGGTGAAAATTGACGACAAGGAATTCTCGCCCCCGGAAATTTCGGCGATGATTTTGCAAAAGCTCAAAGCCGACGCTGAGGCTTATTTGGGTTCGCCCATTACGGAAGCGGTTATCACGGTCCCGGCTTATTTCAACGACGCTCAGCGCCAAGCCACGAAGGACGCGGGCAAAATCGCGGGTCTGGATGTGCTTCGCATCATCAACGAACCTACCGCGGCCGCTTTGGCTTATGGGTTGGACAAGGATAAGAAAAACGAGAAGATCGCCGTCTATGACTTGGGCGGCGGAACCTTTGACGTGTCCGTGTTGGAATTGGGCGACGGCGTGTTTGAAGTGAAATCCACCAATGGGGATACCCACTTGGGCGGGGACGACTTTGACCAACGCATCATCCAATGGCTGGTCGACGAGTTCAAAAAAGAAAACGGCGTGGATTTGAGAAACGACCGGATGGCGCTTCAGCGCCTGAAGGAAGCGGCGGAAAAGGCCAAGATTGACTTGTCCAATACCGCTGAAACCGAAATCAACCTGCCCTTCATCACGGCGGACGCCAGCGGCCCAAAGCATTTAACTGTCAAGCTCAGCCGTTCCAAATTGGAACAACTGGTAACGGACATGGTCGAGAAGACTTTGGAACCCTGCCGGAAGGCCCTGAAGGACGCGGGATTGACCGTGGACGATATTCATGAAGTGGTGCTGGTCGGTGGAATGACCCGCATGCCTTTAGTGGTTAAAACAGTAAAAGACTTCTTTAAACGGGAACCCCACAAGGGCGTGAATCCGGATGAGGTTGTCGCGGTGGGCGCGGCTATCCAAGGCGGAGTTTTAAAGGGTGAGGTGAAGGACGTTCTTCTTTTGGACGTGACGCCTTTGTCCCTTGGTGTTGAGACGATGGGCAGCATTATGACCAAGGTGATTGAGCGCAACACGACGATCCCGGCGAAAAAGAGCCAGGTTTTCTCGACCGCCTCGGACAGCCAAAGCACCGTTTCCATCCACGTCCTTCAGGGCGAAAGGGAAATGGCGGCGGATAACCGCACGCTGGGACGTTTCGACTTAGTGGGTATCCCGCCTGCTCCCCGCGGCGTGCCTCAGATTGAGGTCACCTTCAATATCGACGCCAATGGTATCCTGCATGTCGGCGCCAAGGATTTAGGCACGGGCAAGGAACAATCCATCCGCATCACGCCGTCTTCCGGATTGTCGGAAGAGGAAATTAAGAAGATGCAGAAGGACGCCGAGCTTCACGCCGAAGAGGACAAGAAAAAGAAAGAACAGATCGAAACGAAAAACCAGGCCGATACGATGGTTTATTCGACTGAAAAATCCTTGAAGGAATACGGCGATAAAGTAGACGCTGATACCAAAAAGAAGATCGAAGAGAAGTTGGAAGAGCTGAAGAAGATTCAGTCCGGCGATGATATCGAAGCCATCAAGAAAGCTGTCGGGGAATTGAATGAGGTTTCCATGAAATTGGGTGAAGCCATGTACAAGGCCGCGGCGGAAAAGCAGGGAGCGGCCGGCGCTGAAGGCGGCGCGGAAGCCGGGGGAGCCAAGGCAGAGGGCGAAGCTAAGGACGCTCCGGTGGACGCGGAATATGAGCCGGTCGATAAAGAAAAGAAGTAATTTTATTTTCAGAATTGTCTGACAAAACGGGGGAAGAGTTTTCTTCCTCCGTTTTTTTATTAGGGCAGGGGTGTTATAATTCACGTCTTGATTTCTTATTTTCCGGTTTTTATTTCAGCCATTTCCTTTAGGATTTCTTTTTAATGTCCAAAAAAATAGCCATCCTGGGTTCTACCGGTTCGATCGGTATCTCCACCCTCAAAGTCGTTCAAAAGTTAAAACCCGATTTTCAAGTCGTGGGACTTACGGCCAACCGGAATGTCCGTGAATTGGCCCGTCAGATCACAATCTTTAAACCTAAAATGGCCGCCCTCATGGATGAGAGCCTTTTTGAGGATTTGAAGAAGCTCGTCAAAGGAACTTCCACCAAGCTTTTTACCGGAACTGAGGGAGTAGTGACAGTGGCGGGAGAGTCGGGCGCGGACATGGTCCTGTCCGCCATTGTGGGCGCCGCGGGGCTCAAGCCTACCTTAACCGCGATTCAAAAAGGCAAAGACATCGCCCTGGCTAATAAAGAAACCATGGTCATGGCCGGGGAAGTAGTAACGAAAGCGGCGAAAAAGTCAGGTTCTAAGATTCTTCCGGTTGACAGCGAACATTGCGCGGTTTTCCAATGCTTGGTTGGGTTGAACCATTCCGATGAGATTCATAAAATTCTTCTAACCGCCTCAGGCGGGCCTTTCCGTCGTTTAAACCGAAAGCATTTTGGAAAGATTACCCTTAAGCAGGCTTTGAACCATCCGACTTGGCGCATGGGTCCCAAGATCACCATTGATTCCGCCACTTTGATGAACAAGGGATTGGAAGTCATCGAAGCCCACTACCTTTTCGGCGCGCCGTATCAAAAAATCGATATCGTGATTCATCCCGAATCCATCATCCACTCAATGGTGGAATATGTGGATGGGTCGGTTCTGGCTCAACTGGGCACCACCGATATGCAAATCCCCATTCAATATGCCCTCACCTATCCGGCCCGGGCTAATTCACCCGTGACTCGGCTGGACTTGACCCAAACCGGCGCCCTTCATTTTGAGAAGCCGGACCGTAAGAAATTCCCTTGTGTGGATTTGGCCTATGCGGCAGGGGAAAAAGGCGGGACTTTTCCAGCGGTTTTAAACGCCGCGAATGAGGTGGCGGTTGGTCGTTTTCTCCAAGGGGAAATCGCATTTAACAGCATCCCTAAAATTATTGATAAAACCTTGCGAAAGTACCGGCCCCTGACAAACGGAACCCTCGATGGTATATTGTGGGCCGATCGATGGGCCCGCCTTGAGGCTTCCCAAATTAAAGGATAAAACGCTCAGGCGTTTTTTAAGGAACTCTAATGAACATTCTCAATGTTGTCGAAGTTGTCTTTGTTTTCAGTTTCATGATTTTCATTCATGAAAGCGGACATTTTTTGGCCAGCCGTTTTTTTGGCGTCGAAGTGGAGGAGTTCGCTTTGGGGTTCGGCCCTACCCTTTTTTCCCGCAAATGGGGAAAGACTCTTTATGCCATCCGCTGCGTGCCTTTGGGCGGTTTCTGTAAAATGCAGGGTGGCGATTTGAGCGACCAATCCGTAGAGTCCATTTACTCCAAACCCGCGGCGCAGGGAGATTATCTTTTCGCTTCCTGGTGGAAACGAGTCATTATTTTATTGGCGGGCCCGGGGATGAATTTTGTTTCCGCTCTCGTTTTGATCGCCCTTCTTTTTATCGTGAAGGGAGAGCCTTTGGAAGTGATTCAACCGGTATTGGGTTTTGTGCCCCCGGGCAGTCTGGCGGAAAAAGCCGGTTTACAGGAAAAGGATCTTCTCTTAACCGTTAACGGCAAGGAAATTAAAAATCTGAACGAAGCCGAAGTGTTTCCGGATTTTGGCAAGTCTTCGGTATTTACCTATAAGCGCGGTGAAAAAGTTTATACCGCGACCATTACCCGCCCTGAAAAGCCTTTAAGCGAGTGGGCCGCCTCCAACAACGGTTTTCTAAAATTTCTCTCTTCAATGGGTTTTGGCCCCGCGCCGCAGGATGAGACGGACCTCGGGATCTCGGATTTTCGGGAGCCGGAGATCGGTCAGGCGGTTTTAGGCACTCCGGCCCGAAACGCGGGTATTCAGGAGGGGGATTTAGTGACCCAAGTGAACGGGGAAAAGATCACCGATTGGTCCCAATTAGCTTACGTGATCCGAAATTCCAAGACCGATACGCTTCAAATTGAGTTTCTGCGGGATAAAAAACCTCACACGGTGACCATCCAGCGGATTTTTAACGGCTCTTACAAGGCCATTGGTATCAGCGCGGTGGAATCCAAAGAAGTGCAAATGAACAAGGTTTCGGTTTTGGCCGCGTTTGGAGACTCCGCGAAGTTTAACGTGGATTTATCCAAAAAGCTTTTGGACGGAATTCTTAAGTTGGTCACGGGCAAGATTTCTCTCAAAGACAATGTCTCGGGCCCAGTTACGATCATGCGGCTCATGTACCAACAGGCGTCCCAGGGATGGGAAGATCTTATTAATGGGGTCGCGGTGATTTCATTGATGCTTTTTCTCATGAACCTTTTACCGATTCCAGTAGTCGACGGGGGACAGATTGTTCTTTGCGTGATCGAGGGAATTAAACGCAGCCCGGTTTCGGTCAAAATTCAAATGTTTTATCAACAGGTAGGTTTTGTGCTGGTTTTGTGTCTGATGGTTTTGGCCGTCTTTAATGACTTCAAAAACATCTTTCTGGAATTTCATAACCATATTCATTGAAAACTCAATCTTAACAACGCTGATGTAAGTCGTTTCCGCTTGGGCCGGTGCCGTTCAATCTCATGTTGAAGGAGCGCTTGTGAAACTTCACGAATATCAAGCCAAGGAGATCTTCGCCAAGTACGGCTTGCCGGTAACCCCCGGCGTTCTGGTGAAGCATTTGTCTGAACTCGACGAGGCTTTAAAACAATTTCCCCAGGGGCCCTGGATGGTGAAGGCTCAGATTCACGCGGGAGGCCGCGGTAAAGCCGGCGGCGTTAAATTTTGCAAAACTGAAGAGGAATTGCGCCAAAAGGCCAGCGACATCTTAGGGATGACCCTGGTTTCCCCCCAAACAGGCCCGGAAGGCAAGCTAGTCAAAAAGATTTTCATCACCCCAGCCGTTGATTACGTCAAAGAGCTTTATGTCAGCGTGGTTTTAGACCGCGCCAGCCGCAGCCCGATCATTTTGGCCTCTGCCGAGGGCGGAACGGAGATTGAGGAATTAGCGGTCCATAAGCCGGAAGCGATCTTCAAGATTGTGGTGGATCCTATCGAGGGATTACACCCTTACCAAGCCCGTCAACTCCATTTGCGTTTGGGGTTACCCGCCGAAATTATTAACCAAGGCGCCAAACTTTTCCAAAACATGGTGAAGGTTTTCATGGAACTGGATCTTTCGATGCTGGAAGTGAATCCTTTGGTCGTCCTCAAAGACGGCAATATCCATTGCCTGGACGCCAAGGTGGAGTTTGAAGATAACGGATTAGCCCGTCATAAGGAATATGCCGCCTGGCGCGATCCGGACGAGGAAGATCCCCGGGAAATGGAAGCGGCCACGCACGGACTTTCCTATATCTCTTTAGATGGTTATATCGGTTGTCTCGTTAATGGCGCGGGATTGGCCATGGCCACCGCGGACGCCATTCAGCATTTTGGCGGGTCTCCGGCCAACTTTTTGGACGTAGGCGGCAGCGCCTCCCAAAAAGCGGTCACGCAGGCTTTTAAAATTATCTTGTCCGATGAGCGGGTCAAAGCCATTTTGGTTAACATCTTCGGCGGTATTGCCAAGTGTGATGTGATCGCGCAAGGTATTATTGACGCGGCTAAGGAAGTGGGCTTGTCCCTTCCCTTGGTGGTGCGTCTGGAGGGTACGAACGTGGAAAAGGGCAAAGAACTTTTACAAAAGTCCGGTTTGAAATATCAATTCGCTTCCAGTATGGATGAAGCCGCCAAAACCGTTGTGGCGGCCTCCAAGGGGGTGAAATCATGAGCGTTCTTCTCGATAAAAACGCCAAGGTTATCTGTCAGGGAATAACGGGCACCGCGGGACTGTTTCATTCTAAAGCCTGCCGCGAATACGGCACCAAGATGGTCGGCGGGGTTACCCCGGGCAAAGGCGGGAGCGAGATTGAGGGTTTCAAAGTGTTCGACACGGTCGAACAGGCGGTCTCCAAGACCGGCGCCAACACCACCATGATTTTCGTCCCCGCGCTTTTCGCGGCCGACGCCATTTTGGAAGCGGCGGCGGGTGGTATCAAGCTGATTGTTTGTATTACTGAGGGAATTCCAGCCAATGACATGGCCAAGGTGAACAAAATCTTGAAGGGCTATAAAGATGTTCGCCTGATTGGTCCTAACTGTCCCGGTATCATTACCCCGGGTGTGGCGAAGGTCGGTATTATGCCGGGTTATATCCATCGTCCAGGTAAGATCGGCATCGTTTCCCGCTCCGGCACTTTAACTTACGAAGCAGTCTGGCAGGTGACCCAGTTAGGATTGGGTCAATCTACCTGTATCGGTATCGGCGGGGACCCGATTGTGGGCACGACCCATATTGACGCGATGGAAGCTTTTAACAATGATAAAGATACTCACGCGGTCATTATGATCGGGGAAATCGGCGGTTCCAACGAGGAACAGGCTGCTCAGTACGTGAAGAAATATATGAAGAAGCCGGTCGCGGCCTTTATCGCGGGGACTTCCGCCCCTCCGGGCAAGCGCATGGGCCACGCGGGCGCCATCGTTTCCGGCGGCAAGGGAACGGCTAAAGAAAAAATCGCGGCGCTGGAAGCGGCAGGTATCATCGTCGCTCAAAGTCCCGGTGAGATCGGCAATGCCTTGATCGCGGCGATGAAAAAAGGTAAGGGGAAGTCCTCCAAACCCAAGCCGGTTTCCAAGCCTAAAAAAGGAAAGAAGAAAAAGAAGTAATGTTTTAAGATTTTAAAGGGCGGGGCCTTTGGGGGCTCCGCCTTTTTTGTTTGCGGAAAAGTCGGCGGTTTTGCTTGTTTTTTGTCCTCTTTAAACCCTTGTGGCTCTTTGGCATTGGTGCCAAAATATCCTTGTCGTATTTATTGGTGTACGGGACAAACTCACTATGCCTTCCCTCCGCAAGAATCAAATTCAAAACCTTAAAAAACAAAAAAAGCTATTTCAAAAAGAACTTTCCATGTTTCGGAATGTCATGGAGGGGGTCCGCGCCCACTTGGCTTTTGAGGATATTCTCAAACTTATTCTCGATAACCTGCTCATTGGTTTAAACGTGAATCGGGCGGATATTTTTCTCGTCCGGGAAGACGGCAAGGCGATTGAGCGTGCCGCGGGAATTGATTGGGACGGAACTTACCTGGGAAAGGGGGAGGAATTTCCCTTCTCGCCGGAAAAAGGAATTCATCATTTCTCTGATTTAGTTCATGGTTACGCCCAATGGGGACTCCGTAAAAGTCCAGTTTCCGGCACGAAGAAGCGAAAGCAACCGTCCCGGGAAGCGCAAGTTCATTTGGCTCAAGTGCCCATCATGGTGGATTGGCATAAAATCATCGGCATTCTTTCCGTGGAAAACCGCCGGGGGCGCTCTTTTAAAAAGAAAGATTTAGACGCTTTCTATAATTTCGCCGCTAGCAATACGGCCT
>CAWKIY010000023.1:0-4952 GCA_963849245.1 candidate division FCPU426 bacterium | reverse complement strand
ATGTTATGTAGCCGCTCGACTCGTTACGTATTGCTAGAGCTTCTCAAATGGGTTTGCTCGATTAAGAGGGAATTTTAAATAATGAGCCTTTGATGATCTGAATCATGAAGGCTTTTTTAAAACCGGATTAAAGTAAGAAGCGTGAGGGGATTCAAATAAGGTGTTTCGAGACGCCGGGGTAAAGGCCTTTAAGGGAAAAGAACCGCCTTACGAGTTTAGTTTTTAACTGCAGGCTGTCATGGATGGAAATCTGAAAGAGAGCGCTTGTGATTCGTCGGCGCAGATAAAAAGTGAATCAAGCAGAGAATAGCCCCGGGATTCGATAGGATTTCGGGGTTTTATTTACCGCCATTTATTTCGGGTTTTGTGATTTGCGTCATGAAGAGAAGCGGGACTCGGAGTTAATTTAGAGTTAAGAACGACTCAGGAGGTTCCTATGAAATCCATCGCGGCGGTTGATAAGCCTGATTGGGCCCGAAACTTAAGTTGGGAAGACGAAGTTTTTCTGAATATGACCCCGGTTATCGAAGCGGGTTTGGAACCGCTTCCGATGATTCTGCGCTGGGCGGAGGAAATGAGACCCTGCCAGTGCTTTCATTTGCTTTTCGACCGGGAGCCTAATCTGATTTGCCAAGTCTTGGAGGAAAAGGGGTTCGATTATTACAAAGAATTTCAAGAGGGAGCTTGGAATGTCTATTTCAAAAAAAGGGACTATTTTAACTATACTCTTCCTTCCTGATCTTTCCGCGGTTCCTTAATTGGTAATGACCAGCTTGATCAATCGTTTTCGGTTTGTTTTCGCGCGGGAGGAAATTTTGATTTTCAGGAGTATGATAGAGTTTAAGAAAAACATCGGCGGTCTCAAACGACGCGTTTAAACGACCAAGGCGGAATCGAAATCCCATGAAGAAACCGACCTATAACGAATTGAGAAAATCCTGGAAAGTTTTTCCCCGTTTTAGGATTTTGACTATGGGGGTCACTATTGACCCGCCGGGAGCGATTTTCGGTCCGCGGACCTCGCCCCATTACGAAATGCTGTGGCTCATGGAAGGGGAAGCGACCGCCCGGGTCGGAAAGCAAGTGATTCAATGCAAAGAAGGCACAATCTTACTCCGCCGCGCGGGGGTGCAGGATTATTACGAATGGTCCACCCAACACCGGACAGTCCACGCCTATATCCACTTTGATTTGGACAAGGGCCGCCAAAAGCGAGTCTCCCAAGCCAAGGTTCCCACTTTCCGCAAAATGACAGTGAGCGACGTCATCCGTCCGCTTTTTCTATATCTCCTGAAGCTGGAGGAGCGGCCCCAAACGATTCAATCAGCTTTGATGCTTCCGGTGCTGGATCTGATATTGGAGAGCTATATTCGGGGCGAGGTGGAGTTGAAAACCCAGCCTTCCTCCAATCTGCCCGAGCCCGTTGGAAGGGCGATTGAAATGATCCGCATGACCATGGCGCAAAACCCCGTGCCAGCCTTACCGCTGAACCAAATTGCCGCCGCTTCGGGGACGACCCCGGGATATCTCTGCCGGATATTTAAAAAAACCGTGGAAGTCGGGCCGGTGGAGTACGCCAAAATGGCGCGGCTGGATAAAGCGGCCCAGCAACTGAGAACCACGAATTTAAGTTTGAAGGAGATCGCTTCGATCACTGGTTTTTTTGACGCCTTCCATCTCTCAAAAAGTTTCAAACAGGTTTACGGTTTGTCCCCCAAAAGTTTCCGTCACAACTCGAAAAACGAGTGGATCTCCCAGAGAAACCCGATCATCCGCACTTTATATTGCCGGTTTGATCCCAACGCTTGCCCCAATGAAGATGAAACGGCTCCTGCTAAAAAAAAGCCGTAATTCTTCCCGAATTTCCCAGGTCAATCTCTTACATGTTTTCCACAATGGCGCCCATGTTGATTTTTCACAAACAAACTAAACTCTTCTTGTAGTTAAGAAAAGACCTTGAAGGGTTTTCTCTGAAAACGTTTCGCGAGAGAACTTCAGGGTTGAGGCTGTCGGTTTACCGAAAGCCGAGGGGAGCCCCGAATGTTTCCATCCCAACCGCGTTTTTTTGGGACCGGTCTAAAATCGATTCTGATTTCTTTTGTCCTGTCGGCCGCGAATGGGGCTTGGGCGGCGCCCCCCCTCTTGACGGTTTCGGGAAATCAAATTATTACCAATACGGGCTGCGCGGCCAAACTCAAGGGCGTGGATGTCGACGGGTTGGAATTCTCGAACAGCGGTTACGGGCCTCCCAGCGGCGGGGGCGGCAACACTTTGGCGGTGGCGCAAGAAGCGGTCACTGGGTGGCAGGCCAGCATTATTCGTCTGCCTTTAAATCAAGATTCTTGGTTTGGCTGCGGCGGGGCGAATGAAGCCAATTACCGGGGTTATGTGGCCAGCATCGTCAATTATTGTTCCTCCATGAATGTCTATGTGATTTTGGATTTGCATTGGTCGGGGGAATCCTCAACGGCCACCGCGCCCTGCGGCGCCGGATGGGGCAATAGCAATGCGGATGCTCAGCAATACATGGCGGACCAAAACGCGGTGACTTTTTGGAGTTCGGTGGCGGCCGCTTACGCCAATAACCCCGCGGTGTTTTTTGATCTTTATAACGAACCCTTCAGCAGCAACGGCACCGACGACAGCACCGCCTGGAGCGTCTGGGCTTACGGCGGCACGGGAAATGGCGCTTCTTTTTCAACGCCAGGCATGCAGGCATTATTAAACGCCGTTCGGGGAGCGGGCGCCCAAAATATCTGCCTCATCGGCGGTTTAGGTTATGCCTCCGATCTCACCCAGATTCAAAGTTATCCCTTCACCAACGCGGGCAACGGCATTGTTTATTCCACTCATCTCTACGGCAACACATCCGGCGGCGACACGGCCTCGGGTTGGGACTCGCAAGTGCCCAGCGCCTTGCGGGCGGCGAGCCCGGTGTTTGTGGGGGAAATGGGGCCTTACATTACCTGCAACGGGGATAATCCCACTTACGATTCCAACATGTTCGCCTGGGTGAATGGTACTGCCGGGATCGTGGGCGGTACCGCTTGGTCCTTGACCACTTCGTCTTGTCCAAATCTTTTGACCGACTGGACTTGGGATAGGACGGCCTGGGGCAACGCGGTCTTCAATTGGCTGGCCACGCCCTATCCGGTGTGCGGTTCGGGTCCCACGCCCACTCCGGTCGTGGCCTCCACTTGGCGCGTCAACGCCGGAGGACCGCAATATACGGACAGTCAGGGTAATATTTGGACGGCGGATGAGAACTATAGCGGCGGCACCGCGGCGGTGACCACCTCAGCCATCACGGGCGCTTTGCCCGCCGCGGCGGACCAGACTCTCTACCAAAGCCAGAGATACGGAAATCCCTTCAGCTATAGTTTTAATGTGCCGGCTGGGTCTTATCAAATTACCCTGAAGTTCGCTGAGACTTATTGGACGGCGGCGGGGCAGAGGGTCTTTAATGTCGCCGTCAACGGAACAAACGTTCTGACTAACTTTGATATTTTCGCCACGGCGGGCGCTCAGAACAAAGCCGTGGATGAAGTCTTTAATAATATCGCTTCTTCGGGGGGCGTGATCACAATCACTTTTGGTCCCGCCAGCGTGGATAACGCCGTCGTGGAGGCTATCCAAATTATTTCTCAGCCGGGAAGTCCTACGAATACGCCCACTAAAACTTTTACGCCAACATTCACACCGACTTTCACCCCAACGCCAACAGCCACTTTTACACCCACTCCCTTGACCCTTTCCACCTGGCGGGTTAACGCGGGCGGGCCGAACTATACGGATTCCAAGGGCAACCTCTGGGTGGCGGATACGGATTTTACCGGGGGAACCCAAGCGGCTGTCACCACGAGCGTGATTACCAACAGCCCGGACTCGACTCTCTATGATAGCCAACGCTATGGCAGTCCCTTCACCTATACCTTTTATGTGCCGGCGGGGTCCTATCAGGTGAGTCTGCTTTTCGCTGAAACCTATTGGACGGCGGCGGGACAGAGACAATTCAACGTTTCGGTGAATGGAACACAGGTATTGACTAACTTTGATATTTTGGCCGCCGCTGGAGGATCTGACAAAGCGGTCACGGAGATCTACAACAACATCGCGTCCTCCGGGGGAATAATCACTCTGCAGTTCGGGCCGGCCAGCGTGGATAACGCGGAGGTGCAGGGTATCCAAATTATTCCCATGCCCGCCACCGCTACCTTTACGCCGACATTATCTTTCACACCGACAAATACGGCCACCGCCACGGTCACGAACAGTTTTACCTCGACTTCCACCAATACGGCTACCGCTACTTTCACAAGGACGAATAGCTTCACCCGTACGGCGACCTCTACCTCCACCAGCACAGCCACCCTTACCTCGACGCCGACGAATACAATGACGTCAACAAATACGGCTACCGCGACCACCACGAACAGCTTTACCCCTGGCTCGACTCTTACCTTTACGAAGACCTCAACCAACACGCCGGTTCCCCTCACGGCGACCCCGACCTGGACATCGACCCTTGCGGCGACGAAGACGCCGACTTTTTTTTCAACCGCCACACCCGCTTTATCGTCGACCAATAGCTATACCCCTACCTTGTCGGGGACGGCAACTTCGACTTTGACGGTGACCCGTACTCCGGGGAATACCAACACCCCAACCCCCACGGCCACCTTTACCTTGACACTTAGGAACACCCCCTTGCCGCCCACGGCGACGGATTCGATGACGCCTACGGCGTCTCTCACGGCTTCGCCGACCAGCAGTTTTACTAGTACCCTCACGAGCACGGCGACCCCGACCGCGACCTCCAGTTTCACGAATACGGCGACCTTCGTTTTAACCGCAACGGATTCGACGACGGCGACTTCTACATCGCCGCCTACACTCACGAACACACCTGTGCCCCCCACGGCGACATTGACATGGACCACAACTAATACTTT
>CAWKIY010000022.1:0-5546 GCA_963849245.1 candidate division FCPU426 bacterium | reverse complement strand
CCCAGGACCAAATCGACCAGACGCCGGCCAAGACCGTCGCCCAAGCGGCCCAGCAATTGCCGGGTGTCGGCGTTCAGCATGACACCGGCGAACCGCGTTACATCTCGATCCGGGGAACGGATTCGAACTTAGATATTGTCACCTTTAATGACACGCTTATTCCATCATATGATGACTGCTCGAGATCGGTGGACCTGGACGACATCCCGGTGGGCTTGGTGGGCGAAGAGGAAGTTTTCAAGACGATTTTTCCGGACATGGACGCGCAGGGAGTGGGCGGACAGATGAACCTTATTCCCAAATCAGCCTTCGATTATCCCGGAAGCTTCCATGAACTAAAGCTTGAAGGAGGGGTTGTGCCTGTGCGCAATGAACCTACCGTCAACGGAAATTTGACATGGGGTGAAACCCTTGACCTCGGTGGAAAACGCCAAACTGGGGATTCTGGTCACAGCCAATTACCAGTATGAAAGGTTCGGGATCGACGACTTGGAAGAGACCTACACTCCGGCAGGGTCGGGACAATATCGGCCCCAATTCCATCAATGAATACGACTTTCAATATTACGACTATGAACGTGACCGGGCCGGAATCGGCGCGAACATCGACCTCAAGGCCGATAACGACAACAAGTATTACACGAATTTCATGTACAGTGGTTTATGACGAATACCGCAGGCCCAAATATACCACCGCTTATCAAAACATCGACGCGATCCCGGGCAGGCCATCCAGAATGCCAACGGAAGCTATACGGTCGATGTCGGAGCCGCCGGGACGGATGTGGTCGACAAGGTTAGCTATGAATTGACTGAGTACCGGACCCTGGCCTTAGTGTTAGGCGGCGAAAACAACCTCAACGGTTTCGACCTGGATTACAAGGCGAGCTATACCCATGCGGACACGGACGAACCCTGGCACCCGAACTATAAATTTAAGGACAAGAACGGTAATCTTGCTGGCACCATTACCTATAACAACACCCTGAATAACGGAAATAGCCCCACCTTCGATAACAGCCAGTTGACCGGGGAGCTTGATCCGGCCAATTTCATATTGAGCGGCTTCTCGAATGAAGTGTCAGACTACAACGTGGATCAATACGCCTTGAAGGCTGACGGCAAGACTGATATGGATCTGGGAGGCGGGGATAAGGGCACTCTCAAATTTGGCGCGAGCATGAATACGAGTTATGCCGCTTATACCGACTTGAATTATACGCCGAGCAGCTTGGCCAGCGCGACGATGGCCGACTTTGCCCCCACTACCCTCCCTAATTTCTATCCCGGCAATATCTATAGCATGGGCCCGGTTCCGGCTATAGGCTCATTGTTGAGCGGGCTCAATATCAACAGCAGCACGATGTACGCGGGCCCCATGGTCGAAACCGATCCCGTGGCGGACAAAGGCCAGGACTGGGATTCCTATGAGACGGTCTACGCGGGTTACGCCATGTACTCAATTACCTCAGGCAAAATGACCGTGATGGGAGGCGCCAGGATTGAGGGCACCCACATCAAATACGACTGGAACCAGGCTTACAACGATGTCGCGGAAGACGTCGAATTGCCCGCTCCCATCGCCCAGACGGGGACGATCGACTACGTTAATGTTTTGCCGAGCCTGGGAATGAAGTATGTGTTCAGCGACACGTTTACCACCCGTATCAACTACTCGGAGACGATCGCCCGCCCGACCTACAATGAGTACATTCCCTCGCCCACGCTGGGACAGAATCAAAATGGAAGTTTTTCATCGGCGGACCCGGTGGTCACCAATACCTACGGCAACCCGAACCTGAAGCCGATGGTCTCGGATAACATCGACAGCTCCTGGGAATTTTATCCCCAGAAGGGCGCCATCCTGGCTGTCGACGGCTTCATCAAGGACATCTCCAACTATTTCGCGCCGAATTACAACCAGAATACGAGCGGATCCGCCGGGGTGACGAATACCGTTACTTACGAGAACATTCCCTATTCGCAGATTTATGGGTTGGAATTCCAGTACCAGCAGCAATACACCATGCTGCCCGGCTTCTTGAGCGGATTGGGTTTCCGCGGGTCCATTTCCAGGATGTGGTCTCAGGGTGAAACCTCGCCAGGAAACTATACCGAACTGCCCAGCCAGTCCGATCTTATCTTCAATACCGGTATCTTTTATAAAAAGTCTGGGTTGACGATCGATATCGGCGGTTCCTTCACCGGCGCGAACCTGTCCTTGATCGGGAACGCGGCCCTTCCCGGTTCCGAGGGCGGCCCGGTGCCGAATGTTTACTATGACGATTACTTCCAGATTGACGCGAAGATTCAGTACGCCTTTACGAAGGACTTCACGATTTATGCCGAAGGGGATAACCTGAATAATGAGCCGCTCCGTTATTACCAGGGGTCGTCCAACCTGCCGATTCAAAACGAGTACTACGGCCCCACGTTTGACGGCGGAGCGAAGGTGGACTTTTAAGCCGGATGTCCAGACCAAAATTAAAAGGGGGTTTCATCCACCCTCCTTGTCCAACCCGACATGATTTCGGCTTCAGGGGCCGAAATCATGAGCCGGGTTTGGGCTGTTTGGGGCCTGGTGTTGCTTCGACTGTTTCAACGATTCAAAATTAAGAAATAAAGGAAATTTTTAATGAACTTGATTTTTATGCATTTGGCCTTGGTGGGGGATACCTGGGTGATTGTGCTGCTGATTCTAGCCAGCATTGTATCCATCGGGGTCATGGTCGAGCGCACGCTGGTCTTCAACAAAAACCGGGGTGACCTGGCGGCGCTGATGGACGGGCTCGCGGCTAGCCTGGAAAAACGCGATGTTCAGGAGGCTATTGCTCAGGCCGAGAAAAGCGAGAGGGTAGAAGCCCGGGTGGCGCTGGCGGGATTAAAGAGCTTTTCCAAGGGCGCGGCGTCGGTGGAGGAATTTATGGCCTCCCAGTGGCTTCGTGAAAAACTGGAACTGGAAAGGTATCTGATTATTCTGGGAACGCTCGGCAACAACGCCCCTTTTGTGGGGCTTTTTGGGACGGTTCTGGGCGTGATCAAGGCTTTCAATGACTTAGGAATAACGGGCCAAAGCGGGGTTTCGGTTGTCATGTCCGGTATTTCCAGCGCCCTTATCGCCACGGCTTTCGGCATCCTGGTGGCCATTCCGGCGGTCGTCGCGAACAATTTTTTTCTGACCCGCTTGAGGGAAATTCAAACCAATACCGACATCCTTTCCCGGGTCCTGCTGGCTTATCTCAAACAGGATAAGGTGAAGTAATGCTCCCGAATTCCGACGACAGCAACCTCGTTACGGGTATTAATGTCACGCCTTTGGTGGATATCACGCTGGTACTGCTCATCATTTTCATGGTGACGGCTACCTTTGTTAGCGAGCAGGCCCTTCAAGTGCATTTGCCCAAGATACTCAAAGAGGAAAAGGCGCCCCAGCCCGCCCTCACGGTAACCCTGGGTTCGAAGGGAGAACTGAAGTTCAACCGCCAGGACATCGACCTGCCCCGGCTGACCCAACAAATGGCGGTGGAGACGAGCGTGAATCCCGAGGTGCAAGTCATCCTCAAGGCGGATAAGGATATTCCTTACGAGAAATTGGCGCAGGTTTTGGACGCGATTAAGGTGGGCGGCGTTCAGAAAGTGGCCTTGGCGATGGACCGGAAATAGTGAAACGATTCTCAAATCCTCTCTGGGTGAATCGTTTGAGGGATACGGTCAAAGCCCACCGTCTTTCCAGCGGTATGACCTTCTCGGTTCTTTTTCATCTTACGGTTTTTGGGGCGGCCATGGGGATCATCGCCTGGGGGGAGTCCCACGCCGAATATAAGACCAACATTGATTTGAACGCCACGCCGCTTCTGACTGTGGCGTCCAAGGCCTCGCCTCCGCCGCCGGAGACCTGGATCGTGGCGCAAAAGAGTAAGACGCCGCCCAAGCCTCTGGCGACGCCCTCACCCACTCCCGAAATCGCCGCGGCGGTGGTAAGCCGCCAGCCCTCTTTGGTGGGCGGCTGGATTGATGAAGGCGACTATCCCATAGAGATGCGGCGCCAGAAAAAGGAAGGCCGGGTAATCGTGGAGCTTTTGATCAATATCGAGGGGAAGGTAAAGGGCGTCAGCATTCTGGCGGGGGCCGATCCGGCTTTTAACGCGGTGGTCTTGGATAAGCTGAAGGACGCCCGTTTTCAGCCCGCGTTGGACAAGTTTGGCCAGCCGATGAATTGCCGGGTGAGGCTTCCGGTCAACTTCAAGCTGGATTGATGAAAGGCCATTGAAATACGAAAGACATCCAGAAAACTCAAGTTCAACACGAAGCCACAAAGACTCAAAGAAAGGCAAACGAAACCATGTTTCTGAGGAATGAAAAGTTATTTTTTAACCTTTGAGTCTTTGTGGCTTTGTGTTGGAAGTAGGTTGGGATTTTGGATGGTTGTTGATGCGATTATTATTATTAAATAAGGAGAAGTTATGGGACGTCTCGCTTTAATTGGTTTGAGCCTGATGTTTTTTGTTTCTGGCCGGGCTTTCGCTGACAGTGAGGGCGCGACTACAACCCCTATCAAGCATCTGGTGGTTATTTTCCAAGAGAACATTTCCTTCGACCATTACTTCGCCACTTATCCCAAAACGATCACCGACTCCCAGGGTCATGTGATCTTTCGGCCGAAAAAAGGAACTCCTTCGGTAAATGGGCTGGGCGCCGACTTGCTTGTCCACAACCCCAACTCAGCCCAGCCCTTCCTTTTGACCGACCAGGTGACCTGCGACCAGGACCATAACTATACCTCCGAGCAAAAGGCTTATGACGGTGGAAAGGCCGATGAGTTTGTGGAGTATACGGAAGGAAAAGGCTGCGAGGTGCCTTATGAGGTAATGGGTTATTATGACGGCGGGATCGTGACGGCCTTTTGGAATTACGCCCAGAATTTCGCCATGAGCGACAATTCCTATAATACGGTTTATGGGCCTTCTACGCCTGGATGCCTGAACCTGATTTCGGGCCAGACCGGCGGGGCCAAGGCTACCGGCTCCACCCCGAAGGTCGTGGACGGGACTGACATTGGGGACTTGGACCCCTTTTACGACAACGCCTCCAAAAAGGGAGACGCGCTCCTCCAGATGACGGGCAAAAACGTGGGGGACATGCTGAACGCCAAAAGGATTAGTTGGGGATGGTTTCAAGGCGGTTTTAGGGACGCCTCCCAGACCCATACTTGCGATAGCGCCGAGCCGAAAAAGGATTACACCCCCCATCACGAACCGTTTCAATATTACGCTTCCACCTCCAACCCGAAACATCTGCCGCCGACCAATGTCGGCATGATCGGCAAGAACGACCAAGCCAACCACCAGTATGATCTGGAAGATTTTTGGAGCGCCTTGGATTCGGGAAATCTGCCGACGGTTTCTTTTCTGAAGGCTCCCGCCTACCAGGATGGACACGCGGGACATTCGGGGCCGGTTTGTGAGCAAGAATTTCTGGTGGAGACCATCAACCGCTTGCAGAAGTCACCCGACTGGGCGGATATGGCGATCATCATCAACTACGAC
>CAWKIY010000021.1:0-13662 GCA_963849245.1 candidate division FCPU426 bacterium | reverse complement strand
ACGAGATGCACGGGAAGGGCGGCGGAACGACCGGCCCGGACAACCAATTCGCCGAGCGGTCCTTTCAGAACGTGGGAGCCTGGATCATGGGGCGTAATATGTTCGGCCCCGTCCGGGGGCCCTGGCCGGATGAATCCTGGAAAGGCTGGTGGGGAACCAATCCGCCTTATCATGTTCCCGCCTTCGTTTTGACCCATCACGCCCGCGCGCCGCTGGAAATGGAAGGCGGGACAAAATTTATTTTCGTGACCGACGGCATTGAGTCGGCCCTTCAGCAGGCCCGCAAAGCCGCGGGCGTTAAAGATGTGCGGATCGGCGGGGGTGTTTCAACCATCCGGCAGTTTTTGAGGGCGGGTTTGGTCGATGAGATGCACCTGGCCTTGAGGCCGGTGCTGATGGGAAAGGGCGAGAACCTTTTCGCGGGGCTCGATCTGCATGAGCTGGGGTTCAAATGCGTGGAACGTGTTCCCACTGAGCAGGCCACCCATGTGGTCTTTCAAAAATAAGAAAAGCGGTTCCAGGCACGCTATTGAAAAGAGGAATGTTTATGAATAAAAACATACAACATTGGGTCTTTTGCTTATCGCTGACCGTCGTCAGTTGTTTTTCTTTCAGCGCGCCGGCTTTTCCGGAAAGCCTTCCAACCCCGGCTCAAGAGGAATGGGACGCGAAAGTTCAGCGGATTGTCTCGGAGACCATCGGCATTGACGCCCATAACCATGTTGATGTGCCGCTCGAGGCGGATCAATTGCCGGGTCCGCCGGTGGATATGGCGGGTGAGTTCAAAAAATCAGGTTTGTCCGCCATCAGCATGACCTTCGCGGTAGATTATCAAAAGCTGACGGAAGTAGGGCAAGCTTACGACCGTTTTCGGAATGGTTTGAAAGCGATGGACGCGATTCTCGACAGCAATCAAATCCAGCGGGCCTTGACCTGCGAGGATATTGAACTGGCCCACCAGCGGCATCAGCCCATCGTGATCCAGTCCGTGGAAGGCGCTCACTTCCTGGAGGGAAAAATTGAGCGGTTAAAAATCGCCTATGATCTGGGTCTTCGGCATTTGGGACTATTGCATGACAGCGACGCGTCGGTGCCGCTGGGCGATGTCTATACCAATCCGCCGATCTGGGGCGGTCTCACGGACTTTGGGGCGCGGGTCATCCACGAGTGTGAACAGCTCGGAATCCTGGTTGATCTCACCCACTGTGATAACCACACGATTGACATGGCCCTCAAAATCGCCACGAAGCCCATGATTGTCTCCCATACGGGTCTTAATACGAGGCTGGGAAGCGATCCCCATATGGCCCAGATGATGAAGCCGCGATTGATCAGCAAAGAAACGGCCAAAAAAGTCGCCGACGCGGGTGGGGTCATTTGCGTCTGGACCCATTTATCGGATACACCGTTGGAATACGCCCAAAACATTAAGGCCATGGTGGACGTGGTCGGGATCGATCACGTCGGCCTGGGGACCGACACCAAATTAACCACGCCTTACCGGCCTCCCTCCGATCCACAGAAGGAGGGCCCCCCGAGACCCGCGGGCGGGCGCATTGGGGAACGAACCAACCAAGCCTGGAAAGATCAAACGGTCGGATTTTATTACGCGGTTGTGGACGCCTTGCTGAAAGTTGGTTTTACCGAGGAAGAGATAGGGAAAATCGGCGGCGCGAATTACCTGAGAGTATTTAAGGCCTCGACGCAAAAGTAGGGTCTTTAAAAAACCATCGTGGATTTTCTAGCTTCAATAGGGAGCTTTTTTAGAGGTTACCGTTTCCGCTATTTTTCTTGTTACCGTTCGGTTACCGATTAAAGATTCCAATAGCGTTAAATTCTGGATCACCCTTTGAAATTCTTTTCTTTCCGGTGTTAAGGTGGCTCAAATCCAATTCATCGAGGAGAAATAAATGATTTCAGCGAAAGCTTATGCCGCGCCGAAAGCCAAAGAACCGTTGGGTCCGTTCGAACTTCAGCGCCGGGATCCGGGTCAGCATGATGTGGTGATTGATATCGCTTATTGCGGGGTTTGCCATTCCGACATCCACCAAGCGAGAAACGAGTGGGGAGGATCGATTTTTCCCATGGTTCCGGGACATGAGATTGTCGGTAAAGTCAGCCAAGTGGGTTCGTCCGTTAAAAAGTATAAAACGGGGGATGCGGTAGGAGTGGGTTGTTTTGTGGACTCCTGCAGAGAGTGTCCCTCCTGTAAAGAAGGCTTGGAACAATATTGCGCCAAGGGAATGTGCGCGACCTATAACGGATACGAGAAGGACGGCAAGACGCCTACTTACGGCGGCTATTCTTCCCAAATCACAGTCGATGAAAATTACGTTCTGAGAATTCCCAATACGATTCCGTTGGATAAGGCCGCGCCGCTGCTTTGCGCGGGAATCACAACTTATTCGCCGCTGCGCCAATGGAAAGTGAAAGCGGGAGATAAAGTGGCGGTGGTCGGCTTAGGCGGTTTGGGACATATGGCCGTCAAGTTAGCCGCGGCCATGGGGGCTGAAGTGACAGTTTTGAGCAGTTCAGACAAGAAAAAAGACGACGCCCACCGCTTGGGCGCCAAGAATTTCTTGAATACCTCGCAGCCCGAGGCCTTCTCCAAGTACATGGGTTATTTTGATTTTATGATTAACACCGTTTCGGCGAACATTGATCTGAATCAATATCTCATGCTGGTCAAACGGGACGGCACGATGGTTTTGGTGGGAGCGCCGGAGAAGCCGGCGCCGGTGAACGCTTTTCCGCTTATCATGGGCCGCCGCCGCTTAGCGGGATCTTTGATTGGCGGGATTAAAGAAACCCAGGAAATGCTCGACTTTTGCGGCGAAAAGGGAATTGGATCCGACATTGAAGTGATCCCGATTTCGAAAATTAACGAAGCGTATGAGCGGATGTTAAAAGGGGATGTCCGATACCGTTTTGTTATCGACACAAGCTCGTTGAAATAAGAGTCGTTTTTTGAAAGGGATGTTCTTGTAAAGAGGACATCCCTTTTTTATTTCGGAGCATCAAACCAGTCAAAAAAACCGAGGCTGTTTTAACCATGGATGAACACAGATTCACACGGGTAAAACGCGGAAATTCTTTTGAACTATCCGTGGTGATCTGCGTTCATCGGTGGTTCAAGTTGTTTTTAGCACGTCAACAGCGTTGAAAGCAGTTTTTAAAAGGCTTTTCATTTAACCGTTTTAACGATTTAGGTTTGTTGTCCAGGTTAAAAGTCGATTAAATTTAAACTTTCCAACGCATAAGGCTTTTGCTAGACTAAATACGTTTTCCTACCCTTACGCGAAGAGGCCATCTTCAATGAAGAAATACTCCTTTTGTTTCATCGCAAGTTTGTTTCTTTTAATTAATCTGAATGAAGCCCAAGCGGTGGGCCCTACCTATGTTAAAGACGGTATAGCCGCTTCAGTCACTTGGACGGCGGACAATAGTCCTTATATTCTTCAAAACGACATTGTGGTTTCAAAAGGGGCCATTTTAACGATTAGTCCAGGGGTTGAAATCCGGTTTACGGCGCCCACCGACGGTAAAATTGGCGCCGGTCCGAATTTAGTCATTCAAGGCGGCTTGCACGCGGTGGGCAATGGTACCGCTCCCATTTCATTTGTTCCGGCGATTGCCGGTTCACTTTGGGGAGCCATTTATTTTTATGGGTCCGATCCTTCCAATTCCATTTTGCAGGCTTGCATGATTAAAGGCGGACGAGTGGTTTGTAATAACGCCTCACCCACCATTTCCCAGTCCGCGATTTATGGAGCTAAAAGCGGGGTTGAAGTGGCCGCGAACTCCCAACCGCAGATTATTGGGAACCGCATTACGGCGAATGGAATCGGTATTGTGCTGGAGTCTGAAACCGCGAGCCCGGTGATTACCTCGAATGAAATCTATAATAATAATTATGGGTTTTACTTAAAAGATTTTGGTATGCCCAATATCACGGGTAACAAGATCTACAACAATCTGAAATACAACGCCGTCAACTACTCGGCGAAATCCCTGGCGGCTCCCAATAATGATTTTCGAATGGTTGATGCCCAGCAAATTATGAGAACCATTTATGACGGCGCGTTTAACGCCACCTTAGGCCGGGTTAATTTTATGCCTTATGTCGGCATGGCTTCCGGACAAAGCCAGGCGGTCGCGAGCGCCCAAACGATGGGCTCGCAGGAAAAGCCCAAGATTCAAGAAGAGGACATTTGGAGTTATGGCCGTCCATTTGACGCCATGAAAATCAGCAACGTTGAGTCCCAAAAGAAAAAGCCCTCAAACGCGATTAAGATTTTAGCGGTTGGAGCGACGGCGGTCGTAACGGTGGTTCTTCTCTTTCTCTGATGGGGCATCGTTTGAAATGAGAGAAAAAGAAGACGGCCTCCATCTTTCGATTTTGACTATCCATTAACCTTTCTAAATATCGTAAAAATAACTTTCGGTTCTTGTGTGTTGAGCTTATTTTTTTGATTCACCATTCGATAGCTTGATTCAAAAGTTTTTGGAAAATGGTTCAAATCGTCTGATGTTTTATTAGATGGAGTGTTATCGAGATGGAGTCTTTTCCTACCAGCAAACGAAGGGATGAACGCTTCCCGATACAAGCCCATGTTCGATTTCGGCTATTATTCTCACCCGCGGGCGAAAAACCGGAACCTGAGCTTCATAACGGTAATAACGTTATCTGGAACATCAGCCGCACTGGACTGTTTTTAGCCACCAAAAATTTTATGGAAATTGGTTCGCTTATTGAGGTGGAGTTTCCGATCGCGGATTTTAATCAAGTATTGAGCGGAGAAGCGGAAATCGTAAGGGCCAATTTTCAAAATAATCCGAATCAAGGGCGGTATGAATACGGTCTTCGTTTCACCCAAATGTCGAAAGAATTTAAAGAGATTCTTGATAAATTCATTCGTTTAATTGAAGGTTGAGAGTTTTCCGGATCCCCGCGCTTTGTCCCGAATCCAAAAGCTTCC
Source organism: candidate division FCPU426 bacterium (assembly GCA_963849245.1). Taxonomy (GTDB): domain Bacteria; phylum Oederibacteriota; class Muellerivitia; order Muellerivitales; family Muellerivitaceae; genus CAWKIY01. The sequence continues at coordinate 8,683 of CAWKIY010000021.1, read as the reverse complement.
ATTGTTCTCTGGGACTTGGTCTGTTAGAATTTCGCTTATTTTTCACAAGGAGCCGTTATGCGTTTTATTACATTGTTGTGCTGTTTTTTAGTCGCTTCCGTTTCTGTCGCTAAAGATTTAAAAGTCGCCACGGTGGACTTGAAGAAGCTTTTCAATGAGTATCCCGGAACCGACAAAGCCAAAAGCAAGTTAAAGGCGTTGGCGGATAAAGAAGAGAAAGATTTGTATGATTCGGATCAAGCTCAATCCCTCAAAAAATTAGAGAAAGAGTTGAGCAATTCGGGTTCGGTGATGTCGGACACGAAGAAAAAATTGAAACAAGAAGAATACAATACGAAGCTGCAAGCTCTGCAAAAACAAGAGAATGAGATCCGCAGTGAGCTGGCGGATAAAGAAACCGAAATGACGCAATCGCTTTTGGACCAAATCAAAACGATCGTCTCCAAGGTCGCCAAAGACAACGGAGCCGACTTGGTTTTGAACGCGGAAAATACCGTTTATGTTAAGGACGGAGTGGACTTGACTGACGCGGTTTTGAAGAACTATAAGAGCTTGAATCTGGATACCAAGGATGACAGCGACTCCAAGACGAAATAATCGTAGTTTGAAAAGCGGCCGCTATGGAAATTTCTTTTTCTCTTGAAAAGTTAGCCGCCGAAATTGGCGGCACGGTGAAGGGTGATGGTTCGCTGAGGGTGACGGGTGTGGCGTCTTTGGACGCCGCGAGAGAAGGCGATTTAACTTTCGTCACCAATCCCCGTTATTTGAAGCTGGCGGCCGCCACCCGGGCCGCCGTTATTTTGTCCGAAAAAGAAATTCCAGGCGTCGCGAAGCCCTTCTTATTGTGTCCCAATCCTTACGTCGCGTTAGCGAAACTCATAAATCTTTTTCATCCCAAATCCCCGCGTCGGTCAGGTATCCAGAATGGGGCCTGGGTTGACGCTCAAGCGACTGTTCATCCCCAATCCTACATCGCTTCCGGAGCCACGGTTTCGGCCGGGGCCAAGATCGATTCGGGAACCGTTCTTTATCCCGGGGTTTTTGTCGGCGAAAACGCGGTTATTGGCAAAGACTGCCTTCTTTATCCCAATGTAACCGTTCGTGAAAATTGCGTTTTGGGCGACCGGGTGATCCTTCAACCGGGAGTGGTGATCGGCTCGGATGGTTTTGGATACGCGAAAGAAGGCGAGGAGTACCGTAAAATCCCCCAGGTGGGCAATGTTATCCTCGAGGATGATGTGGAATTGGGGGCCAATGTCTGCGTGGATCGCGCGGTATTGGGAAGCACCCAAATCGGCAAAGGCACGAAGCTGGATAATTTAATTCAAATCGGCCACAACGTTGTTATCGGAAATCATACCGTCATGGCCGCCCAGACGGGAATCGCGGGATCCACACAGATCGGCAGTCATGTCGTGATGGGGGGGCAAGTCGGTCTCGCGGGTCATTTGAAAATCGGAGATCATGTTATTTTGGCCACCCGAACAGGTGTGATGGAAGATATCCCGGAAAAGGGTCTTTATTGGGGTTCGCCCTCGGCTCCCATGTCCGTCGAAATGAAAAATGTGGCGGCGTACCGGCAATTGCCCGAATTGATTAAAAGGATCCGGACATTGGAAAAACTTTTACAAGAATTTCAAAGCGCTCAAAATGAAAAATAATCCAGCCGAAATACGCTCTCAAAAAACAATCCTCCATGAGTTTTCTTTCGAAGGCGTCGGGCTTCATACGGGGAAAAACTGCCGCGTGAAAGTTTCGCCGCTTCCGCCGGGGTCCGGAATCAGGTTCTTTAGGAGCGATTTGAAGGCTGAAATCCCGATAACTCCTTTTAACGTTTCGGGCACCGCCCGCGGCACTACCTTGACGGGGGAAAAAAACGCCACCATTCATACCATTGAGCATTTTCTCGCCGCGGTGAATGGGTTTGGGATTGATAATTTAAAAGTGGAGATGGATTCGGAGGAAATGCCGATTCTGGACGGCAGCGCCGCTCCTTTTTGCGAATTCTTTCAAAAAGTCCAGATGGCTGACCAGAAAACCCCGGTAGATCCCATCAAAGTGACAGAAACTATTGAATTGAGGTTCGGCGACATTTATCTCAAAGCCGAACCCGCGGATGAACTTTTACTCGACGTAACCACTTCTTTCCCTTATCCAGGTTTGGAAAATCAAAAAAGAACCTTTGACCGCTTTCATCAAAGTTTTGAAAAAGAGCTGGCTTCCGCTCGGACTTTTTGTTTTGAAGAGGAAATCAAGCAGCTTCGGGAAAATGGACTCATCAAGGGAGGCGATTTGAATTGCGCCCTGGTGATTGGGAAGTCGGGAGTGCTCAACGGCCCCTTTCGTTATGAGGATGAGATCGTTCGGCATAAGACCTTGGATTTATTAGGCGATTTAATGCTTCTCAACCGTCCTCTCTGGGCCAAAATAACGGTTGTCAAAGCCGGTCACCGTTATCACATCGAATTAGCAAAGGCGATTTTAAAGAAGTTTGGTGGACATGCAGGGGAATCAAAAACGACTTCGAAAGGCGTTCAAATGCTCGATATTCTTCAAATCCAGAAAATGCTGCCGCATCGGTATCCTTTTTTACTGGTGGATAAAATACTGGAATTGGAACCGAATAAGCGGGTGGTCGGCCTGAAGAACGTAACCATTAATGAGCCTTTTTTCCAAGGGCATTTCCCGGGAAATCCCATCATGCCGGGGGTGTTGGTCCTGGAAGCGATGGCCCAAGTGGGCGGTATCACCTTTTTGTGCGATCCCAATAACAGCGGAAAGATTCTTTATTTAGCCGGAGTTGATAAAGCCCGTTTTCGCAAACCGATTGTTCCCGGTGATCAAATCCGTTTTGAGGTAGAAGTGCTCTCAGTCCGGTCGAAAATAGGGAAAATCGCCGGTAAGGCCTTTGTGAATGGAAAAGTCGCCGTGGAGGCCGAACTCATTTGCGCGATTGTTAATTTAGACTCACTGAAAGAGGAAAACTAAAAATGTCGGTTTCGCCCACGACGATTCATCCAACAGCGGTTGTCGATCCAAGAGCCCGGTTAGCCGAAGGGGTGGTGGTAGGGCCTTATTCTATTATTGACGCTTTTGTGACCTTGGGCGCCGGCACCACGGTCGGTCCTCATTGTGTTATTACGGGCCGGACTATCTTGGGCAAAGGAAACCGAATTTTCGCGGGCGCTGTCATTGGAAGCGAGCCCCAGGACGTCAAATACCATGGTGAAGAGACTTGGCTGGAAATAGGCGATGACAATGTTATTCGTGAACACGTTACCATTAATCCTGGTACGGGCGAGGGAACTAAAACCGTCATTGGGAATGATAATTGGCTCATGATTCAATCCCATGTGGGACATAATTGCGTGGTTGGAAATCATGTCAAACTGGCGAATCTCGCCACCTTAGGCGGCCACGTTCGGGTGGATGATTACGCCAATATTGGCGGGGTTACTCCGGTTCATCAATTTGTTCGGATTGGACGCCACGCGATGGTGGGGGGGGGATTTCGCGCCGTTCAGGATGTGGTGCCTTACATGATGGCGGGGGATGAGCCTCTGCGTATTTATGGGGTGAACCAAGTAGGCTTGGAGAGAAGCGGGTTCTCAAAAGAAACCATCGACATGCTGAAAAAAGCCCATAAGGTTATTTTTCGAAACAAACTAACCTTAAAAGAAGCCGTCCAGATTCTGACAACAGATTTTCCGGCCACTGAGGAAATGAAATATTTGATTGAGTTTTTGAATACTTCCAGCCGCGGCATAGTTCGTTAGTGATGTCTTCTATCGGATTGATAGCCGGAGCTGGTGATCTTCCTGTTTATTTTGCCCGTCAAGCCAAACGAAGTGGTTTTTCCTTAAAAACTGTCGCGGTCCGAGGCGCGGCATCAACAAAACTAAATCAATTGAGCGATGAAATCATTTGGGTTTCCATAGGCCAGGTCGGGGCTCTTCTTTCCTTTTTTAACAAAAAATCCATAAGCCGGGTTGTGATGCATGGAAAAGTCCAACACTCCAGTTTGTTCAAGAGTCTTCGGCTGGATTGGAAAGCTCTTTCCCTTTGGACCCGATTGAAAGACAGGTCGGGGGAAGCCATTTTGAAGGCCCTGGCGGATGAGATGGGAAGAAACGGCATCCGTCTTCAGGATAGCCGGTTTTTGATGGAAGAAATTCTGCCTCAACCGGGCTGGATTACCGGAAAGCCGGACGCCGAATCAATTAAAATGATTCAATATGGGTTGAAGAAGGCGAAAGCGCTGGCTCAATTGGGCATAGGCCAGTCGCTTATGATCAAAAAAAACGCCGTTGTGGCGGCGGAGGCGATGGAAGGAACGGATGAAACCATCCTCCGGGCGGGACGATGCGGGGGACCTGGAAGTATTTTAGTGAAAGTCTCAAGCCCCGGCCAAGATTGGCGGTTTGACGTTCCAACGATTGGCCCTAAAACGCTTCACGCTTTGGTTCGGGCGAAGGCCAAAGGCGTGGTTATTGAGGCTGGAAAATCTTTTCTGCTGAACCAAACAGAACTGGCTTTGACAGCCAAAAAGTTTGGTCTTTTTATCTATGCCGTGAAGTGAAAGCTACCGATTTCTTCGGATCAAAAGAATCAGCCCCACGACCGCGAAAACAATGTTGATGATCCACATGGATAAAAAAGGCGAGACGATTCCTTGATTTCCTAAGCCTTGACCAATCTGCAGTCCGCCCATATAGACGAAAGCGACTAAAAGACAAATTCCAAAACTGAAGATAACCCCGCTGTATTTACCCATGCTCCATCCCCACGAAACTCCCAGAATTGCCAAAATAATGCACCCGAATGGAATGGCTAATTTGTGGTTAAGTTCTACTAATTCTTTATGACAATCTAATCCATTTTTTTCGAGTTGTTGCACGTAAGCGTAAAGATCGATTAGATTTAATTCTTCGGGGGCTTTTTCTTCCTTTAAAAAGTCAGGGGGAGTTTCTGAAATAGGAACGGCCATTCGGTCAAAAGGTTGGGCTGAGATTTCTTGATCAGTATCATCGAAAACTCTTAAATAACCGTCATAAAAAATCCATTGGCCATTTTCATATTTCCCGTTTTTTGCGTCGATGCGTGATTTAAGATGGGTGTCGTTATCAAAATCTAATATCAGAATGTCACTCATTGTATTGGTGGAACCGTCAAAGGCGCCGATGTGATAGACCTCGTTTGAGGAGCCGGTCATGGAAATATTTTGTTTCTGCAGGCCGGGAGCTTGTTCTTGCTGTTTTTGTATTTCGACAATTTTAGTGTGATGGACCATTTTGACGGTTTTCGGAACGATGGCTTCATTTAAAAAAATACTCAAGATACAAATAACCAGGCCCGCAAAAAATAAAGGAATGGCCACCATGAAAATACTGACTCCGCCGGCGCGCATAGCGATGAGCTCGCTGTTTTTTGAAAGCTGGGTCAGGGAGAAAAGCACGGCCATTAGAACCGCGATCGGAACAATTTGGAACGCGAATCCAGGGACCTGGAGAAAAAAATATTTTAAGGTGAGCCACGCGCCTGGTTTAAATTCCATGATAAAGCGTATGTCGTTAAAGACCTGAACAATCAAAACGAGAACACTAAAGCCCAATACGGATAATAAAAAAGGTTTTGTGAATTCATTGATGATGTAGCGGGTTAAAATTCTCATTGAGAGTTTCCTATTTCGGGATCAAGTTGCGGATTTTTTTGAGAAACCGCCAAACGATTTGAAAGCCGACTGTTCCGAGACAACCATGTAATAAATAAAAGTGCCCGCGATCAGCAGGATGACGTTAGCCGCCCAGAGTCCGATGATGGGGTTGACCGTTCCGCGTTCACTTAATATTTGACCTACCGTAAACATGAGGTAGTAAATGAAAATCATAGCCAAACCTATCACGAAACCGATAAACCCTTTGGAACGGGTCCAAAGTCCCAGCGGGGCGCAAAACCAAATCATGACAATACAGGCGAAGGGCAGGGAAATCCGCTTTTGAAATTCATTCCTTAAGGAATTTTTGCGGCCATTGTCATCAGTTTTCCCAATTTCGTCGGATAACTCCTGCATGCTCATTTCCTCGTAATCTTTTTTGACATCCGCCATGTGCGCTAGTTGGTTTTCCAGTTTCAAATGAATGGTGTAGTGGCTGAAGTAAAGCTGGTTGTAAGTCTGATAATTCGCGTTATCCCAGACCATGACGCCGTCATTCATATGGAAGAAAATTTGATAAGTGTTTTGATTGGTCTCCAACTCTCCGGTTTTAGCCAGGGTTGTCTGTACCGGAGCGGTTGCGGACCACCGGTTGAAGACTTTGACGTTGTTGAATAAACCGGTTCTGTCCTTTTGATCGATATAAAATTGGTATCCCTCAAACTGATCGATAAAAACCCTTTCCCGGATGGCCACGCTCGCTTGTTTTTCCAGGATCTTAAAATGTGTTTTTTTGAAGGCGAAATTGGCCGCAGGCAGGATTTTATCGTTGAAAAAAAGCATGAATCCGCTCATGAGCAGGCCAAAGGCCAAAATAGGCGCTATCAGATGAAATAAGTGAACTCCGCTGCTCTTGAACGCGGTAATTTCCATGTCCGAACTTAAGCGGCCGAAAGCCAAAAGAGTCCCAACCATGATGGACATGGGGATGGTGAGTGATAGGACAAAGGGAACAAGGCTAAAGTATAAAAGCAGGGTATCCCAAAGGGAGACTTTCTTATTCATGACCAAATCGAGAAGCAGGAAAATTTTATTAGTCATGAACAGGATGGTTAACATGGAAACACACAAAATAAAAGTCGGCATCATTTCTAACAAGACGTATCGATGGGCGGTTTTCAATGGAGTTGATCCTCAGATTTTATCGATCGACAGTATAACATAGGCCCGGTGATTGGCCCACTACGCGTGAACTGCCTGTTGGGGGAGTATTTTCGACCATTGGGCATTCTTTTAAACGTTTTTCGCTTATTAGGATTATTTTATCTTTGTAAGCTTAAACAAAAGATATGGATTGAAAATGCTGGAATTAAACGAAAAATCACTTTCAAGAGAGTTGGGAACCAAAAGAAATCTGCATTTCCATTTTGGGACTATTGCTATCATTTGGGAGGGTAAAGATCCCTTTTTAAAAGGTTTCGCCGCGAAAGCAAGGCTGACTACTTGGACAGCTTTAAAGGAATGGTGGATGAATCAGAAATGGAAAAATTTTTATTCCCTTAACTTTGGGAGTGAATTTATTCTTTCGTTTATTAAACTTCTTTTTTTCTGGAATCCGATTTGGACCTTTCTGGTAAGCCTCGTTTTGGAGGGATTCAATAAAGATTCAGTTTTGTTTCGATGGGGATGGAGTTTTTTTGAGGCGACCGTGGTCGGCTTTTTTGGTATGGCGGTCATAGGCCTTTTTCTTCTCCTGGAACGAATTTGGACTTCTTATTCCCCGCTCAGTAAGAGGCGTCATGGAACCGGCTGGTATTTGATGTTTCTGGCTTTTATGGTTCCGCCCGGGCTTTATCTGGCGCTTCATTTGATGGTCGCCTACATCAACTTTTTTTATCCTGGGGCGCCCATCACAGCCGAATTCCATTGGCAATATTACGGAAATGAAATTTTTTGGGGCTGGATGTTATTACTGTTCTTTTTTCTTTTCAAATCCTGGCAGGATTTAAGGGATGCCGCTCGTTTTAGCCAGCTAAAGGCTGAGGAACTGGAAAAGGAGAGGCTCCAAGCGCTTTTAACCAAGTTGAAAGACCAAATGAATCCCCATTTTCTTTTTAATACTTTAAATACGGTCGCGTCATTAATTCACGCCGATCCGGAGAAGGCGGAAAAAGTAGTGGTCAAACTCTCGACACTCTTTCAAGGAGTTCTAAGCGCCACCCGTAAAACAAATCATTCTTTGGAAAGTGAGTTGGAATTTTGCAGGGATTATTTGGATATTGAACAGGTTCGGTTTGGATCAAGACTCAACGCGCGTTTTGAACTGGAGGCAGGTCTTGATCTCAGCAAGGTATTCGTGCCTGTTCTTTTATTTCAACCGTTGGTTGAAAACGCGGTTAAACACGGACTATCGTCCCGCGCTTCCGGCGGAAATGTTTGGATAGGCGCCGGTATTAGGGAAGGTCATTTAAAACTTTGGGTCGAGGATGATGGGGTTGGTTTTGGTCATTCTCCCTACGCGGGATCGGGAACAGCCCTGGATAATTGCCGTAAAAGACTTGAGCTGGGCTTCGCGGAGGAGGGCCGGATGGAAATACAGCCGCGGACGGGAGGGGGAACTCGCGTCCTTTTGACGCTGCCTGTTATCCTCACGGACACATTTTTAAATAAGGTGGACAGATGATTAAAGTTTTAATCGTGGATGATGAGGCGTTGGCCCGCTCCCGGCTGATTCGGCTGTTGTCGGAATTCCCGGATCTCAAGATCGAGGGAGAGGCCTCAAATGGTTTGGAAGCCCTGCAAATCGCCCAGGAGATCAAGCCCGATTTGGTTTTTTTGGACATCGAAATGCCTGAATTGGGCGGTTTGGAGGTCGCGGAAACTTGGAGAGGGGAAGGGCCGGCTGTTGTTTTTGTGACGGCTTATAGCGAGCACGCTTTGAAGGCTTTTGAGCTTTCCGCGTTGGATTATTTGGTGAAACCCGTTGTGCCCGAAAGATTAGCCGAAACAGTTGAACGGATAAAAAAAAGA
>CAWKIY010000020.1:0-14929 GCA_963849245.1 candidate division FCPU426 bacterium | reverse complement strand
TGAAACAAAATTGAATTTTCTTTTTTATGATGGGACAACGCTTGAGGATTTGCCTATTTTGGCTGGGCTAAGCCTGGATTTATAAAGCTTTATCCCGGCTGGTTTTTTACGAAAAACGCAAAAAGGCCTTTCCCAATTTCCAGGAAAAGCCTTTTTGTCTTTACGTTGACCCATTCTCTTGAATGAGAGTGGCGAGCGTTTTTTTAAAGTCTCAATTTTTCAATAAATGATTAATGCATGTCGTCATGGTGGACGTCATCGTGATGCTCATCCTTTCGGATATCGTGTTTAACTATCTTGCGATGCTTTTTCTTTTTAATCACTTTATGGACTTCTTTGTGATCCATATGGTCATCGTGGTGATCTATGTCATCGGCCATCACCCCTTGAACGGTTCCCAAAAACAGAACTCCCAACAAAACCAGAAAAAACTTTTTCATGAATATTTCCTTTCAAATCTTCGAGAATCACTTCTTTCACTCTAACATTAGGCGAGATAAATAGATGCTCGAGCGGGAGAGTTTCGAACCGCGGGACGCGAGACTATCATTATGGGAATGAGAAAAGGCGGAGTTTTGACCTTCAGGGTTTGGATGTACTGGAAGGGAAAGGGGTGGAAGTTGGCGTGGCAGGCAGTTTCTGGTAAACCCTCACATAATCCACTTTCATAGTTTGGGGAAAAACCGTGAAGTTGTCCGGGTTGCCGGGCCAGTTGCCGCCGACGGCGAAGTTGAGAATGAGAAAAAAGGGGTGGTTATAGACCCAGCCCTCATTGCCCGCGGGTAAGTCGCGGGGAGTGCGGGTTTCGTAAAGATGGCCGTCGCAATAAAATTGGACGGAGTCCTTTTCCCAGAGAACCGCGAAGATGTGGTAACCGTTTTTGAAACGATCCCCATTGGGCAGGACATATTGGCCGCCCAGGCAATGGCCGCCTGAATAGCCGGGCCCGTGAAGGGAACCGTGGCAGGTCCCCTGGTCCTCAAACTTTCCGATATTTTCCATGATGTCGATCTCACCGCAATGTGGCCATCCCTGGTTATTCGCGCCGAGCATCCAGAAGGCAGGCCAAATGCCCTGACCGTAGGGAATTTGAATACGGGCTTCGACGTAGCCGTACTGGAAGGCTTTGTGATTTCGGGTATTAATGCGGGCGGATAGGTAATCGCCGTTGTCATTCTTGGTGGCGGTGATGGCGAGATAGGATTTAGCGCCTTTTGGGTCAATTTTTATGGAAATGTTTTTAGGATCGTTCCCATAAATTTCCATCTCATTGTTGCTGGGGTTCCTGCCTTTTTCATAGTTCCAAACAGAGGGATCAACCCCGCCCCCCTGGGTTTGGTTAAATTCATCGCTCCAAGCCAGGGAGTATCCGGATGGGACAGTCGAATCGGGAAGGGTTTCCGCTCGTGAAAATCCGGGAAGCAGAGTGAGAAGGAAAAGAGCCAGGCTTTGAAGCGTTTTTATTTTGAAAGGCATTTTTAAACCGTCGGTATCAAAATTTCAGTAATGTTTTTATCTTCGGGGGTGGTCCGGGGATCGGTGGTGTAATTCTCGATACAGAAATCGTCCCGCATTTTAATTTTGCCGTCGTCCACCATCCCAAAAACGATTCCGCAAGCGACAGGCAGATCTTTGTAGGGCCCGGTCAAAACGAAACGGCTGTATTTACCGCCGGGAAATTTCACGTATTTCATTCCCTCGGGTATTTTTTGAGGCGGGGCGGTCAGGGAGACACCCGCACGGTAAAGCTTTTGGGGTACCTTATAGAGGCTCATAAAACCGTTGATTTGATTGTTCTCTAGAACCGCGGGAACCATTTGATGCAACTGATTCCAACAGGCCGGAGCGGTTTCTTGAAAGGCGCCGATTTTCTCAAGGTAAACATAATGGATTTCCGGCCAGGTGATGATTTGGGGATTCTCGGTCAGGTTCATTTTGGTTCCTTCGATATTTTATAAAACGGATATTCTGTTTTTGCCGCATGATTTTAATTCGATTTGGGGTGTTTTTCATTACCCAAATGGTAAACCTTGAAAAAGCAAAAGGTCCAACGGTCCCCTGTTATTTGCCCTTTCTTATGTTAATCTCAGTTAAAATCAACCGTATATCCACTGGGTGGTTCAGTTTTGGGGGGGTGCGGATGAAATTTAACAGACGATGGAAAAGGTTTTGATCAAACAAAAAACTCGATTTAAAATCCCCGGCTGTTTTTGGGCGGTCCTTTTATTCACGCTCGCTTGTTCCAACGCTCCTGCCGGGGCCGCGGACCGGCAAGTTCTAAGCGGTCATGTTCCCAAGGAAGCCGCTTCCTCGATTTTGACCGGGCCTCTTTCGGATTCCCAGCCCCTGACCTTAGCCATTGGGCTTCCCGTTTCGGACCCCGCGGCTTTGGAGGCTTTTCTTGAAGACGTTTACAATCCTAAAAGTTTCCAGTATCGGCATTTTTTAACTCCAGACGAATTTATTCAACGATTCAGTCCTACAGCCGGGGATTATCAAAAGGTGATCGCTTTCGCCGAATCGGCGGGGTTAAAGGTAGAAGCGACTCACGCGAACCGGATGTTGTTGGATGTCAGCGGAACGGCGGGGGATGTCCAAAGAGCTTTTCATATCCATCTTAATAACTACCAGCGTCCTCAAGGCGGTACTTTTTACGCTCCGGATTCCGAACCTTCGGTAGACTTAGATGTTCCTCTCTTATATATAAGCGGACTTAATAACGTGAAAAGGCCTTATTCCAAACTCAGACGGGGTCGCCAAGTTGGTAGTAGTTCAGCTCATCGGGAAAGCCGGGGGATTGTGGCGAAAATTGGAACAGGTCCTTCGGGTGACTATCGGGGTAAGGATTTCCGAGATGCTTATGTTCCGAATGTTCCAGCCACTCTGAACGGTTCGGGCCAATCGGTTGGTTTGGTTGAGTTTGACGGGTATTACGCTTCTGATATTACAGATTATGAGACGAACTATTCCCCGACAATTTCGGCTCTAACGCCCGAAAATATCAAGATTGACGGTTTTAATGGACATCCGGTTATTGTTGATGATACGGACGAGGTTTCTTTGGATATTGATATGATCATTTCTATCGCCCCCGGGGCCCAGGTGGTGGTTTACGAAGAGAACCCCAACGATTCGGAAGGGCAAGTGGATGATCTTTACACTCAAATGACCGAAGCGCCGCTTTGCTACCAAATCAGTTGTTCCTGGGGTGGATTTGGGGATTCTAATACGGCTGCAAGTTTGAACGAGTTGGCTGCTCAAGGCCAAGCTTATTTTGAGGCTTCGGGAGATTCCGGGTCTTATGTCACCGGCGCTGAATATCCATCAGTTGGGGACGACCCCAGTTTAACCTTGAGCGCTTATGAGACGCTGGTGGGAGGAACCATTCTGACGACAGCGAGTCCGTCGGGTAGTCCGGCCAGTATTACTTACACCTCAGAAACTACATGGAATGATGGTTTAGGCGCAAGTAGCGGGGGAATCGCCACTACAATTGCAGCAACGCCTATGCCGATCCCCACTTATCAGGCGCAAGTTTCCATGACGACCAATAGCGGGTCCACTGTTTGGCGCAATCTGCCGGATGTGGCCATGGCGGCCGCCACGATTTTCATTGTTTCGGAGAATTATAATCAGGGAAACGGCTTTGCCGGATATGTAGACGGTACCAGCGCGGCTTCGCCTCTTTGGGCGGGTTTTATGGCCCTCGTGAACCAGCAGTCAATAGGTATGGGTAAAGGACCTTTGGGCGCGGCCAACCCGCCGATTTATAACCTGGCTTTAACTCCAACCACCTATGCCAATGATTTTCATGATATTAACGATGGCAGTAATAATAATTGGACTTACGTTGCCAGGTCCCAAAGCGGTTATCCTACCGGATCGGGTCCCTACACCGCTGTATCCGGTTATGACCTTGCCACAGGCTGGGGAAGTCCCAACGGTCAAAACCTGATTAATGACCTCGTGGCGTTGATTCCAACTTTTACACCCACTTTTACACCGACATGGACCCCGACTCAGACGCTTACTTTCACACCCACGAATACCAGTACCAATACGCCCACCTTTACGGCGACGCTATCCCCGACGATTACCTTTACGCCAACGATTACTTTCACCCCGACTATTACCTTTACTCCCACCCAGACTTTTACCCCAACCCCAACGCCGGTTTTCTTAAAGTCACCCGCGGGGCTTTTATCTTTGGGGCCGAATATGACCCGCTCCGGGACAATGGTTTGTCTCTTCTTTGATAAGGCTCCTGTTTCATCTGAGTGGAAGATTTATACCGTAGCGGGCGAGATGGTTAAGACACTCGGGTTCACGGGCGGCGTCAAAAACTGCTGGGACACAACGGGAATGGCTTCGGGTCTTTACCTGGCCTATTTGAAGGTCCAATATCAGGATGGGACGACAGTTAATGCCCTGCATAAAGTTGTTTTGATCCACTAAAACTAATTTTTTTTACCGAGATAAATCGAGAGGTCATCATTATGAAAGTTATTCTTTTTGGAACGACAGGTATGGTGGGACAGGGAGTGCTTCGTGAATGTTTGGCCGATCCGCGAGTGATCTCGGTGCTTTCTCTTGTCCGTTCTTCTTCGGGCATTCAACATGAAAAACTTAAAGAACTTATCCACCAGGACTTTTTTAATTTCGCACCGTTAGCGAATGAATTGAAGGGATATGACGCCTGCTTTTTCTGTTTGGGAGTTTCTTCCGCCGGGATGAACGAGGAAAATTACCGGCATATGACCTATGACCTGACTCTGGCGGCGGCCCAAACGTTGGCCCCGTTGAATCCGGGGATGACCTTTATTTATGTCTCGGGGCAGGGAACAGACAGTACGGAAAGAGGACGGGTAATGTGGGCTCGGGTGAAAGGCGCCACCGAAAATGCCCTCTTGAGGCTTCCTTTCAAGGCGGTTTATCTGTTTAGGCCGGGATTCATTGAGCCGTTGGATGGGATCGAGCCAAAAGTTAAACTGTATCGGGCGATTTACGCGGTGCTAGCCCCGCTGATGCCTCTACTGCGGCCTCTGTTTGGAAAGCACATGACCAATACCCGCCAGATGGGCCGGGCCATGATTGTGTGCGCGGCCCAGGGAGCGCCCCAGAAATTTCTCGAAAATCCGGATATCAACCAACTCAAATAGCCTTCCTTTTTCGACCTTTTACCCTTATTCTTACCCCCTTTCATCTCAACCCGGTTAAGGAACTTCATCGTGGGAATATTGCTGAGCTGCCAAAATCTCTCCAAAAGCTTTGGAGCGCGCCCCCTTTTTGAGAATCTGTCCTTTGGCCTCTTCGAGGGCGAACGGACAGGGCTGATTGGGCCCAACGGAACAGGTAAATCCACCCTGCTCAAAGTTTTGGCGGGCGTGGAAAAGCCCGATAGCGGACTGCTTTCGGTGCGCAAGGGACTTCGGGTGGGTTATCTGGCCCAGCAGGACCGTTTTGAGGATCCCGGGGCGGGATTGACGGTACGCGAGGCTTTGCGCCAGGGCCTGGACGGCCTGGGATTGGAAGATTGGGAAGTGGACATCCGCATGGACGCGGGGCTGGAAGACGCGGGATTTGTGAACCAGGATCAGGAAGTGGCGAAGCTGTCCGGAGGCTGGCGCAAGCGGCTGGCGATTTTGACCCAGGTGCTTCGGGAGCCGGATCTGCTTCTCATGGATGAACCCACGAACCATTTGGACCTGGAAGGCGTGCTTTGGCTTGAGAATTTTATGGAGACCCTTCAATTTTCCTTTTTAGTCGTCACCCATGACCGCCGTTTTTTAGAGCGGGTCAGCAACCGTATTATTGAACTGAACAAGCGTTACCCCGAGGGTTTTTTCGGCAATGAGGGAAATTACACCCAGTTTCTGGAAAAGCGGGAAGACCTCTTTAACTCCCAGGCTCAGCGGGAAAGCACCGTGGCGAACCAAGTGCGCCGGGAAATTGAGTGGCTGCGCCGGGGCCCGAAGGCCCGTCAGACCAAACAGCAGGCCCGTATTGACCGGGCCGGGGATTTGATGGGAGAGCTGGGCGAGTTGGAATACCGCAACTCCCAGGGCAAGAGCGTGGATATCGATTTCTCCGGAAGTCAGCGGCAGACCCAGCGGCTGGTGGCGGCCTCCAAGATCACCAAAAGTTTGGGCGGACGAAAGCTTTTTGGGCCCCTGGATTTACTTCTCACGCCCGGCGACAAGCTGGGGTTATTGGGTGAAAACGGCAGCGGCAAAAGTACGCTCTTGAAAATATTCTCCGGTGAAACCCAGCCGGATACCGGAACCCTGAAACAGGCGGACAAATTGCGGGTAGTGACTTTTGACCAGCACCGCGACCAGTTGGATTTAAACCAAAGTTTACGCAAAGCCCTTTGCGAGTCCGGCGATTACGTGACTTACAAGGGAAGCCAGATCCATGTGGCCAGCTGGGCTACCCGGTTTCTTTTCACCAAAGAACAATTGGATATGTCCTTGAAGAAGATGTCCGGCGGGGAACAGTCCCGGGTGTTGATCGCGAGGTTGATGCTGAAACCCGCGGATTTACTTCTGCTAGATGAACCCACGAACGATTTAGATATTCCCTCGCTGGAAGTGTTGGAGCAGAGCCTGGCGGAATTTCCCGGAGCGTTAGTGCTCGTCACGCATGACCGCTATCTGCTGGACCGGGTCAGCCGCCAAATTTTGGCTTTGGACGGCAAAGGCAACGCGGACTTTTTCGCGGACCTGGCGCAATGGGAAGAATTCAGGGCTCAGGAGCGCGCGAAGGGAAAAGGCAAGCCGGCGCCGGAGCCCGTGAAGGCGGCCGCGCCGGAAAAGCCTAAGAAAGCTCTCTCGAATAAAGAATTGAAAGAACTTGAGGGTATGGAAGCCGCCATTCACGCCGCTGAAACTCGGTTAAAAGCCTCGAAAGCCAAGCTGGAAAACCCGGCTATCGCCCGGGATGTGACGAAGTTAATGGAGAGCCAGAAAACGGTCGACGCCGAACAGGCGCAGGTAGAGGCCCTCTTGAAGCGATGGGAAGAGCTGGAAGCGAAGCGAAATAAGGTGGAAGTTTAATCCGGCCGTAATTTTGCTCCGATTAACTCGTTCAGTTTTATCACTTTCATTATTTATCTCCTGTCGTGATCCCTTTTGTTTTTACGGATAGCCGGAGGAATGCCGGAATCTGTTAAACTAAACCACCTCAAGTAAGCGGGATCCATTGAATATTCCAGTGCGCAAAAAAATTATTACCGGTTTTAGTGTGGCCATCGCGACGCTTTTGGTTTTCGGCTGGTTTTCCTATGACAGCATTCTTCGGATGAGAGAAAGCTCGCAATGGGTGCAGCATACCTTCGAGGTGATCGCCCATATCCATCAGATTGACGCGGATATTCACCAGGCCCAGGCGGGTTTTCGGGGCTATTTGGTCCTGCAAAATCCCATTTTTTTGCGGTTGACCGAGGCGGGTCTTCAGCAAATGCGGGAGGATGCCTCAGCGACCGGACGGCTGTTTTCTGATAATCCCAAGCAAGTTGAAAATTTCAAACGCCTCGCTCCTTTTTTAACGCAAGCCTACGCGCTAGGACAGGAACGGATAAAGCTTTGCGCCACCGGGCATGTGAAGGAAGCCCGGGCGATTTTTCAGCGCGGCGATGTCATTCCCCGAAACGCGACCATCGAAGACATTCTCCATCAGATGATCGACGAGGAACAATCCCTTCTGACGGTTCGTCAGGTTAAGGAGGCCGCCCATAACCGCGACACGCTTCTCATTCTTTTCGTTGGCGGTTTCTTTTCGGTTTTGTTTCTTGGGACCGCGTTGTTCATTGTCAACGAGGAGATACTGGAACGGGAAAAGATGCAAAAACACCTGCAGCTTGACGAGTACCGTTTATTTCAATATCTGGAGGCGATTCCCCTGGGGATACTCGTGACGGATAAAAATGGGACACCTTATTACGCCAACCGCCAAGTCAAAGAGATTCTAGGGAAAGGGGTTGTCCCGCAAGCCAGCTCCAAAGATCTGGCTGAGGTTTATCAGGCCTATCGGGCGGGAACTCAGGAGCTTTATCCGATTGACCAGATGGCTGTACCGCGGGCCTTGAAAGGGGAAAAGGTGACGTTTGAGGACTTGGAAATCCACCGCCCTGACGGAACCATCATTCCCCTGCAGGTTTGGGGCACGCCAGTTTTTAATCAGGCGGGCGAGATCCAATACGCGATGGCCGTCATGAGTGATATCTCCGAGCGTAAACAAGTGGAAGAAATGAAGCACAGCCTCATCTCTATCGTTTCGCACCAGCTCAAGACGCCGGTAGGTGAGATCAATGGTTATATTGAGAATCTCCTTGAGGGTGTCGCCGGCGAATTAGGGGAGAGGCAGAGGGATTACCTGCTGGATATGCGTGAAATCGGCCTCGATAATTTTCGTTTGATCTCAGACCTTTTGAATATTTCGAAGATTGAGCGGGGATTGTTGGGTGTAAACCTTCAAAAATATTCCTTGCAGGAAATGGTGCGATTGTCCTTGAGAGACTATGAAAAAATTATTGAACGAAAAGGGCTCACCTTGACCCGGGAAGGCTTTGACCAGACTCTTGAGGTGATCGCCGATCAGGATAAGTTGATGGAGACGTTAAGAAATCTGGTGAATAACGCCATCAAGTTTACTGATAAAGGTGGGATTACGTTAAAAGCTGAAGTCGCGGGCACTTCTATTCTGCTAAGTATCCAGGACACGGGAATGGGGATTAGTGAAGCCTCCATGGCTCAGCTTTTTACCCGCAAAAGAGTTTTAGGGGCAGAAGCCTCGCGGGCGGGAGCGGGATTAGGACTTTATGTCGCCCGATATTTCATGAAGCTTCAGAATGGGGACATCAGCGTTACCACCGAGGCAGGCAAGGGAAGCTGCTTTACTTTGACCATTCCTCGGGCCCCATCACTTTAATTCGTTTGCCCCTAAAGCCATTCAAAACAGCGTTTGCGGTTAAACTGTTAATAGAAGTGTTCAGTTTTTGACCACTAAGCTCTGATAAAAGCCAATAAAGTCGTATTTAGCTAAAAATAATGTTGTGGCCTCTTTATCAAGTATATTTCTTATATCGATTGATTCGAAAATCATCTATAATTCCGCAGTAATTCAGGAAAACGGAAACCTTTGGTTTCTCTTAAGGCTTTAATACAGTCTTTTGTTAATAGGTAAACGGGAAACCCGTATTCGTTTAGTTTGACTTTGAAGGTAGGCCTATGGTCTTAGCTGAGAAAAAACGATTTAGTTGGACGCAACGGCCTTATTCTTTTTATACAGGCTGTTTGACGTTCTTAATGTTTTTTACCGCTTTTCATACTTCTTTTGCTGTCACGCCGACCCCGACTTGCGGCAGTTATCAAAACTCAATTACATATGATAACTCCGTCAGCTTTACTTCTAACGGTAGCGACGTTACCGCCGTCACGATTACTTTTAACTCAACCTCAGAAACAGTTTCCAATTCCATTTTGCTACTGCAAGTTCAAATCGGTGATATCAACAATAATGTGGTTAGCGCGACTTATAACGGGGTTGCGCTCACTAATATTCGGCAGGATACCAGCTTCGATAACGGGGATGATTTAGAAACTTGGTACTTAGCCAATCCGGCTTACGGAAGTCATCAGTTAATAGTTAATTTTACCGGCAGCTGTACCTGTCACTTGGGGGCGGTGACTTATGACGGTGTTAATCCTACCAATCCCATTGGGGCTCAAGCTTTTTTCTCCAATGGTCCCTCCAGCGCCCAAACTATTACGGTGGCCACGACGGGAACTTATTCAGTGATCTCTTCGATTTGCGACGTGGAGGGAGCTGTTAACATAAACTTAGGAAGTGGCCAAAATCAAAGATGGCTGATCACGGACAATAATTATACCGAAGACGACGATAAATTTACGACAACCGCCGGAAACTATACTGTGTCTTATGGCTTTTCATCGTCAACATCCTCGGCCATTCAGGTAGTAGAGCTTGTGCCTTATCTTTGCGGTTATGTGGTTCCAACTTTAACCCCGACGAATACGCCGACGAGTACTCCTACTAACACCCCCACGAATACCCCCACGAATACTCCGACTAATAGTCCCACCAAAACACTTACGATTACCCCGACAATTACCCCTACTTTAACGCCTACAAACACACCTACCATTACGAACAGTCAAACGAACACCCCCACCGTTACCAATACATTTACCTCAACGTTGACTAAGACTTTGACTCCTACCAAGACCCTTACTTTTACTCCGACTCAAACCAATACCTTTACTTCCACAAAAACGCCAACGACTACTCCCACCATTACTAATACCTTTACCCCCAGTAACACCCCAACGATTACCAATACCTTTACAATCACCAATACGCCCACTATTACTAGCACGCCTACCATTACCAATTCGCCGACGCCGACCTTTACTGCAACTCTTACCAAGACTCCAACGAATACATCGACAATCACTAATACTTTTACGTTAACTTGGACGGGTACCACCACCAACACACCTACGGTTACTTTCACGAGGACTTCCACTAATACGTTTACTAACACTCCGACTATCACTCAGACTTTTACGCCGACGAATACGCCGACGAATACGCCGACGAATACCCCTACGAACACACCTACCAATACGTTTACCAGTACTCCTACTAACACCCTTACTAACACTCCGACCATCACGTTAACCTTTACGCCGACGAATACGCCCACAAACACTCCGACGGCTACCCCCACGAACACCTTTACCAACACCTCGACGGTGACCCTGACAAGCACCAATACTAGTACTCCGACGATTACCCAAACTCCGACTATTACTTCAACTTCAACCATTACCAATACCCCAACCATAACCGCGACTAGTACCGCCACCTTCACCTCGACCTCGACGGTGACTTCCACCTACACCTGCGGAACCTACCAAAATTCCCTGGTTTTTGAGAACACCACGTCTTATACCTCCAATCCCGTGAATGTTTCGGGGGTGACCCTTACCTATACGGCCTACAACGGTATCGATCCTGAACCTCTTTTGCTTTTGCAATGTCAGTTCAACAACCAAAGCACCACAATTACCAGCGCCACTTATAACGGAGTCGCTTTACATAGAATACGAAATGACATCAGCAGTCTTACGGGCGATTCGCTTACCTCTTGGTATTTGATGAACCCCGCCGCGGGCAGTAACCAGCTGATCGTTAAATTTAGCAGCAGTTGTCTAGCCCATGTTGGAGTTATCAGTTACGCGGGGGTTTACCAACCCGGTCCCATTGGATCTGAGGCCTTTGTCTCCAACGGCGCTTCGGCCGCTCAAACCATCTCTATTACTACTAACGCGGATAACAGCGTGATCGCGGATATTTGCGATATCGGTTCCTCGTCTGTCACTGTGACTCCGGGCGCGGCCCAGACCCAGCGATGGCTTGCCAATGACAACGATGTCACTGAGGGGGATGACCGCTTCACGACTACGACAGGAACTTATAATATGACTTACAATCTCTCTTCCAGCCAGACTTCGGCCATTGAAGCTATTGAAATAGTTCCGTTCCCCTGCGGTTGGAATCCACCAACGAAAACCCCTACCAGTACCCCGACCAATACCCCGACGAGTACGCCTACCAATACCCCGACCAATACTTTAACCTTTACGCCCAGCAGTACTCCGACAAACACGCCGACCAACACACTGAGTTTTACGCCTACGAATACCTTGAGCTTTACTCCGACAGTCACTAATACGCTAACCAATACCTTGAGTTATACACCGACAATCACAAATACACCGACTAACACGCTCAGTTTCACACCGACCATTACGAATACCCCGACCAATACTTTGAGCTTTACCCCGACGATCACAAATACGTTCACGATTACAAATACACCAACGAATACCTTGAGCTTTACACCCACGATTACGGATACGCCAACAAATACTCTGAGCTTCACACCGACGATTACAAACACGCCGACCAATACCTTGAGCTATACACCCACCCTTACGAATACACCGACAGATACCTTGAGCTACACGCCTACAATCACGAATACACCAACGGATACCCTTAGCTTTACTCCGACTATCACGAATACGCCTACAAACACTTTAAGCTTCACGCCGACGCTGACAAATACACCCACGGATACTTTGAGCTTTACGCCGACTGTTACGGATACGCCGACCAATACCCTCAGCTTCACGCCGACAACGACGAATACCCCTACCGATACTCTCAGTTTTACGCCTACGGTTACGAGTACCCCTACGGATACCTTGAGTTTTACACCAACGCCGACAAGTACGCCGACCAACACTTCGACGGATACGGCCACGAATACTCCAACGGCTACCCCGACTAACAGCTCTACGAATACGTTGACCGTTACGCTGACAAATACGCCCACGATTACGTCTACCTTGACGCCGTCCAATACGCCGACTTCTACCTTTACGCTTACGCCAACGGCGACATTCTCCAACACGCCGACAAATACGCCGACGAATACCAGCACCTTTACGCCGACCTTTACCAGCAGCGCCACCAGTAGTTCGACTTTGACACCCACCGTGACCGCTACCGCGACGTTTACCAGCAGTCCTACGGCGACTTCTTCAATTACCATAACCCCGACACCGGGGATACCGACGCTTACGCCGGTGACGGGTATTGTGATTTATCCGAATCCTTTCAATCCTGATCTGGCGGTTCGGGGAACTTTGAAAATTTTGGGCATGCCGTACGGTTCCACTTTCAATGTCTTTACGGTTTCGGGTGAACTCGTAAAATCCCAAACAGCGGGCAATGGCTTTAACGGCTGGACGGAGTGGGATGGAAAGAATAACGCGGGACAACCGGCCGCGACAGGAACTTACTTTTATGTGGTTCGTTCAGGCGATCAAACCCTGGCCCGGGGTGCCTTGATTCTTCGAAGAGGGAACAGCTAAATGAAAATACGAGCTCTTCTCGCCTTCGTCGTTTTTGCCGGATTACCTTCCTTGGTTTTGGCCCAAGCGGGATATACCAGCGCTAACTTTCTTAAAATTGGCATGGGTGCCCGGGCCGCCGGCATGGCGGATAGTTTTACATCGGTCGCGGATGACGCGACCGCTATTTATTGGAATCCCGCGGGTCTTTATCAGGCTCAGGGAACCCAAGTTTCTCTCACCCATACCCAATGGCTTCAAGGGGTTAATCTCGACTTTATCGCCCTTTCTCAAAACTTGGGAAATAATGGGGCGGTGGGTTTAGGCTTTTCCTCAATGGGTCTTCAGTCTTTTCTTTCGACGGTTGAGGACTCCGCGGGTAATTTCGCCGGTAATGGACCTCAGGTCAGCGCCAGTGACTGGTCTCTTTCAGCCGGTTATTCCAACCTTTTAAGCCGTTTTATTCCGGATCATTTTTTTGACCGGACTATGGTGGGTTTGAGCGTGAATTTAGTGGGCCAAAACGAGTTTGGCCCTACGGGAACGGCTATTTCTTTTGACGCGGGTGTAATTCAGCTTTTCCCTAAGGATCATTTTTCCTTGGGATTGGATGTGGTCAATGTTGGCACCGCGATCCAGGATCGTTCGGAGCCGTTGGAACTGAAATTCGGGGCTTCTTGGTATCACTTTCACAATTTCAACCAGAACGATAAATTGACGATATCAACTGATCTTGATTTGGAGAGCGACACCGGTTTGCAACCCAGCATCGGCAGTGAGTACCGTCTGCCTTTGGACCGTTCCGATATTGGCTTTTTACGCGCGGGGTTAAGGACTACCGATGACGAATTCGGGGCTTCCTTTTTCTCTTTAGGAGCGGGTTTAGAGCATATTTTTTCAGGCTTTGTAGCGGATTTGGATTACGCTTATGTTCCCTATGGAACAATCGGGCCGACGAACCGAATCACCCTGAGCCTTCGGCTGGGGAACGAGGATAAGAAAGTCACCGCTGAAATATCAGGGCCGAACCGTTTTAACCTGGATTCGCCTACCTTGGCGCTTAATCTTCAAAGCCAAGCCACCGAGCCTATCGCCAGTTGGACCCTGGTTTTAGCGGATGACAAGGGTCAAACCGTTCAGAAGCTCAGCGGCAACGGGGACCCGCCGGCCTCTTATACCTGGAACGCCCGCAATTCCTCTGGGGATTTAGTGGCGCCCGGGGTCTACAGCGCTACCCTTCAAGTCAAAGACATTGACGATCGGGTTGGTACTACACCGCCTATCGCCTTTCAAGCGGTCGGGATTTTGTCTTTGAACAATGTCCAATGGACATTGGCCAGCGACGCCGCCTTCGGTGTGGCCCAAGCTAACTTGTCTGAGGCTGGAAAGGAAAAATTAACGGCTGTGGGGGAAGGTCTCAAGAAATATTTCGGCGATATCGGCGTTGAAATCCAGGGCCATACGGATAACAAGCCCTGCCGCATTGGGCCCCATTGCAAGTTCAGCAATAATCAGGAGCTTTCTGAAGCCAGGGCCCAAGCGGTGAAGGATCTTTTCGTCAGCCTGGGACTTAAACCTGAGAATGTGACGATTGTGGGGATGGCGGATACGGTTCCTATTTCCGACAATGATACCGCGGAGGGAAGAGCGAAGAACCGCCGGATTGAGATCAAGATCAAGTCTGTCCGGGTGGAAACCCCGGAAACCATTTCCAACGCCGGTATTTTCCTGATGGACAACGGCCAGCAAGAACAGGCGCTTCAATTATTCCAAATGGTTGTGGATCATAATCCGGATCAACCGGGACCTTACCGTCTTTTGGCGGATTGCTATTTGAAAATGGGCAAGATGGACGAGGCTCAAAAGGCCAATGATGAGGCGATGAAGTTAAACGCAAAGAAAGCGCCGGCGCGACATTCATTGCCCCGGGTTGCGCGCTTGCCGTCAGCGAGAGGGCTGCTGCCCACGGCAGGAATACGAATTTT
>CAWKIY010000019.1:0-9279 GCA_963849245.1 candidate division FCPU426 bacterium | reverse complement strand
CCGTATCGCTAGGTATGTCCCAAACCATCGGTGCAAGCGGCTGAGGTTGAAGTCGGAGTGGCAGTCAGGCGTGGAGGCAAGGTGGGTACTGGTAAATGGGAGATACAGCCTCCCAGGCTCAGCACCGATTCCATGATGAACAGCCCGCCTAAGATGATTAAACCGAGGTTTCTCATAAGATTCTTCCCCTTTTATCGCTGAATAAATGGTTTTTTCAAAAGCGCTTAATCATTAGTAGTCCGGGGCCGTTCTTTATTCCCTTCAAAATTGAAATAAAAAGCCCCTGGGGCCGCCGGAAGCTTTTGATGGCTTTACCTAAAAAACAACGGGGTCAGGGTACCTGCCGTCGCTGAAGCTTCACCCCGCACTAAAGTTTCGGGGTATCCCACTATGTTAGGTTTCGTGGGACAGGCAGGTCGGCGGGCCATTTGTTTTTGGGCTTTTCGTTTTCTATGAGGGGGCACAAACAGGTTGATTTGATACGTATATTAATATTATTATTGTACGTATGAATTGAACGAGGAGATAATTATGGATACCAAACTGACCTTAAAGTTAGACTCCAAAACCATCGACAAAATGAAGGTCTACGCTAAGAAAAACCATCAAACTCTTTCGGCTTTGGTGGAGTCTTATTTTGAGAATATCACCACGGAGGCCCACGAGGCCCCGGCTGACTACAGCCCGGTGGTTAAACAATTAATGGGTAAGGTGAATCTGCCCAAAGGTTACGACTTTAAAAAAGAACACTCTGATCATTTGCGGAAGAAATACAAATGAGAAAAGTATTTATTGATACGAACGTTGTTTTGGATCTGTTAGCGGTTCGGGAGCCCCATCACCTGTCCGCCGCGAATCTATTTTCGTTCATTGAAAAAGGCCAGGTCGAGGGCTATTTGTCAGCGCTTAGTTTTTCTCACATCGCGTATATTCTTCAGCGATCGGAACAAAGACGGGGAGCCATTCAACTTTTACAAACCCTGAAGCCTCTGGTCAAAGTCTTGCCGGTTACCAGCCGGGTGATCGATTTGGCTTTGGCGTCCGCTTTTAAAGATTTTGAGGACGCGGTTCAGTATTACACCGCTTTAGAAGGCGATATTAGCGTTTTAATTACCCGAAATGTTCGTGATTTTTCGAAGGCCGAAATCACCGTTTGCTCCGCGGAAGAGTACCTCAAAACCATTCGCCTGAATTAGTTTTATAAAGGTTAAAGTTCCCGCTGTTAAAGATTCAAGCGCACCCGATGCCGCAAGGGCATGAGGGTGTCGAGCTGGTTGGCGCGCATATCGGCCAGGGCTCTTTGCCATCCCTCGGCGGTGACTTTGTAAAGGATGTGCTGTCCGGGGGCGAGGGCTTGCAGGGCCGTTTCCAGCTGGGTTTTGCTTTGCCGGTTATCCGTATTCTTTTCCAAACTCCAAATGCGATCGCCTAAGACTAAGCCGGCCTTGGCGGCGGGGCTGTCGGCCCAAAGCAGGTCCAGGGCGCTGTCGTTATTCAAGCGCAGGCCTTGGGACAGGTAAGGCATGCCCTGGATCAAGACCGGGGGCGCGGCGGTTCCGCGGAAGGTTTTGAACCAGAACTTGAGCGCGGAAACCAGATGCTGTAAATCGGCGGGGGAATGGCATTGCACCGTGAAGGGCTGTTTGGCTTCGGCGGCCACAAGGGTCATTTGGTAGATCGCGCCAGCGGCGGATTGAATCGTATTGACGTGAATGGCTTTCACGTCTTCCCAGTAGTAATCCATTTTGGAGGTGCCATTTAAAAACCCGCCGATTTGATCCGCGTCCTGGTAGGTGACGGTGAAGTTGGTGGTGGTGGCGTTGACGGTGAGGATTTTTTTGGCGGCGCGGCCCAGCTTCATCGTGAATTTATCCCTGTCCGTCAGGTCGGACACCCGGCGGGACGCCATGGTTAATCCCATCCCTTCGTCGGGCGTGAAGGAAAAAGATTCGATGACCGAGTTGGGCGGCAGGGCGGCAATTTCCATTTCCAGGTAGGACTGTGTAAGGCCTGATCCTTCGGTGAAAGCGGTTACCGCTGGGGCAGAAGCGCCAATTTCTTGTTTGTGTGAAATTGGCACATTCAAACCCTGCCCCTCGGTTTGTGACCTCGGGGCAGAAGCGCCAATTTCTGGTTTTGGTGAAATTGGCACATTCAAACCGCGCCCCTCGGTTTGTGACCTCGGGGCAGAAGTGCCAACTTCTTGTTTTGGTGAAATTGGCACATTCAAGTCTTGCCCTTCGGTTTGTGACCTCAGGGCAGAAGCGCCAATTTCTTGTTTGTGTGAAATTGGCACATTCAAGTCTTGCCCCTCGGTTTGTGACCTCGGGGCAGAAGCGCCAATTTCTTGTTTGTGTGAAATTGGCACATTCAAACCCTGCCCCTCGGTTTGTGACCTCGGGGCAGAAGCGCGGCGGGTGGTTTGAGGGGAAGATTCTTCTTTCGGTGACTCCGCCACGGTTGAACTTTGAGTGATAGACGCTTTATCGGGGAGAGACGATACCGCCGGGGAGGATACCCAGGCGGCGGCAAAAACTTTGCAGACCCACAGCTTCAACCGGTGAAGCGGGTGAAGGTGATAGCCGTACCAAAGGCCCCCGACGATCACGAGGGCTGTCACCCAGCGAAGCACCTTGGAGACCTTCTTTCCCGCGTTTTTTTCCACGAACTTATCGGCCTCTTTCAAAAACTTCCAGCCGATTTTCAAAACCTCCAGCGACAGCTTCAAGGCGTGTTTAAGAACCCAGCCGATGCCCTTGACGAAACGCCAGCCGGACACCATTGTTTTTTCGCCTAACGAAAGCGGTTCGCCCTTTTTAAGTTTGGATTTGATCTGGCTGATGAAGGATATGCCGGCAACCCATTCCCAGAAGACCTGCCCTGTGGAGCCGGGGGTTTGAGGGTGGGGGCTGTCAGGAGTAGGTGAGGGATGAACGGGGGGAATGGAGTTAGGGGCTTGAGGCGTGGAGTTAGAGGTTAGGAGCGGGGAGTTAGGAGTTGTTGGCTTTGGCTGCGAACTACCTAACTCCGAACTCCTAACTGTGGTTCTGGCCTTTCGAACCTTTGCGGCTGGTTGATATTGGGTACTATCCCCGCCAGCCAGGAGGTGGGTCACCAAATCGGCGGTTTGGGCGCTACTGAGCTGATGGTCGATAATGACCTGGACCGCCTTCTCGGCCTGGGCTTGGGCGGCTTCCAGGGAGGGATTGTCCAAAAGGGGGCTGAGGCGGTAGGCCACATACTCAGTAAGCTCCCAAGTGGCCTTATCGGCGGGATCTTGGGTTAAGTCGGTCCTAAAAAGCTTACCGTCGGTAAGCTTTTTTCGCTTGGATTGCCGGATGAGCTGTTTAGCGGCGGGGGTTAAAAGCTTAGTTAGGCTTAAAGCATAACTCACCCGCTTGTCGTTCCACCCTGCCGGCCTTAACTCAACATTGTAAAGGTCGGGATACTCCGTTTGGATGTTCGCAAGAGCCTCAAATTCGCCTAACCAATGGGGTTTATTAGCCGTATTGGCCGTTAAGGCCAGTATTTTGGCCTTTTGCAAGGAAATATCATAGATTTCGGCCTCAATATGGGTCTTTCCCAGGCGCCGATAGGCTTCAGCGCGCATTTGGCCGGATATGATGGCTAGAGGCACCTGAGCCGAGGCCGCAAGCCGAGGATCACGGCTTGGTTGTGCCAGTTCAGAAGAAGAGGTGGCCGGCTGGCCATCACCCTGCCACAGCATGATTCGGGGAATGATGCCGCCGTTTTGGATGTAGGCCATTAAGGCCAGCAGTTCGTCCTCGTCGATCACCGGGCGCGGGTTCCAGGTGGGGACATAGAGTTCGGATAGCGGAACCAAGGCGGTTTCGGATTTGCCCGTATATTCTCGGGATGGGGTTAACTCTTCGGGATTCGGGTTCATAGGTGGCTCCTTCCACGCGAAACTAAAGTTTGGAAAGGGCGAACTTATTCCCTAAAATCTGTTTTAGTCAATTACCAAAAAATGTCCGGTTTTTGGATTTTTTAAACCTGTTGCAAAAGCGACCGTATTTAAAATACTGAGATTCGAATCCAACCCGTGGAGCGGTTTAATGGCTAAAGTAAAAAATATTGATTCAAACAAAACCCCGAAATCCACAACTGGTTGGCTTAGTTATTGGAGTGGGTTGATTTCCTGGTTTGTTTTAGTCCTTCTTTATTTGAAAGCGAAACCTTCCGAAGCTCCTCTTGGCGATGGAACCGCAATGGAAATGTTATTGTTTTTGTGGTTCGCTTATCCTGCTTGTTTGGTTGGATTAATATTAGGGATTAATGATTCTTGGAAAAATAAAAAAATAAAACTCTCACTTGTAAATCTATTTGGATTGTTTCTTACAGCAAGTTTTGTTTTGTTACCTGTATTGTTTTTATTGAAGCTTTACTTCCGTTTGTAACACAAAGGTTCCTTTGGAGTCAGTTACCGTTTTATAAGGAATTTAATGGTTCGCAAATCGTAAGGAATGGGGAGGTATGTAATGAGCGTTTTTAATAAAAGGACGGCTAAAAACATAATTGTGTTTTTGCTCCTTTTATTCTTTCTTTGGATTGGGACAATTCTTTGGGAAAGACATATTTTAAACGTTGGATTTGATCTTGTAAAAAACGGGGACACTTTTGAAGCGGTGCAGAAAGCGATGGGAAAACCGGATGAAGTTTTTGATTATAAAAACTACAAATATTTAGGTGGCGAAAAAATCAAAGATGGAGAAACAGAATACCGTTACAACCCGCCTCCTTTTCACGGTGCTGAGGCTATAGAAATATTCACTATTCGTTTTGATTCAAAAGGACTCGTAATTTCTAAATATAGATATGAATCACCTTAATCAGCATCTGCAACGGGCGCTGTTTTAATGTTTTATCTCGAATTTGATGGTTCGCGAATCCTCCTGCGCTAAAGCTTCGGAGGACAGGTCGTAAGGAATGGGGAGAGATGAAAAGATGATTGATAAACCCGTCAGAAAGAAATTGGCAGAAAAACTAAGACAATTCGTAAGTGGTCGGTTTACTAATTATCAATATGAAGATATGACCCCAAGACGATCGCCTGATAGGGCCATTTGGGCTATCCAGCAAAGGGTTTGGACGGTCTATGATGATTTGCATGAACACAAACTTACTGGTAAATGGGCATTGACCAAAGAAGGTAAAGCGATTGTCTCAAGGTGCATTCTTTTTCTTCATTCGAATTATGAATATGAATGGCCGAAACATCCTGCAGAAAATGTATTGGGTGCAATGTTGTCCCTTTTCAGCCTTGGTTTAATCCCAAAATTTTTTTGGAACAAAAAGTGGATCAAATCGGGAAATAGTAAAGTTTGGCCTTTCATTAACCAAAAAAGTTTGGACAAAGCTAAAAGAACACCAAAATTATTAAACGGCTAAGGTTTTCAACGAAATACAACGAATTTAATGGTTCGCAAATCGTTCGGAATGGGGAGGTAATTTGTGAAGAAAGGTTTTAAAGAATGACCGGTCATGGCAAATGTTCTAACTGTGGATATCAGTTCAAAAGTTGGGTTCGAAAATGCCCGCAATGTGGGACAGCGACAGGAATAAAGAACGACATAGAAAAAGGTGAAGACAAAGAAGTAATAAAAGCTGGTGATATCATTGGTCGAATAATAGCTGTTTTCACCTTTTTTTGTTTCTGTTTTATCGACTGGGAAGTTTGGCGTTATTTTTTAAGTCACAAAGTAATCGCTGAAAAATATCCTAATTTTCTTTTGAATTTATTTTCGGTGATAATTGGTCTTGTTTCTGCTTCTCTCATTTTCCTTATCACAACAGTTTCTGTGTCGGTTTTTGGTCGATTTTTATATTTAGCGCTTAAGAAGCGTTAACCTGAATAGCTTTGTCAATTAGGGTCTAATAATCTCGAATTTAATGGTTCGCAAATCGTTCGAGATGGGGAGGCAGGATGAAGGCAAAAGAGTGGTTTTATAAAACGCGTTATTACCTTCTTGGTCTTCTGGTCATGTATTGCGCTGTTAGACGAACCTTTCGGCCAAATTATTGGTTGTTTTTTATTGAAATGATTGGGCTTATCATTTTTTTAACGATCTTTATACGTTTCTTGAGCGCTGTTTTAAAAAAACGAAAAGAGCTGGGTTATAGGGAATTAATCCTTCCGCTTTTCTGTCTTCTAACCATAGTTCTGAGTGTTAGGTTCCTTGGGCCGCTAGGTGTGGCGATCAGGGATAAAGAATTTAGGGCGAGGATTGTTGACTATAATTCAGTCGTGGACGCCATTAAGGCGGGGAAGGTGCCTTCAAATAAACATGGAGATGATCTCCAGTATCCTATCGACCTAACAACTTTTAATCTCCCACCAACTGTTCAAGAGGCAATCGGTATTCGGCGAGAGGATTGTGAATTGGTAGTTTATTTTGTTACTTGTCATTTGGGAGGTGCTTTGGGACCTCACATGGGCTTTGTTTATATTGAAAAATTGGGGAAAACACCTTGTAAAGAACCATTTCCGTCTTACGAACACCTAACCCCCATGACGGGTAACTGGTTTAGTTATTTTCACAATTGACAGCGAAAGAGGTCGAGGCCCACTTGTCCACACCGGGAGCTGTTTTAACGTTTTAAAAGGAATTTAATGGTTCGCAAATCCTCCTGCGCTAAAGCTTCGGAGGACAGGTCGTACGGAATGGGGAGGTATTTCAATATGAAAAATTGGGTTTTAGTTCTTTCATTTTTTTTCGTGTTTACCGTTTCGCCGATGAAAATTAGGGCTGGTTCTGATTCAAACGTTTATATCGGGGTGCTTGAAAATATCACTGAGAGAAGTCCTGGTTGGGGTCCTTTTTATCCCTGTCCAAGGGCGAGAGTGATGTTTGAAAAGCAGGGAGAAGATTGGATTTCGATCGATTACAAATGGGATCAACCTGAAATTATAAAATCAAGTAATCAGTGGTTGTCTTCACCTATAAATTGGTCTGTTGTTTTGAACGGGAAAATATTGGGTGATGTAAAGAGTGAAAATGACCGTGGACTTTCTAAGTCCGGTGGTTGGATTGGTCTTCAAAAAGTTCCTAAAAATGAAAAAATACCTCAAATAAAAATCGACGCTAATAAATATGAATACTTCGAGGGCCCCAGTGTTAGCCGGCCGTTATTGTTAACAACGTCCGCAAAGATTGGTAATCCGGAAGGTTGGAAAACATCAGTTCTAACAGAATCTGAAAAGGTTTTGGCGATTCAGGGGTTTAGAGAAAAATTCCCGAAATTAAGAAAGTGTAAGGAGCCAGAAGAGGAACACGCGCCAATGGTTTCATATTCTGACAAACAAGTTGAGTTTTTAGAGGTCTATAGATCAGACAAAAATGAAATTCTTTATGGGATTAAATTTAAAAATAATACCTGTGGTTTTTTTGATGACGATATGTTTAAAAGTTATTGGTTTGTCTTGGATAAAAATCTAAAAACCCGCTTACTCGGTAATGAAATGGATCCGATCGGAATGGCGGATTTGGACGGCACAGGCAAGACCGAATGGGTTTTTTATCATTTCGAGGGTGAAGACGACGAAAGTTACATTCTTTTTTATGATGACTTTGAGAAATCAGCTTCTTTTGGCTGGGCTTATCACTGAACCGATTTATCGAATTACTTGGAATTTAATGGTTCGCAAATCCTCCTGCGCTAAAGCTTCGGAGGACAGGTCGTAAAAAATGGGGAGCGGTTGAATGAGAATTTCAATAGAATTGGTGCCGAGAAATAAAGAGTCCGTATTAGAAGAAGTTGAAAAGGTCTCGAAGAATCTGAAAAAAGTAACGACCATCAATATTCCCGATTTATTGCGGTTTGATTTGAGAAGCTGGGTCGCTTGCGGATATGTGAAACCTTTTTTTGAAAACGCCATACCTCACATCCGGGCGGTTGACATTGATTTGAATGAACCTTTGCTCATGGCGGATTTTCTAATTAAAAATAACTTGAAAGAAATTATTTTGATCAGCGGGGATATTCCCCAGGATATGTCCCGAAAGATGTACCCCTCGGATGTTTTGGACGTCATCAAGAAATTTAAAAAGGAAATTCCGGGAATTAAGATTTACGCGGCTTTCGATCCCTACCGGCAGGGAATTCACAAAGAACTTGAATACGCGCATGCCAAACGGGAGGCAGGCGCGGATGGTTTTTTCACTCAACCCTTTTTCGATATTCGGCTTTTTGACATCTATTTCGAATTGCTTGAAGGCTACGATGTGTTTTGGGGCGTTTCCCCGGTTTTGACCGCGAACTCCAAAAACTATTGGGAGACAAGAAATAAGGCTGTTTTTCCGAAAAACTTTACTCCAACATTAAATTGGAACCGTGATTTCGCGAAAAGCGTTTTGAGCCGAATTACCGCGGCGGACAGTAACGCTTATTTCATGCCCATCAAAGCCCCCATCTTGGATTGTTTTGAGGGGATTCTTTAAGTTTTTAGAAAAAAGGTCTGTATTGTTTTGCTGTGAATTTAATGATTCTCGATTTGTAAGAAATGGGAGGCGAAAAACCGGGACAGAAACGTGATTCTATATAAAGTTGGTCGATGACGTCTGTTGTAATAATTTTCTATTTAACGAGGTTTTTATGAAATCGATTGTTTCAAAGTCTGCTATTTTTCTTTCGGTGATTTACATATTTTGTGGAGCCGCTCAAGCGCAATCGGATAACGCGCCGATTGCCGCCGCGACAGCCGCCCCGAAAACCAGCGAAACTTCTTTCAACCGTACCGATAAACCATTTGGACTTTATCTGGGTGTCATCGATCCCTGGGAAAGTCTAGTCAGTTTAAACGCCGCCTATAATGTCGCGGAATGCTTGCGACTCGTGGGAGGGGTGGGCGGGGTCGGTAATGCTTCGGGAAATAACATTACGGGTGATTTCGGCCTAAAAGCGCTTTTGCCCCATGAAAGCTTTTCTCCGACCATTGGGCTGGATATTGCCAATGATTTTGAAACGCTTGGCAATGGAAATGAGGATTGGTTATTTGTTTATACCGACCTGGGCTTTGATTATCAGGCCAGGGATGGGTTTAATTTAGGCTTTGGCGTCGGCGTCTCGCTTTTCAGCCTCAATAACACACTGCCTACTACTTTCACTTCTTTTGTTGTTCCTAATTTAAAGATCGGCGTATTTTTCTAAACCTTGTTTAAAGCGGGGAAGGCTGGACTTGTGCTGTCTGGAATGAGCGCTGAGCGAGTAGTGTCTTAATCCGATTTGCTTCAAATTGAATGGTTCGCGAATCCTCCCGCG
>CAWKIY010000018.1:0-8518 GCA_963849245.1 candidate division FCPU426 bacterium | reverse complement strand
CTTCTGTTCTGGCTCCTTGGTTCGTTACCGTATTGCTGATGTACAAGCCCCTGCGCGTGCAAGACCTCCAGATCTTTACGGATCGTGACCTGCGAAGTATCGAACTGGCTGGCCATGTCGGTAACCAGCACACGACCGTTCCGGTGGATAATTTCGAGGATGGCGCGGCGTCGTTCTTCGTTTAACAAAGGATTCTCGGAAACCGATTAATTGGAACGCTTTTCGTTAAGCTTTCTTTTTATATCGCTTTCTTTCGTTAAAAAATGTTTTTAACAACCACAGGAGTTTGTTACGGATTTGTAAAAAAATAATTTTAAAATTTGAAAAGCGGGGAATTTTAAGGAGTCAAAAAGAAAAACCTCGATCGACAAATATCGCTTGTAACCTTTGACGTGGAGAAACGCTATCTACAATCCCCTGTATCACCCTTTCGCTCCCTTGCTGAGGCCGGATTAGAAAGCCTTGAGGACGCGAACTGCCTTCCCTTGCGCAAAAGCGTTTTTGATTAAAAACAGCTTAAAAAAACGCTTATTTAAAAGGCGCCGTATTTTTATGTTCGCAAAAGGGGGAAACCCGCTTATCGTTAAGTTTCAGTCACTGAATTCTCATCCGGAGACGCTTCTATGCTTAAAGCTCTTTTAGGTCTTGAATTGCTTATCGCGGCACTCCCTCTTTACGCTCAAACTTCCCCTTCCAGCATTCCTGCCCCGGCCATGCCGGGGATTAATGTTCCTGCGATTAAAGTCAATACGGTCGGTTATCCTTCCGATTGGGTAAAGCAGGCCGTCTTCAACCAAGACCCAAAAGACGCTGTCATCAAAAACGAGAAAGGTCAGGTGGTATACCGGGTCAAGCCGTCGGATGTCATTAACTTCGGAAAAGATCCCGCCTCCCAGGACTTCGTCTGGCAGGTGGATTTTTCAAGCCTCACGCTGAATGGTCGCTATGTCATGGAATGCGGTAAAAATAAATCCGACGCTTTCTCCATCGGCCCCGGCCTCTACGCCGAAACACTCCTGGCTTCGATCAAGATGTTTTATTTCCAGCGCTGCCGAACCGCCCTGACAGAGCCTTACGCCGTCTGGAAAGGCCAATCCTATACCCGCCAGGGACCCTGCCATGATCACGGGGACGTCGGCTGGGATATGGCCGACTACCCGGAAAAGAAACACCGCTTCCTCATGGACGCCGGCTGGCATGACGCGGGTAACTTCGATATGTATATCTGTTCCACCGCGCCTACCTGTCAGGCGCTTTTATTGGCCTATGAACGCCATCCCGAGGTGTTTAAAGATTTAAACGTGAATCTTCCGGAGTCGGGCAACGGCACCCCGGACATTCTCAACGAGTGCCGCTGGGGACTGCGCTGGGTGCTCTGCATGCAGGACAAGAACGGCGGATTCCACGCCCGGGACGCGGTGTTCGATTGGTCGCCCGAGGGCCCCGCGGACCAGGATAAGAAAACCCGCTGGGTCGCGGGCGTCGGCACCGCCTCCACCGCTAAAGCCTGCGCCGCCCTGGCCTGTGCCGCGAGGGTTTACGCGCCCTTCGATAAAGCTTTCGCCCTGCGTTGTTCCCAAGCCGCCCAAAAGGGCTGGGCCTTTTTGAAAAAACACCCGGAACATCTCCTGGTCGACGGCCACGGGAGCGGGCAAACTCTTTGGGATGAAACGAAAGACTATCCTTCGGAAGCCGGATGCCGTCTGGCCGCTTCGGTGGAAATGTGGCGGACTTTCCATAAGCAAGAGGACTTGGATCAGGTCCAAGCCCTTATCAAAGAAGACCAAACTCAGCCCAAGGCCTTTCTGCGGGGCGCCTGGGTGGATATTGCCCGCTGGCCCCTGATCGAGCTGGCCGAGGATTCGTCCATACCTGAGGCGGTCCGGCTCGACTGCCGCGCCCGGATATTCGCGGCCGCCGAAATCGCGATGGCCGAAATAAAAAAAGACGGCTATCACTGTTCTCAAGGAATGGATGGTTATATTTGGAGCAGTAACGGAGTCATGCTCGAGGAAACCCTGCTGTTGGCCGAATGCGCGAGGCTGGATCCCGCGAGAACCGACATCCGGAACGCCGCCCGGGATCAGTGGCATTGGATGCTCGGCCGCAATCCCAACGGCTTTTCCATGGTAACCTCCATCGGCAGGGAACCCACCGCCCTTTACCACTGCGAATGGGGCAAAAAACCAGTTCCTCCGCCTGGCTACTTAGAAGGCGGTCCCGACAGCCATGAGGCGGGCTTCCTGGCCCCCGGCGCCCCCGCCAAATGCCTGCTCTGGGACAATCCCAAACCCTTAAATTCCGGCGCTCCCGCCCATCAATTATGGCATTGGGAAGAAAGCGATCTTTGGGACGGAGGCTTCGTGGAAAAGAACAAATGGACAACCGGCTGGTGGGTGGTAACGGAACCGGACATCAACGGTAACGCGGACTTTATTCTGGCGGCGGCGGAGTTCCAGTAAGATTGAATAAGACGCATGCTACGGGAGGGTTTTCAATCGTTTGGAAATCTCATCCCGGACTTCCCTAAACTTTCTTAATTTCTGTTCGATAGATCCTTCCTGCGAGGCTGGATCCGGAAGCGGCCAATAAAGCCTTTCAGCCTTCCCCAGGAATACCGGACAAACCTCCTCCCCGCAAAGGGTAATCACCGTATCTACCGTAGAAGGATCAATCTCGTCCACCGATTTGGACCGCTGGCCGGAGATGTCAATTCCCACTTCATCCAGAACTTGAATAGCGAAAGGATTCACCACCGACGGCTTGGAACCGGCGCTTTGAATGACATCGTTATTTTTAAATAAACTTTTGGCCAACCCCTCCGCCATTTGGCTTCGGGCCGAGTTCGCGACGCACAAAAAAAGAATTTTCCTCAAAATCTACTCCTTCTTTTCCCCTGGGCGGGCGTCATCCGAATGGCTTCATAAAGCAAAGCCGCCGCGACCGCTCCCACGCAAGGTCCCACAATGTAAATCCACATCACGTCGAGTCTTCCCTCAAATAAGGCGGGCGCGAAGGACCTGGCCGGATTCATGGAAGCCCCCGTGACCGGTCCTCCCACCCAAGCCGCCAACATGACCGTTCCGCCAATCGCGGCTCCCGCCATGGTGCCTTCCGCTTTGGTATCGGTGGCCACCGCCACGATGACAAACATTAAGAAAAAGGTGAGAACCGCTTCCCAAACCAAAGCCTGAAAGGGATTCACGGAGAAAAAAGTGCTCCCATAAGCGCGGCCCGCGGGAAGCAGAAGGGTCAAAAGTCCGATGGCCATGAGGGCTCCGGCGAATTGGGCGGTCCAATAATAAAGAACTTGCCGGAAGGGAAAATGACGGGCGACCGCGAAAGCCAGTGTCACGGCGGGATTAAAGTGAGCCCCGGAGATATGCCCTACCGCGTAAATCATCACCGCCACCGCCAGCCCGAAAACAACGGCGATCACCGCCGGAGACACAGTCCCCGGAAACCTTTCCGCTACCATGACGCTCCCGCAGCCCGCGAATACGAGGGTAAAAGTCCCAATCACTTCAGCAATAAATTTTTTGTGAAGAACGTTTTTTAAGATCAACTCACCCGCTTCCCCAACCCGGTATTTTTATTTCTTTTTCGGATCAACCCAGCCGCCCAAAATCGTCTTCAACTTTTTCTTCATCCCTTGAAGTTCCTTAATTTTGGCCTCAAAATCGTCAATCTTGCGCGTGAACAAATCCACCGTGAGGTCACAGCAGGGTTCCAGTCCCTGATCCCCGCAAACCATTATTTTTTTGATCTCCTTCAAGGTCAGTCCCAGTTCCTGCGCTTTTCGGATAAAGGCCAACTGCTCCACCGCTTCCTGGGGATAAAGCCGAAACCCGCCCCCGCTTCGGAAAGGTTTGGCGAGCAGCCCCTCCTTTTCGTAATAACGGATGGTGTCGATCGAGGTTCCGCTTTTTTGCGAAACCTGGCCGATCTGCAAAGCCATTGAAATGGTTTTCATTTTCAGCTCCGGGATATAAGTGTAAAGTCTGGAGTATACTCCAGAGTCAAGCTGGGATTTAAAAGGATTGTGGCAATGAAAAAAACTAAAAGGCGGGATTCTCAATTTCGAGGATGGAATAGATCCAACTTGGAAGAAGGAGCTCTTTAAACTTCCCCCACCATTTGTTCGCGTAATTTCGCGATGTCCTGGATGGGCGCTTCCCCAAAAAACCGTCCATATTCCCGGCTGAACTGGGAGGCGCTGACATAGCCTACCTGACGGCTGGCGATACCCGCGTCCATCATGGCGGCCAGCATCAAGCGGCGGGCTTCCTGGAGCCGCAAAACTTTTTGGAACTGCAGAGGGCTCATGGCGGTGACGGCCTTGAAATGGCTGTGGAAGGTCGAGGCGCTCATGTTGGCCAATTGGGCTAATTTCTCCATCTTGATGGGCTGAGTGAAATTCTCCCTCAACCAGGCCACCGATTTGGAAACCCCATTTAAGCCTGAGTTTTTTAGGCCCATCTGGGCCACCCGGGAACCCAGCGGGCTTCGAAGCAGGCGGATAAGAATCTCATCAATGATAAGCGGGCTTAGAAGTTCCGCTTCCTCCGGGCGCGAAATCAATTCCATCAGGCGAACCGCCGCGTTGGTGATTTTCGCGTCGGAGCGTCCCACATAAACCGCGCGGTTCTCCCGGACCGGGGGCAAGCCATGGGGATAAACTTTAAGCGCCAGTTCGGCGATTTTCCCAGGTTCCAAGTCGATGCGGACGCAAAGAAAAGGCTCAGCCTGGCTGGCTTTGAGGACTTGGGAAGCCAGGGGCATGTCGATCGAATAAACCACCATCTTGGAGGCGTCGTAATTAAAAACTTCCCGGCCCAACAGGACGTTCTTGGAACCCTGCGCCACCACGCACAAACCCGCGTGGGCCAGACCATGCACCAGCTCCCCGTTGATTTTCGACCGGCGGATGGTGTGAACCCCCGGTATTTTCTGCTCAAAACTGCCGTCGTAAGGCGAGTAGTTTTTGATGAGGGAGGCCAGCCGGGTCAAATCCGAATCGTTTGTCCCCTCGTTCGGCGAGATTGTCTTTTTCATATATACCTCTCCCTCAGTTTCTCAAATAGCCAGGCCCCCAAGCAACAGCTTATAGCGCCTGGCGGGCGGGGCGGAAGTCGGCCTTCTCAATGAAGCAAGCCCTCGTAATGTTCATCCGAAACCTTCTCCATCCAATTCACGGCTTTTCCATCCAAACTTTCTTGGATCGCTAAATGTGTCAAACTGGAATCCGGCGCGGCTCCGTGCCAGTGTTTCACTCCCGGCGGGGTCCAGATCACATCCCCTTTTTTGATCCGTTGAACCGGCTTTCCCCATTCCTGCACAAACCCCGAGCCTTCCTGAACCACTAAAAGCTGGCCTTTCGGGTGGTTGTGCCAGGCCGAGCGGGCTGAGGGGTCAAAGGTCACACAACCACAGCTCATGCAGGAAGGATCTTCGCCCTGAAAAACGGGAGCGACCCGAACGGTGCCTGTAAAAAACTCCGCCGGGCCCGGATTGGAGGCAAGCGTTTGAGGATTTAAAACCTTCAAAAATTGATCGTGTGACATGGTCTTTCCTTTCATTTTTCAACCCGGCGTCTTTTACTTCGCGGCCAATTCGCCGTACCAATAGGAAGCCGTCACTCCGCCATCCATTAAGAAATCACTGCCGGTGATAAAGGCTCCGTCCTGCCCCATGAGAAGCGCGCCGACAACCCCCACCTCATCGGGTGTGCCAGCCCTGCCTGCCGGGCTCAGGTCCATCATGCGCCGGTAGCCCGGGCCCCTGGGTCCGGTCAGTTCATCGTTCGCCAGCGGGGTGATGATGATCCCGGGGCTGATCGTATTGACTCGCGCTCCGCGTTTGCCCCAGCGGACCGCTTCCGCCATCACCCGGAGAGAATTTCCCCGTTTAGAGACCTGGTAAGCGTGAAGGGAATCTTTCACTTGGTCGGGTTGAAGCATGGGTAGCGCCAGCAAGTTCTCCACCGGGGTGGTAGCCAGCAGCTTATCTTGTTCCGAGGTCAGCGCTCCCAACCGGTGTCCGGACATGGAGGCGATCACCACACCCGAACCCCCGGGCGCGATGACATTGCCAAACTCTTCCAGTACCAGCGCGGTCCCGTAGAGGTCTACTTTCAAGATGGTCTCCGGCGAAGCCTGGGAAGGAGAGACCCCAGCCGCGTGAATCACGCCGAAAACCTCACCTAGGGAGGTAGCGGTTTCCACCAGCGCGTGAACCGAAGCCCGCGAGGACACATCCACCTGGGCGGTCGAAATTTCAAAACCCGCGTCATGCATCACTTTCGCGGCCGCTTGCGCGTTTTCCAACCGGATATCCGCCAGCAACACCCGCTTTCCCGAACTTACCCGGCGGGCAATTGCCTGGCCGATTAATCCGGCCCCAATCACAAGGATGACCTTTTTAGCCGTTCCCTTTTCCATGGCACTCTCCTTTATTAAAACCACTCAAACTTGTAAGCCATCTCGGGCCCTTGGCCTCCGCCATAGGCGATCTCCGCGACCAAAAGGGCGAAGGGCTCCGTATAGCGCGCCTTTGCCAAATCACCCAAGTCGTAAGACTCAAACCCCAGGTCCTGGATAAGTTGCGCGACTGTTTTTTTGGCGCTGTTATCGTCACCGCAATAAACCAGGCTGGGTTTATCGGCCTTGCGTTTCCCCTCGTAAACTCCGAATAAAACCTCACTGGGGATGGTGTTAAAAGCGCTGACCACCTTGGCCTTGGGCGCCTTCTTGGCCAATTCTTCCGCCCCCGAGGTTGTTGTGCCTAAAACCAACCGGCTGTTGGCGGCATCCATCGGCAAAGAGCAACTCAGGATGATTTTCTTGGAGAGGTCCCCTGCTTGTTTCAAAACCTCATCCACCCGGGACCAATGGACCGCCAAAAGAAGAATGTCACTCCCCTCGGCCGCTTCGGTCACTGTACCTGCCTTGGCCTTACCGCCCGCCTCTTTAGCCAGCCTTTCCAGCTTCCCCTTGGTTTTCGAATAGCTAAAGATTACCTCATGCCCCGCCTTGGCGAAAAGGGTGCCAAGCTTAGCGCCCATCAAACCCGAACCCAAAATTCCGATACGCATAGGAATCCTCCTTTCCTGTTAAGCCACAAAAAAATCATTTAAACATTTAATTGCGTTGAGCGTGCGGGGATAACCCACATAAGGCAGAAGCTGGGTGATCGTCGCGAGCAAAATGGCTTTACCATTGCCGACATTCACATTGCCCTGGATATGCCCCTTCAATTGCGGCTCACAGCCGCCCATGGACAACAGCATGGCGAAGGTCAGACAGTTCCCGTGTCTTCAGATCCAACCCCTTGCGGGTGTAATGATCACCGAAACAGTTAGCCGACAGGAAATCCTGGATATGTATCTGATCCGCCGGAGCGGTGGAGCGCATCTTGTCGATATGCGAATCCCCAAAGATGGCCTTTTGGGCGGCCAAGCCCTTCTCAAGGCGGGTTTCGGGCGTAGTGGTGGACTGCCCTTCCAAAGGCAGGGCCACTCCCCGGCTTTTCAGCACC
Organism: candidate division FCPU426 bacterium; assembly: GCA_963849245.1. Classification (GTDB taxonomy): domain Bacteria; phylum Oederibacteriota; class Muellerivitia; order Muellerivitales; family Muellerivitaceae; genus CAWKIY01. Next base: position 982 of record CAWKIY010000018.1, on the reverse strand, counting down.
TCGTTGGCGGCAAAAACAAAGTCGAAAACCTTGGACCAGCCCACATAGGGCACCGCCTGATAGACGATCTCTTTGATCTCCACGGGTGTCACGCCCACGTTCATGGCCGCCCCCACCATCACTTTAAAATGGGTCAAAGCCTGGCAGGCGATGAGGGAGGCCAGAGTCACCTTCAACCGGGTTTGAATCTCCATCGGGCTGTGGCGGTAAACCTCGTCGAAAGCGAAGTTGTCGTAATAATCGATAAACTCCGGGTCCGTCTCTTTCAGCAGTGACTTGTGATTCGGAAACAGCTCTTCATGATTTTTCCGCGCCGTCGCGTTCATACTCATGCCAATTCTCCTTTTAAAAAAATTTAATGAACTGGGTATCGCACCGACCTCCATAATCATTTTCACTTAAAGAAAATCGGCGCATGCCAATTCTCCTTTTAAAAAAATTTAATGAAATTGGTATCGCACCGATCTCCATAATCATTTTCACTTAAAGAAAATCGGCGCATGCCAATTCTCCTTTTAAAAAAATTTAATGAAATTGGTATCGCACCGATCTCCATAATCATTTTCACTTAAAGAAAATCGGCGCATGCCAATTCTCCTTTTAAAAAAATTTAATGAACTGGGTATCGCACCGATCTCCATGATGTTCTTCATTTTTAAAAGATCGGTGCATATTCGACTCCTTTTTCACTATCAATCGTGTGCCATCGACGACGAAAGTTCCAAGTAGGCTTCACTTTGCGCGAGTAGTTCAGCGGACTTTTGTTTCGCGGTAGCGACCGAATCGGCGCCCGCCATGAAACGCCGGGGTGGATTCGCCTCGCCCGCGATTTTGATCAGCGCGTCAGCCAGTTTGAGGGGGTCATTGGTCTGTTTGCCAGCTTGGGTCTGCCACCATCCGAAGAGTTCTTCTCGACGCGCCTTATAGTCCTCAATGAAATGCGAAGCATAGCTTGTCGACTTGGTAGAAAGCAGATCGGTTC
>CAWKIY010000017.1:0-11324 GCA_963849245.1 candidate division FCPU426 bacterium | reverse complement strand
TGACCGAAGGTACGCTTTCCTTACCTCCGATTTTCTCCTTGGAATTAACCCTTCTTTGCGGCCAGTGCTTTCGCTGGGACAGGTCGGCTGAAGGCCCGGGTTGGTTTGAGGGCGTGGCGGGAGGTGTTTTCTGGCGCTTAAAACAAGAGGGAACGCTTTTATGCTGGTACTGCAGTGGCGATGAGGTTCGGAGGGAAGAGCCGGTTCAATGGCTTTCCCGTTATTTGGGATTGGAAGATGAAATGCGGGAGTGGGTTATGGCGTTTGAGGCCCATCCGGTACTGCAGAATCCGCTTCGGATGCTTGAGGGGATGCGGTTAATCCGCCAGGAACCCTGGGAGTGCACAATTTCTTACATGTTCGCCCAGGGTTTATCGGTCAAGGTCATCCGGCATGCCTTGAAAAAGTTTTGTGTGGAATATGGGCACGCCATCCCGAATGCCCCGGGTTTTTATACTTTTCCCGATCCCCAAGACATCGCCCATCTTTCCGCGGATTTTTTAAGGCCTTTTACCAACAATTATCGGGCCCGCGCGGATCGGATTATTCGGGTGGCTCGAGCGGTCCAGGCCCAGGTCATCTCTCTCGAGCATTTAAAAAGGATTTCCTGTGATGAGGCCCGGGACGCTTTGATGGCATTGGATGGAATTGGCCCTAAAATAGCCGATTGTATCCTTCTATTTTCCATGGATCACCTCTCGGCTTTTCCCGTGGACCGGTGGGTTTTACGGGCCATGAAACGATATTATAAGGCGGTCAAGATACTGGGAGCTGGAGAGGAAGCCCCGACTCGGCTTCAGTATCTAAAAATTGTGCATAAGGCCCGGGTCGTCTTCGGTCCCCGGTGCGGGGTCGCCAGCGAATACCTATTTCTTTTCCTGCGGTTGATGGAAGATGCGAAACTTCGGGAGGAATTGGGGCCTTACTGTCAGTCCTTGGAATCCTTTTTAGCCGAAACGCCCCAGCGGCGGAATCGTCCCGAGTTAAAAAAATCGTAGGGGTTCCTCTCTAAACTGCTTTATAAATCCTGCAAAAAAAATATAATAAGACCCATCCAAATTTTTGGATCAACGACGCCTTTCAAACCACTTCTCTAGGATATGCCAATGAAACCAGTCATTTTGATCGTTGATGATGAAGAAAGCGTACGAGAATCCTTTCGACTGGCTTTAAAAGATGAATATGACCTGACCTTCGCGGAAGACGCGAAAACGACCCTCCGTATTTTAAAAAGCCAAGCTTTCGATTTATGCCTGCTGGATATCATGCTGCCCGATGGTTCGGGTCTTGATTTGCTGCGTCAAATGAAGCGGCGGGATGAATCGATAGACGTCATTATGGTAACGGCTCTTCAAGGGGTGGACACGGCTTTGGACGCCATGAAATTGGGCGCTTACGATTACATTACGAAACCCTACAAAATCGATGAGCTTTATGAATTGATCAACCGGGTTTTGAATAAACGGGCCTTAGAAAAAGAAAACCGCTTTTTGCGCCAGGAAATCAGCCAGCGCAAGCCTGAATGCCTGATTGGTACGAGCAAAGTTCTGCAAGAAGTTGTGAAAAAAATAAACGGGGTTGCCAAAGCGGACCTTTCGGTTCTCATCACTGGGGAGATGGGGACGGGTATCGAGGATGTCGCCCGGGAGATTCATTATCAAAGCCTTCGCCAAAGAGGTCCTTTTATTACCGTCGCTTGCGCTTCGTTTTCTAAAAGCCAGTTGGAAAAGGAGCTGTTTGGAGAGGAAGGTGATGAGGTTAAGCATAAATCCCAGCAAATCGGAAAATTGGAATTCGCCGATAAAGGGACCTTGTTCCTGGAACAGGTCGACAGGCTGCCAGTTGAAATTCAAGATAAACTTCTCAAAGCCTTTACGGATAAAAGGGTTTTCCGCTTGGAAAGCCAAGTGGCCGCGCCTTTAGATGTCCGGGTGATCGCTTCTTCTGACACGGATATCGCGGCCGCGGTTGAGAAAGGCATTCTGAAAAAAGATTTTTACCAATTCTTGAACGCATTTTCAGTCGAGATTCCTTCTTTGCGGGACCGGAAAGAGGACATTCCAGAACTCATTGAGTATTTTCTGAAGATCGCCAATCAAAAGGCGAAGGTTCCGGTGAAAAATTTTCAAAAAGACGCGATTCAATTTTTAAACCAATACACGTGGCCGGGTAATCTGAGGGAATTGGAAAACAGTATTGAAATGATGGTGCTTTTCGCGGGCAAAGAAACCCTGACCATTGAGGATATCCCCTTGGATATTTTGGTGAAGCAAATTGATCTCGCGAAAACCAAAGAGGAAGCCAAACTTTCTCTTAAAAGAGTGCGCCGCCAATTTGAACGCCAGTACATCCGAAAAGTTTTGGAAAGAACCCGTGGCAATCAAACGCGGACCGCGGCCACGCTAGGCCTGCATCGAAACACGCTCATATGGAAACTCAAAGAATTAAATCTTGAGGATGATTACCGCCGGATTGTGAATAAGAGACGGGAACACGGAATCGGTTTTAGAAACTTATAATCGTTATTAAGTGAGATTCGGTTTATAGTTCATGACTCCTTCAACACCAACGGGTGCGCCTTTGAATTGGATTTCGGTTCTTCACAGCCTTTATCAAGAATTTCCCCTTGAAAATGAACCGTTGTTCCATTTTTTTCGCGTCGAGAAAAAGCTTCAAAAGGAATTAAGGTTGAGCCGGGCTGTGTTTTTTATCCGGCAAAAAGAAGGTCTTCGATCCTCGGATAAAGAAAATCCTGTTTTGATTCCCGCTGGCCATCCGATTTTTAAACAGTTGAAAAAAATAGAAAAACCGTTGGTTTTCCCGAAGGTGAAAAAAGGGGAGTGGGCCGGATTTTGGCCCGTGATGGCGGGCTCTGAATGGGTCGCTTGCTATGGTTTAGGTTCAAAAGAGAACGGTCAAAGCTTCACGGGGGAAGAAAAAAATCTTATGGAGCTGTTGGCGGATCGGACAGCTTTTTTTTTGGAAGAAGCCCGGCTCTGGAGTGAACTGGAAAAAGCCAATCGGCAGTCTTCCTTGGGTTTTCTCTCGGCCGCGATGGCGCATGAAATCCGCAATCCTCTCACGGCGTTAAGCACGTTGGTGCAAATGCTGCCTAAAAAAAGGAATGACGATCAATTTATGGAATCGTTTCAAAGTTTAATGACCCGGGAAATATTCCGCTTAACGGGTTTAACTGAAACTTTTTTGGATTTTTCAAAGTTGAACCAAGAAAAATCGAAGGTCGTTCATCTCAATCATTTAATCGACCGGGTTACCCAGCTTTTAGAGGCTCTTTTTAGAACCCGTAAGGTTCAACTGAAGAGCCAAACTTCTTCTGAACTGCTTTTAAAAGGCGATGAAAACCAAATGGAAATTCTGATTATGAATTTACTCCAAAACGCTTTTCAGTCAGTGGCTTCGGGGGGCAAGGTTGAGATCATGAGCCGTTACTTAAACCGATCTGGTTATGGGCCTGGCCCCTGGATTGAGATATCGGTGAAGGATAATGGCCAGGGAATTGCCTCTGAAAATTTAAACCGTATTTTTGATCCTTTCTTCTCAACAAAGGGAGAGGGGGCGGGATTGGGTTTAACCATATGCCGAAAAGTGGTTCAAAGTCATCAAGGTTTCATGCAGGTTAAAAGCAGAGCGGGAAAAGGCACGGTTTTTAAGGTCTTTTTGCCCGCTGAAGCAGGTGCCAAAGGAATTTTGTAAAAGGTCCGTGCGGATTTTTGTTTTTTCTGATATTTTAGAGTTATTAACAGTTTGAGACAGCGGGGGTGACAACGATGGCAAAGAAAAATCGCAGTATTCTCATCTTGGAAGATGACGCCTATTTTCGCGGTATCTTAGAAGGTATCGCTTCTTCTTATGGTGACACCATTGTCGTAGGCGACGTTTCATCCGCTCTAATCCACTTGCGAAAACAGTCTTTTCAGATGCTGTTGTTAGATTGGCATCTTAATCCCGATGACCTTTCTACGGTTCATTCCGCAGTTGAGAATTTTCAGCCCAATGCCCAACGAATCGCTTTATTCACGGTACCGGATTTGGCCCATGTGATCGAAGCCATGAAGTCAGGAGTCAAGGATGTGCTCTGGGCGAGCTTAGATCAGAAAATTATTAATGACAAAATTAAGGACGCTATTTCTAAAACCAAACCCCCTGTTTTTGCTCATTCGTTTGTGTCCCGTTTAGCCGTGTCCTTTACTGAAAAGGCAATGGATCAGCAAACCTCTCTGTTTCAAGCGCGCAGGGAGTTTTCCAAAACATTTTTGCAGCAGATTCTTAGCCAACAGAAGTTAAGACGGACGCAATTAGCTAGCTTGATGAGTGTAAGTCCGCGAACGCTTCATCGGCATTTATCCGCCTAAACCGAGTTGTTTGAGCCTCTTTCTCTAACTTCTTCCTTATAGAAAAGCCTTTTTCAAGGTTGAAAAGAGGCAAAAACCCTTTAAAAAGCCAGAAAATCCTTGCCAAGCGCCATCTCCTCTTGTTTAATAGGCCCGATTTCAATATTCCAGGAGGTGGAAGTTGACCAAGAGCGAACTGTTGGGGACGTTAGCGACTGAGACGGGTTTGAAGAAAAAAGATGTGGACAATGTGATGCAAGCCCTCCGTAGCACGATTTACAAGACTTTGAAGAGCGAATACAAAATTAAGCTGGATGGTCTCGGCGTGTTTCAATTGAAAGACCGCAAAGCCCGTCAGGCCCGCAATCCTCGTACTGGCGAAATGGTCAATGTGCCGGCCAAGAAAGTCGTCAAATTCCGCGTTTTGAAAGATTTGAAAGAAGCGGTTTTGTCGTAATTTCTGATTGAAGCCGTTTAAAGCACCCTGTTCCTTGTGAACAGGGTGCTTTTTTGTTTATGGGCAAAGACGATTTAAATTTCCTTCCTTTTTCAATAGAACTTGCCCGCTTTACATTTGCCGTCTAAGCAGGAGAGTTTTTTGTCTTCACTTCCCTCAAAATTTCCAAGCCCCGTGTTATTTCCTTTATTTTTAATAGGAATGATTTTCTGGGTTTTGTTTGTTTTTATTCATTTTTTTATTCCCATTTCAAACCCGATTGAACCTTTGAAATCGATATTGGATATTGATCGGTTTCCAGAAGCCCATTTTTCGCAAGTTTTGGAAGTCTGGGGACAATCTTTTAAAGCCATTTTTACCGGCTTATGGATGCTTTGCCTCTTCTGGTCTTGGGGACGACGGTTTCGGCGCTGGATTTCCTTATCCATTTCAGGCGGAAGTTTGGTTTTTTGTCTCGATTTTGGATTCGGTATCTTTCTATTTAATACGCTTTGGCTGGGATTAGGACTCACAAAACTCTGGTTTGAGCCACTTTGGCTAATCATAACTCTTTTATTGTCGATTCCTATGATTTTCGATCTTCTTGGATTGTTTAGAAAAAATCCCACTTTTTTAAGTATTCAAAACAAAGGTTTTTGGGGGATTGGTTTAAGTCTTGTTTATGTTTTTTTTCTCTTCTTGCACAGCGTTCTGCCTGAAACCTTTTATGATTCGCTCAATTATTTTCTGGGCATGCCTCATTTCTGGCTTTTCCAGCATGGAATTTCGGACTATCCCACCCATATGCTTTCAGGCTACTTTCATGGTGGTTCCTTATTTTTTATGAACGCCTATGTGTTGGCAGGAACCGAAGGAGCTAAAGTTTTAAGCGGAATCGTTTGGGGATTATGTGGTTTTTTAGCTTATGGCTGGGTTGTGGAAATTAGTGGCTTTTCCGCCGGGATAATCGCCGGAACGGCGGTGCTGACTTTTCCTTTACTCTATTTAAATGCCTGGGCGGTGCGTGTCGACGGGCTTTTGACCTTTATTTTGATCCTTTTTGTTTTTTGTTTGGAACGAGCGGGACGATTGGGTTTTGGAAAAAAGATTTATGGGTGGATTTTCGCTTCGGCGCTTTTCGCTGGATTGTCTCTTTCTATTAAACCTACCGCTATCATTGGCATCGTCGCAGCCTTTTTAGCTTTTTTTTGGCAAAATGGTTGGAGCTTATTAAAAGACAAAAATTTTTGGCTGATGTTTAAGGGACTAGGTATTTTGGAAGTGGGTCCCTGGCTTTTGAAGAACGCTGTTTTTACCGCGAATCCGTTTTTTCCCTACGCGATTTTCTGGATGGGCGGACGCCAATTTTCCCCGCAGGGTTATCAGCGGTTGTTGTGGGAAAATCGTCAATATCTTCCTATGGACCATGGATTTCTCTCGATTTTAAGTCTGCCTTGGCGGTTGACGATGCCCGAGGCAGGCGACGGCCAGTTTATTGGTCCCTTGATTCTGGCTTTTCTGCCGATCTTTCTTTTTTGGAGAACACCCCATCCGACGCTTCGGTTTTTAATAAAGGTCATGGCTTTTTCTTTTGGATTAGGACTTTTTCTATCCCATATGCTGCGGTTTTCCATGCCGGCTTTTGTTTTGCTTCTCATCATTTATTCCGCGCTCTTAGCGGCGTCAAAACAGGAAACATGGAAATCGTTATGGTGCGCGGCCATCGGAGTCTGCGCCCTTTTGTTCTGGGGAATTTATCTTAACTTGAGCGCCCAATTTTACGATGGTACGGGTCTTTGGGCCGGGAGAGAAACCCGAGAAAATTATCTTGACCGTAAACTTCTCAACTCCTATGAACCGATCGTCCAATGGACGGATCAAAACCTGCCGTCGGATGCCCGGCTTTTAATTGTAGGCGACGCCCGTGGTGTTTATTACCGGCGCCCTTACTTTGCGAACTCGGTTTTTGACGATCCGTTCTTCGCAAAGGCCGCGCGGGAAGAAACAGACGCGGCAGGAATAGCCAGGCGCCTGCGCCGTATGGGGGTTGATGAGGTTGTGGTGAATATTCCAGAAGGTCTGAGGGTTTCCAAGGATTATCATCAGTATGAATTAACGTCGGCGCAATGGATGAAGTTAAACCAATTTGTCGATTCTTATTTAAAAATCATTTTTTTAAAGAATTTTCTGGCGGTTTATCAGGTTGAAAGCAAACCACGAGGACGGGGTTTCAGAGGACCAAATCCTTTTTCCTTTTTTTATCCGGAAGCCTCGGATTATTTTCAGGCTGTCAGCCAAAAGGATTCGCCTAAAGCCATTCAAAGTCTGAAGGATCTTTTGGCGGTTTTCCCCCGAGAATCCTATTGGCTCGCTCAAAAGAAACAATTGGAAGAGTCCCAAAAAGATTGATATGGTCGAGGAGCTTCTTGTTGTTAGTTTCTTTCGGGTGGAATCCCGGGGTTAAATTGAAAAGGGAATCATGACGAAACCGATTAACGAACCAAGATTTTTTGATGAGTTCCGCAAGACCATGGCGATGGTTTTGTGCCTGGGTTGGGCTTTTTTTACCCTCGTTTTTTATTTTCATAAATTGGGTTTTGACCCGCGTTGGATACCCTCGGCCTTTCAGTTTGATCTTTATCCATCCGGTGGTTTCAGCCTCTGGTGGTTGGTTATGAAAAGTAATCTCATTGTTGTTTTAAACGTATTCTTGGTGGTTTTGACGCTGTGGGCTTGGGGTCGCCGGCTGCGAATGTGGTTTTTGGTCGAATTCTCCAACAGCTGGCTGCGTTTCGGTTTTGATTTTGGGGCGGGCGCTATTTTATTTAACTTTCTTTGGATGGGTTTGGGTTTAACCCGTCTGTGGTTTGGGCCGTTGGAACTAGCGGCGGCCTTTTTATTGTGTTCGGTCGCTTTGTGGGACGGTTTTGGAATTATTCGAACCTTTGATTGGAAAACCCTTCAGCCTTTTTCTCTAGAACCGAGCTATTGCTTCCTAGTTCTGATTGGATTGGGTTATTGGGTCTTCGCGATCGCGCTCGGGGTAGCGCCGGAAGGTAATTATGACGCGATGGTCTACCATTTGGCGGTTCCGCAATATTGGCAATTTCACCACGGAATCGCTGATTTTCCCGCGAATTTTTTTTCCAATTATCCTTTCGGAGGAGAGCTTTTTTATTGGAATGGAATGACTTTCCAGGGAACAGAGTCGGCGAAAATGCTTCATGCCATCCTCTATGGTTTTTGCGGCATTTTTGCCGGCGGCTGGGCCTGGGAGTGGGGGGGCAAAAACAGCCGATGGTTGACAGCAGGATTAGTTTGGACACTTCCGCTTTTATCAATGAATTCCTGGACAACTCAAGTCGAAGGGGTGTTGGCCTTCGCCTTGCTTTTGGCCCTTTACTTCTTTCACCGCTGGTTGACTTATCCGAATAGGTTGGTGAACGCCTTTCTTTGGGGATTACTGGGAGGCTGGGCCTTTTCGATTAAATACACGACGGTGTTAATCGCTACTAGTTTTTTTTTAACGGGTTTTCTTTTTTATGCGTCAGCTTTACGAAAAGCGTCATGGAAAAGCTGGGTGTCAGCTTTTATCGGATTTGCTTTGATGGCGGGGCCTTGGATTGTGAAAAACTATTTTTTTACGGGGAATCCTTTCTTTCCATACTTTCCGGATTTCTTTGGTGGAAGTCATTTGTCCCCAGCGGGTTACCATCAGCTTTTAATGGAACAGCGGGGACGCATTATGCCGCCGGGATGGGACTATCTTCACTTGCCCTGGTCCTTGGTTATGGCGAATCCGGACGCTTTTAGTTTTTGCGGGCCCGTCGCTTTGGCTTTCTCCCCATTCCTCGTATTCGCGAGATGGAACCATAAAGGTTTCCGGTTTTTGGCTTTGTCCACCCTGGTGTTTTTTATCCTCGGATTATTTGTCACACATATCCTGCGTTTTCTGGGAACCGGGTTTATTCTTGTCTATATTTTGTACGGGATAAGTTTCGTGGAAGGTAAGAAACCGGTTGTGGGAAAAATAACGGCCGTCCTCGGTGGTCTCGCCGCCATTCTGTGTTTTGGGGTTCTCTCACAAATCGCAGCTCACTATGGAAATACCGCTGGCTTATGGTCAGGCCGTCAGACAAGAGATGAATTTATGGTTCAACGGGGACAGATCACCCCTTATTACCCTATGGCCCAATGGATATCAGCTCATTTGCCCGAAGACAAACGTCTATTAATCGTTGGCGATGCCAGAGGACTTTATTATGACCAGTCTTTTTTAACGAATACGGTTTTTGATGATCAAACTCTTGCCAAATTAGCTCGGGAAGAAAAAGACGGGCAAGGAATAGCTAGTCGGTTAAGGGAAATGGGAGTGGATTATCTGGTGGTGAATGGTTTGGAAGGAATCCGGGTCTCCAAGGATTATTACCATTACGATTTAACCCCGATGGAATGGCAAAGATTGGATGACTTCATCCAAAGAGGAACAGAATTGGTGTATTCTCAAAAGTTTCAGGCGGTTTATGGTCTTCTTCCGGTAATGAAAAAAAAGGTTAAGGACGAAACAGTGGACCTGATATTGTTTTTCTCGCAACCAGCCAGTCAATTTACGCTGGATGCCCAACGACAGCATTGGAAAGAAGCCGAAGAGGATTTAAATCAAACCTTGGCGCTTTATCCTTTCTCCCGCTTTTGGAAAAAACAAAAAGCGGATTTTGACAAAGCCACGGCTCCCCAATTTTAATTTTAACGGTGCCGGGGATAGCTGTTTTATAAGAGTTGAAGGTATAGTTAACCCATCTTTTTATTAGGATTAAACATGATCAACCGTTTTGACCGTATTTTTTTATCCCTTTTGTTTATTTGGGTGCCGCTGGCCTTTTTTGTCCGCGCGGCGGAAGGGTTTACTCTTACTAAAGAATTAGTTGGTCTTTTGGTTGTGATTTATTTTGTTTTCTTAGCTTTACTTGAAAACCGAAAAGTGTTTTGTTCGCCATTAGTTATTGCCGGTCTTTTGTTCGCCCTTTGGATGGTCGGGGACTCCTATTTTGTGGCTCTGGTTAAACCGATTGTTTTGAACGCTTCTTTCAACATTTTATTGATAGCGGGAACACTGGTAACGGTGGTTTTTGCCAGCCGTAAGGGTGGTTCCTATGAAAAATTGATTCATCTCGCGGTCGGAACTGGGGCTTTTGTTTCTCTCTACGGATTTTTCCAGGTTCTTGGCATGGATAAACTCAGCTGGGATACCAAATTCCAAGCCAGGGCTTTTTCCACCCTCGGCAATCCGGATTATATGGGCGGCTATTTGGTTGTTTTACTTCCGCTGGCCTTTTTACTCACTTTACGCACCTATGGACAGATTCCTTTCAAACAAAAAAAAATTCAGCCTGCGACGAAGAGCCAAAAATCCTGGTATTGGTTTCGCACCCTTAATCTTCTACTTTTTATCGGGTTATTACTCAGCCGGGTTCAAGGTTCTTTCGCCGCTTTGGCCGCGGCGGTACTTTTCTTTTTAATTGTTTTCTCCACTGCCTGGGGAGCGGATTTGTTCCGAAACAATACCCGATCCATTTTGATCACCCTCGCCGTTTTAGTTGTGGGGGCGGGAGCTTATGTGGTTCGCCATGGCGGAATGAAAGCCTTTACGGAGAAACAAATTTCGGTTCAACAAAGGGTGGAAAACTATCAAGTGGCTTTTCAAATGCTCAAGGACCACAGTTTACTGGGCATTGGCTTGGGCCAAGTGGGGGTTCAATATCCTTTTTATCAAGCGAAGCCCTATTCTCCGGTGGAATATGCCCAGCACCCTTATACCTATTCTGAACACATCCATAATGACTTTCTACAATTCTGGGTGGAAGGCGGTTTACCGGGGATAGCTTTTTTTGGAGCCCTTCTTTTGATTTTTACTAGGGAAGTTTGTACCTTTTTGAAGAACCCGGAGAATAAAAAAGAGAATAAGGAATTGTTAATAGGGGTGGCTGGAGCCATGGTGGCTTTACTGGTTCAATCCCTCAGTAATTTTCCTTTGCAGGTAGCGCCTACGGCGATTTTGTTTGGATTGCTTTTGGCGGCGCCTCTGGCCTTAAAGCCCGTGTCATTAAGCCCTCGTTTATCTGTGAACTCTCCGGTTCATAATCCTTTATTGGCTTTCCTTATTTTGGCGGTGCTAGCCTATAGCGCTCGCGCAGCAGCGTCTTCTATCGCGATGCGCGATACGATTGGAGAAACTAATATCGGAAAGTCTGATAACGCTCTTTACTATGGCAACCGATTGGCCAAGCTTTCACCTGACAATCCCAAGGCCTGGAACGCTTTGGCCAAGGCGCAAGAATTGTCGTCCAAAAATGATTTGGCTGTGGATTCGCTTCAAAAGTCACTGCTCTTAAACCCCAATTATGCCGAAAGCCTAGCTGCCTTAGCGGAATTGAAAGTGAAACAAGGTCAATTTGCCGAGGGATTGGATTTTAGCGAGAAGACCTTGGCTTTGACGCCCAATTACACTAGTCCTCTTTGGACAAAATCGGTTTGTC
>CAWKIY010000016.1:0-43146 GCA_963849245.1 candidate division FCPU426 bacterium | reverse complement strand
ATGTCACCCGCACGCGAAGCCTGTATTACTTTTTTCGTAATAGAACTTTTCGTTCTTTCCAGCACAGGTTCCAAGTCCAGTACTGGCTTCACTTTTTCAGTTCGATTAAGCATGTGCAACGGATAGGAGTCATCTTTCGGATTATTCTCAAGAATCGCATCTCCAATAAAAATACGGTGATCCGTTAAAAAATAATAATTATTGCCAACAGAAAGCAACACCCTCATCAATTCTATGTGTTTTTCGTCTCGATCGGGTCTTTCGCCTGCAGCACGGACAGTAAATTCATTCCCATTATGAATGGCAGAAAAGAAATACTCACAAACCAGTTTTTCATCCTTAGTTATTTTCATTCTAAAGCTACCAGTTAAATTGGCACCATCTCGTTCAGCAGTGACACAAAAACCGTTATTAAATTCAACACACAATTTTTCAAAAATTACATTTGCTAAATAACTCCTGTGGCCCTGGCTTGCTCCTGGCGAGATCAAATGAAAAATCGAGCTTAATATGGTCGTTTTTCCAGAACCGTTATCTCCATAAAGCATTAATAATTTTGAAAAATCTATTCCATTTTTCAAATTATTGTCTGGAAATGAATAGCTGTAATGACCAAACAACTTTTCTATAAAAACATTTTTTATAGCGCTATTTTTTATTTCGGTTTTCACAATTGACCCCTTACAGATTAATCAAGGTTTTTGCTTCTCTTTAAAAATGATTTTTATTTTACAGTTTACTTTCTTTCCGCCCTACAAAAAAAAGACCATAAGGTATAGCCATTATAAAAATTACAGATTTAATAAATTAACCTTTCAAATTGCTCCTAATTATTCATTTTATATCCTCAACATCAGCTCAATCGTCTCCACTACATCCTCACTCTTTTCCGTCAATTGATAACGTTAAAGCGCTTAAAGTCTCATCCATCCCCTTCACCGTCCACTCCGTATGCAGGCAATTCAACACTTTCCAAGCGCTATCCGGGATAAACTTCCCCTCTTCCCCCGGCACCGAACCCCGGTAAAAGAGCGAGAACTTTTGCCGGATGGGATCCATCGTTTGAATCTGGTCCGCCAGGGTCAAAAGTGAGTCCCCGTCATAAGCCGTGAGGCCGTAAGCCTCGTCGAAGCGGTATTCCAAACTCCACTGGGCTTCCCCGGCGTCCTTCGCCGTTTCGAGATTGGTTAAATCGTAGGTGGCCATATCCTGAATGACCCCGGTGGAACGGTCATAAAGGGCGGCCTGGAAGCCAGGGTTGTTGCCCCGGATAGGGCTGACGGCGGGACAGATGTGGATAAAGAAGGAAGCGCCCTTTTCTTTAAAAACCCGAAAGTCATCCATGTGAGTGTGACCCGCGAAGCCGGAAACCAAGACCCCGGGATAGGTTTCTATCAGTTTCACGAAGGCCTTCTCGTATTCCGGCGCCCAAAAGAGCTGGGCGGGATGGCGCTTTTCTTTAGTAAGCTTGGATAAGGTTCCGAAAACATCCGCGGTGGGGGGAATGTGCAGGATGAGCTGAACCTTCAGGTTCTTGGCCTTCGCGTCTTTCAATTGGCTCTCCAGCCAATTCATCGAGTCCTTCCCCGGGTCGCCGCTTTGGGGGGTGCAGGAATCCGGCGCGAAACGGCTGGACCAATAGACGTCGTTCAGCACCACAAATTCCAGTCCGGGCACCACGGGGTTCGGCAAAGTGTAATTGCCCGTCTCGGAGAAACTTTGGGCCGCTTCGGGGTTGTCCGCCAGGGTTATCCATTCTTTCGCGAGCCGGCTTAAAAAGTCGCTGTGAGTGGCGATCATGTAATCGCCGCATTCGGAGTCGTTGTTCCCCAGGCAAAAATAAACCGGCGTTCCCTTGAGAACCTTTTGAACCTCCCGGGCGGTGAACACTTCCGTCTTCATCACGAAATCCTCATAGGCCTTCTCGTCTTTTCCGCCAAAGGGCTCAAACAACTTGCGGGACTCATGCACCAAATAGTCGCCAGTGATGATGGCGTAATCATAAGACCCCAGGCTTTGGGCTTTCTTGAGGGCTGAAAGAAGCAGGGGCCAATTGGAATCTTTGCCATAAGGCGCCAAGGCTGAGGAGGAATTCAGAATCCCTTCCCAATCTTCCACCGGATGCTGAATCAAATCCGGCACCAGCTTCGGGTCCGCGAAGGGGTCCAGATGCAGGTCCGACATCATAAGAAAATTGCCCGTCGAGGCCGAAACCTTCGCGCTGTCCCAGGGAAGGTTTTCCCCGGCGCGAACAAAAGAAGGAAGAATAAAAGCGAGAAGAACTAAAACGATCCAACGTGAGATAACCGATTTCATATTCGGGTTCCTTTCCCCGGCGTGAGTTGGGGCAATTATGGAACCCTACCTGAGACTAAAACCAGACCTTTTGAAAGTTTTAACCGGGAGTTTAACCTTGCGAAGAAGAGGACGACGGGGTGGATTTAACTACTTATCCCATTTTTGAATGATTTCTTCGAGTTGCTTGGAAAAAGGCGGAAGGTCTTCGGACATAATTTCCCAAAAGATATCCAAATCCACTTGGTCATAGGCGTGAATCAGTCGGTTTCTTAATCCGACGATTTGAGACCAAGGAAGGTCGGGAAACTTCGCTTGAACCTCATCGGGAACACGGTTAGCCGCTTCCCCCGCGACCTCTAAAAGACGGGTCAAAGCGAGGTTTAAAACACGGTCCTTCTCAAGATCAGCACGGGACTTATTTTTGACTAGGGATAAGGCTTCTTGGACAACATCCCTCATTTGAAGGAAAGAAACTTTAGGGTCGTGTCGAGTCATAAAGGGTTTCGGACTCCGCTAGGACTTGTTCACGGAAATAGGGGCTAAGGGAACCAAGGGTATTCAAGTCCACTTTTCGCCCAAAAAAAACGGTCAGTTTATCCGCCAAGGAAAAAAAGGAAAGCCCCGGTGTATGACCTGGTTCAAATTCGACCAACAAATCGAGATCACTCATGGGCTTGAAATCGGAACGCACCGCCGATCCAAAAAGCGAAAGTTTTTGGATCGAGTTTTTCTTACAAAAGCTAATCAAGGCTTTTCGATCGAGGGTAATGGAAGAATTCATGGAGAAATTATAACGCCTGGATAACTTCTATAAAACAAGCAAAATAGGCGCTCGATTGAGAGATATCCGCGCCTATTTATCTTATTTTTCAACGAAGTTGCTCATAAAGTTTTCTATCCGAATCCATCAAGTCTTTTGAAGGTTCCGGGGCCTGGTAGGGTTTCGTGTCCGGCTTTTCGGTGAAGATGCCCATCATGGGCACCGCTAAAGCGTCCCCGCTGTTCAGGGGGGCCAGCCCCAGAACCATCTCAATGGTGCGCAGTAAACTGAGCTGGTCGTACTGGGCGCTCACCAATGCGCCTCGTTTCACATAGGCCCCGGCGGCCAGGGCCACCGTGCGGTCGGCGTCCACATGGTCCAGCCCGTCCTGGGCGTCGTCCTCTTCCACCAAAATCAGGCTGTCTTTCCACACAGGGCTTTTGGAAATCGTCTGTACCATCAGCCCCAAGGCCGCGTCGTTTTGGGCGATGTACTGGTCCGGCGTGGGGGGCGGGGGCCAGCCCATGTGGTCGTTGGGAAGCCAGAAATATTCCAGGGACGGGACTTTGCCCGAGTCCACCTGGCGCTTGAAGTCCTCTTTCCAATCCTTCAGCCTTTCCATGTCGGAAATTTCCAAATTCCAGGCCGGATAATTAAAGGAGTACTTGTAGAGAAAATCGGCGAACTGGGCCTTCAGGGCAGGGTCTTTCGTGATGGCCTCGGCCAGGCTTTGATCGTCCATATAATAGTTCGAGAAGTCGGACAAAAACTGGGAATCCTCCAGCAATTTCGAAGCGTCCGCCAGGGTGAGGGCCTTTTTATAGAGCGGCCCGAACTGGTTAGTAAATCCCAGGCCCCGGTCTTTGTAATTGGCGAACTTCAGGGTGTGCTGGTAATAAGCCTTCACCAAAGGATGATCGGCCCCGTAGGCCTGAAGCAGGATGCGGTAGGGCTTGGTGGTGAGGTAATAGGGCTCCCCGTAAATTTTGTACTCCAGACCTTTTGCGTCCAGAGCGTCCCAAAGATATTGGGGTGAGTAAACCGCCGGGATGGTGCCGTAGGGATAAAGGTATTTATTGGGTTCCTTGTCATCGTCATCGTCTTTCCAGTCGAAGCGACCCGAGTAGCCGGTGTTAGCGATCCATTCCAGAAAGGGGCTGGCGTAGCCGCTGGTGGTGAAGCTGTGGCCCAGGGCGCTGATTTCCCCATCGGCGTAAAAGTTATCCAGCGTCACGAAGTCTTTCGCCAGTTGATGCGCGTTGGGGCTTTTAGCTTGTGGATACAGGCACAGATGCGGATCGCCGTTGCCCGGTTTTAAATCCCCCAAAATTTGGTCGTAGGTGCGGTTTTCCCGGATGACGTAAAAGATGTGCTTGATCGGAAGCTTGAACCCTTCCGCGGGACTTTCCAACGGCGAACCCGATTTTACTTGAGTCGTCCAGGCCGCCAGATGGGTTTCCAAGTCGGTCTTCGGCACAAAGGAAACCGTGCCGGTTAAAAGGTTCAGGATATAAGAGGGATCTTCTTTGCCCAATCCCGGTACGGGTGTTTCTTTGGGATTCGCCCGCCTTTCCATAATGCCTTTGGCGCTGAGAATATAGAGGCCCGTCTTGTCCGAATAAACCCGGGTCGGGTACCAGCCCGTTGGGATAAGCCCCAGGATTTTCCCCGTCTTATCCAAAACCGCCGCCGCGTTCCAGCCCGCCAGGCTGACGTAAAGCTTATCGCCGTCCACCGTCAAACCCGTGGGGGCCGCGCCATACTTGAACCCCGCCTGTTTCAAATCAATCGTGCTCACAACTTTATCTTGCTGGGTGTCAATGACCGACAGCTCGTCCGAACTGGTGTTCACCACATAAAGGGTGGTTCCGTCTTGGGTGAGGTTCGTCGGGTTCACGCCTACCGGAATGCTGGCGCCTTCCCGAAGCTTTCCCTTTTCAATCGTATAAACCTGCACCCGGTTCTCGCCCTCAATCGTGGCGTAGAGCTTCTTCCCCACCCAGGCCAGGGCGTAAGGAAAATGGCCCGTCGGCTTTTCCTCCACAATCTTGCCGGTAGCCGTATCCAGCAGG
The DNA here is from genome assembly GCA_963849245.1 of candidate division FCPU426 bacterium. Taxonomy (GTDB): domain Bacteria; phylum Oederibacteriota; class Muellerivitia; order Muellerivitales; family Muellerivitaceae; genus CAWKIY01. Next base: position 38,016 of record CAWKIY010000016.1, on the reverse strand, counting down.
GCGATCTCCCCTTTTTTCCAGGCGCCTTTTCCATGGTCGTTGACCATGAGATAAGTGAGGGCCAAAAGATGTTTGCCCACGAAGGCCAGACCCCCGGCGTAGCCGTTGACGGAATAGTCGGGATTTACCGCCGGCGCTTCCAGTTTGGAGTTGAGGCGGTAAACCTTAAAGTCGTACCCGCCGCTGATGTAAAGATTTCCGTCAGGCCCCACTTTGGCGCTGGGAAACAGCGAATGGTAGGGAATGCTTTTTTCCAGGGTCAAAGAAGGTAGATTGACCACCGACACCTGGGCCTTTTGCTTGGGAGCGTAAAACCCGTTATTAAGAACGACCAGGCGGCCCGCGAAAAAGACCGCCTCCCCCGGCAGCGTTCCCAATTCCAGGGAGGTTCCCGCGGGCGCTATTTTCCAGCCGTTGGGCAAAGCCGCTTCATGCCTGCGGGTAATTTGGGATTCGTTCTGGGCCTTCACGGTGTAGGTCTTCGCCGCGTCGTAGGAGGTACCTTTGGCCTGAGCCCAAAAGTATTGGCGCAGAGGCTCTCCCTCGCCCGGCTCATCCATTCCCGTCACCGGCTTGCCATCAACCCGAACGGAAAAGATTAAAACGGCTAATAGGACAAACCAAAAACGGGACCGGGACATAACGACTCCTTGAGAGGGGTCATTAATTTTATTCCGGGTCCAGTCAGGGGAAGGTTAAATGCGGGGAAAATAAAACACAGAGGAGTACGACAATCACTCCCCAATGGAGTGACCCTAAACGGCTATTTCACGACAATTGGAGTGCTAAGAATGGTAGGCGTCGCGCTAATCCCGGGAGTAGCCGCTACGGGTGAGGCTGCCGCGGTGGGAGAGGCAACAGGAGTTGGGCTTATCCCGGGGGTACCGGTGGAAGCCTCTGAACTGACGGACGGATGAGGCCTAAAAGCGACCACAATCACTAAAACCGCTAAAACAACCCCAATGCCCGTACCAACGGTCCACTTCTGATTATCATTCAATGGCATGGGAATCCCCTTTCAAGAGGTCCGAATAAAAAGAGGGCGGGTTTCTTGGGAACCCGCCCTAACAAAACCAGGAAATGTTAATTACTTTGAGACGGAATCGTTGTCCGCGACTTCGGAACTATTCTCGACATCGGCGGAAGCCTGATCCGCTTCATTCAAATGCTTCACAGCCGCGTCCAAATGACGGCGGTCTTTCTTCAATTCCAAGACGTAGGACGCTTTCGACGCGATGCGGTTGTTTAAGCGAACCGTATCATGATCCACAGCGGCTTTATCATTCTCCACGTCAGACTTTTTCTTATCGATTTCATCCGCGGCGTTTTTCGCCTGAGCGTCCGCCAGCTTGCTCGTGTCTTCGGACAATTTCTGGGTGTCGCGGGCGACTTCTTTTCGCGCGTGTTGGATTCTCGCTTCGTATTTACGGACGATCGTTTTATCGTTCTCGATCTTCTTCGCCAGGTGCTTTTCTAAGCGCTCCCGGTCTTTATCGATCGCGTTTTTATCCGCGTCGATCTCCGTCTTGGCCTTCGCGGCCGCCTGATCGTCGCTTTTCGTTTGAGCGTCGGATAATTTGGCCTGGTCATCCGATAATTTTTGAGTGTCGCGGATCACGTCTTTTCGCGCGCTGCGGATATTCACGTCGTTATCGCGAATGGCGGCTTTATTGACCTCGATCGAGTCGGTTTCGTTGACATCGACTTTATCGCTGGTCATCTTGGTGTTCACATCCGCCTGGTCATCCGCTTGGACTTGCGTCTTCACCAGGGGCTTATTGGTTTGAACCAAACCTTCCTCAGCGATTGCCATCCCAGTTCCCGTCAAAATAAACAACCCCGCCGCACCGATTAATAATTTCTTCAATTTCGTTCTCCTTTTTCTTTTCCATTTTTAAATGACCGTCTCAATCAAATGGCCTCATCAATACCATTCCGTAAACTATTTGTGGTGTCGGACGAATTTTCCGACCCATTCAAGTTAAGTGTTAAAGCAAGGAACGTGCCCGCCTCGGGAGTAGAAAAAAAGCCTCGTCCCTTTTACGTCCGCTTAAAAAACAACGAATTTTTTTCCGGGAAATGGAAGAGTCAAAAAAACGTCAATCAAATTGATCGCCGGCGGTCTCAATTTGATTCTGATCGCCGGCCCTTAAAAGGCCGCCTGTAAATTAACCCCTGTGTCCAATTGGATAATGTTTTGCCCAGCCGCCGAGGAAAACTGCTGGGTGTAGCCGCCCAAGACCTGAATTTTAAGATTCCAAGCCGGGACCACCGTCCATCCCAGGGAAAGCGGAACACTAAAAGCCTCATCCAGACGGTTCTCATTGGTCGGAATCTGATCGACGTTGTAGTAGCGGGTGTAGGCGGTGAAATCAAAAACAAAGCTGAGCCGCGAGGTGAGCCGGTACAGGAAAGGAATCTCGATTTCAAAAGCGCTGGAGCCGGTGCTGGAGAAATTTCCCGAGCCGTCATCGGTGTCGATCCACCGCTGGCTGATACCGGGATTGAAATCGATTTCCAGCGGATCCCTGGCGGTCTTTTCTTTCTCGCCCGTTCCGAAAATGCGGTTGAAGTTATAGCCCAGCTCCACATCATTGACCCAGGCATGTCCCGAAAAATTGCCCGGAACCGTAAAACTGGTTTTGTAGGCGATAAAGGGGGCGGATTCAAAACCGATTCCCTCGTCCGTGAAATTAATCTGGAATTGCCCCGAAAGGGTGTTCAGGTTATACCCGGAATTATCGGGATAAATGGCGGTATCCACCCCGAGAATCTCGGTTAACAGCAGGTTTTCGCCCAAAGACGCCGAATGAAGCATCTCCAACTGAGGATCAAAGTCCCAGGCAGGCGAGGAGGACCCGCTGGCAAGACCCGGGTTGGAGTTATATGTCAGAGGCGCTGTGATGGCGAAAATCAGCTCCGAGGAGCCCGGCCCTTGAATACCCACGCTTCCCTCCGCCATGAGATTTAAAAGCTGGCTGCTAAGGGAGGGCGCGATTCTGGAATCCACATTAATGTTTTGCTGGGGCTGTAAGAGCGGATTAGACAGGGAATTTAACGGCACGGGTGTGGGAAGCAATGGAAGCGCGCGGGCCTTTTCAATTCCCATTTGAAAAATAAAAAACGCGAATAAAACCAGGCCCCATCGTTGGGAATAATTTTTCCTCACTGTCAGGTTTGGAGCGGTTCGGCTCTGTTGAAAAAAACGCGGGACAACTTTCATATTTTTCTTCCTCTTAGTTCTAAATTTCGATAAACCTCTCGCCTTCAGCGGCATTAAAAATCCTAAAGGAGAGAAAGAACTATTTGCTAGAGAGAAATGAAAGTTATCATTTTGATAGCCGGTTAATTTGGATTTGATTTAAAAAAACGAACCTAGGATAAAATGCGAACAAAAAGACCAGCCGCCTTCACGGTTGGTCTTTTTTGTTTTCGACCCCTGCGGCGAATCCTCCAGATAAGCCGCCAGCCTTGGGTGCGCCCGATCTAAAAAATAAATCGGGTGTAAAGCGGATTAGTTTTGGAAATAAGTTCCCTTCGCGAGATCCTCGAGCAGCGTTTTGTGCTTCGGTTTCCAACCCAAACGCTCCCGCGTGAGCTTGCTGGAAGCCGGGCAGTCGATGGAGGCGAAATGCGCGAACCAGCCGAAATGCTCCGCCGGCTTGGACTCGACCGGAAGATTCAGACCCTTGCCGATAGCCGCGGCGATATCCTTAAACGCGATTTCCTCTTCCGCCACGCCGTGATACCGGACCCCGGTAGAACCTTTTTCCAGCGCCAGCTTAAAGAGCGAGCCCGCGTCCAGCCGGTGCACGGCGGTCCAGCGGTTTTTACCCTCACCGATATAAGCGGAGACGCCCTTTTCCCTCGCCAAGTTGATCAGGATAGGAACAAAGCCATGATCGCCGTCGCCGTGACAAGAAGGCGAGAGACGCACCACGGACGCGTTCACCCCCTGCTTCACCAGTTCGTCAGCCACATGTTCCGAAACTCGGGGAAAATGGGGATTAGGCGGAGGAATAATATCCTCCGTCGCCAGACGGCCCGGTGAGACCAGCGCGGTGCCCGAGGTGATGACAATGGGTTTCTTCGTGCCGGCCAAGACCGAACCCATGGCCTCAATAGCCCGCTTATCGATCGCGCAATTTTCCGCGAATTTGGTGAAGTCATGAATAAAGCCGGTGTGGATAACGCCTTCCGAGGCGGCCGCGCCGCTTTTGAGGCTTTCCAAATCCTCCAAACTGCCCCGCTGAACCTGGGCCCCCGCGGCCGTAAGCGCCCGCGCGCTCGCTTCGGACCGGGCTAAACCCAGCACTTGATGACCCGCTTTAATGAGTTCTTGAACCGTGGCGGACCCGATAAATCCCGTGGCACCCGTGACAAAAACACGCATAACTTACTCCTTTTTCGTTCCCAAAAGATACAAACTACATATTTTGTAACATGTATCTTTTTGACTGTCAAGGGGTTAAAACTCCAGACGTTGGATGCTATACTTCGGGTTTAAAGAGTAAGTAACAAAGGGGATGAGCGGTGCCGAGAACAGGATTAACGGCCGAACAAATTAAAGAACGCGCGGTTCATTTGGCCGAAACTAAGCTAAAGGTTTTGGGCATTGACCGCATCCGCCTCATTGATGTGGCCCGGGACATGGGTATCGCGCATTCCGTCCTTTATAAACACTTCCCCGATAAGGCCGCTCTCTTTGACGCGGTCAGCGAAAAATGGACCCGGTCGGTCAGCGAAAAGCTGGACAAGGTGGTGAAGCAGGATCAATCCCCCAGCAAACTGATAGTGGATATGTTCGTCACCCTTCACCGCATTAAAGTGGAGAGAATCTCGAAAGATCCGGAGCTATACAAAGCCTTCGAATCCGCCTCCAGCGGCGGGCCCAAAAAAGCCTTTACTATTGAGTTCATCAAAAGGATGCATGACCAGCTTTACTCTTTAGTCAAAAGAGCCATCACGGATAAAGAATTCGCCCCGGGCAACCCTGAAAAGTACACCGCGTTTCTTTTTGAGGTGACCCGCGGCTTTATTACCCCCAACATGGTTCTTCATTTTGTGAATCAAGACCGGGAACCCGCCTTAAAAAGCACCCTGAAATTGGCCCTGAAGGCGCTGTCCGCCGGGCGCTGAGGCCGACGCCTTGGCATTCAAATAATGAGATGATGCTTCTGAGAGGCGGCGTAAACTAAAATCAATAATGAAACGGGAATCAATTTTAAACCGAGAAGGAGAAATCACATGAAACAATTAGGATGGCTGTTCATTCTACTTTTGGCTTGCGCAACGGCCCAGGCTCAAAGCCAGGAAGCCCCTGCGAATCCTTGGTATGTGGGGGTGGGTACGGGTTTGGACCTCGTCGGCGCCAACTGGAACAGCGACTATTACGTGGGCGGCGGCGGTTTGGGATTCGTGGGTTATCAGTTGGACAAAAGTTTTTCCCTGCAGGGCGACGCCGAATATTGGGTCTTCACCGGAGCGGGCAGTTCGGTGACCAACCCCCGCTTTTTAGCGGAGCTGAAATACACCTTCGACGGCAAAGGCCTTCAGCCTTATGTTTTGGCTGGAGCGGGCTTTGACCTGCAATTTGCCACCCCATCTGGACTCTCCACCGCCAACCCGGACGCCTTAGCGGGCGTAGGACTTCAGCTTGAACTAAGCGCCCAAAGCCATCTTTTTGTGGAAGCCCGTTACAACTTCACCTTAACCGATAGCCTTGCCCTGCAGGATGTTCCCGTCATCGCCGGGCTTTGGACGCCCTTGCCGTAAAATAACTAGTTTTTACCAAACACCGGGAAGAAGCCGGTAAGGCACTTTCTCGCAATATTGAACGTAACCCTTCAGCTTTTTCTTGAGGAGTTTTTCCTCATCCAGCATTCTCCAGATCACCACAGGGAACATCACCGGCACCACTCCCAATCCCCGCCAGGACCCCAAGGCAAGGGGGATACCAACGAGATAAATAAACGAACTGCTATACATGGGGTGCCGCACGATCGCGTAGGGCCCGGTGGAGATGACTTTTTGACCCTTCGCCAATTCAATGGTTGAGGAGGTATAGGTATTCACCTTGAACACGAAAGCAATTAGGCTAAACCCGGTCAGGATGAGAAGATTGCCGCCCATCTCGGCCCAAAAAGGAACCGAAGACCCATGAAAACGGAAGTCCACCGCCGGCACCGCCAGCAAAGCCCCGAATCCGACCGAAGCCAAGGACATGATAATCTTTTGAAGGGATGTCTTTTCGGCGGTCGGCCCTCCCTTGACCCGCCTTTCTAAAAGTTTCCGGTCGTGTTTTAAGAGATAGAGCGTGATGGCAGCTCCGGTGGCGCCGAATACCCCTAAAAAATCCCAACCCTGCCAATAGTTCATCGTCCCCGCGCACAGGAATATCAGGATTCCCATCGGAACAAGGGTGAGCAAAAGCGCGCCGAACGCTTTCATTGCCAAATTTTTCATAAGGGGTTACCGCACCTGGGTTAGATAAAGATGCGTTCCGTCAGGGTCTTTGAAGAAAGCCAAGAGGTTGATCTCATTTTCCATGTAATGAAAAACAATCCCCTTCTCTTCCAATTCTTTAGCGGTCTTTTTAATGTCCTGCACCTCAAACCCGATAGAAATGTGGTTCTCTTTCGGGGCCGGATGCATCCCCGGCCTTTTCGGATGAAGCCCTATTCTCAATCCATTGGTGGTTAACTCCGCCCAACTGTCCCCGTAATGCAGGTCTTCATATAACCCTAAGAGCCCGTTGTAGAACTCAATCGACTTGTCGAGGTTGTCGACCATGATGGTGAAATAGGCTTTTTTAAATTCGGGCATCGTCGACTCCTGGGGTTTAAATCTACACAGCCTTAAGACGAATCGCTTACGAGGAACCAGAATCCCATTCTAACGGCTGTTGGGAAGAGGAGGAACCTTGCGGTTGAAGAATTAATCTGGAACGGTTCTTCTGCCTGGGCCTTTTATTTAAACGGGATTTGTCGTTTCGGCGGGGCGTTCCACCCGGCCATCCGCGTGTTTGGCGAAGCGGGTTTCATTTCGGGGATGCACCGGATCATCGGACTTCCAAGGCCATCCGCCGAATTGGGTGCGGCGGTAGTCCTCAAAAGCTTCCTCGATTTCTTCCCGGGTGTTCATAACAAAGGGGCCATACTGGGTCACGGGCTCGCCGATGGGCTTACCTTGAAGTAACAGCAGTTCAGCCTCCACCTCGCCATTAACGAGAAGGACATCCACATCCGATTGAAGCTCCACTGAGTTTTGAACTGAAACCCAAACCCCATCCACCTTGAGCGTAACCCCTTTAAAGAAATAAAGCGCGCGGTTGGAACCAGGCTGGGCCTTTGGAAGGGTCCACTGGGCGTGAGGTTCCAGTTTAATCGTCCAAATAGCCACATCATGTTTGGGATTGGCGGCCCAGGAATCCGGCGGGGCGGATTGGGCCTTCTGGTCTCCCAGACGGCCGGCGGCTAAAGCCACCTCGGTCTTACGGCCTTCCGCATCGGCGGTGACTACCCGGGGAATCTGCTGAGACCATTGCATGGAAAAATAAGGATCAGCCAACTTCGCCGATTTCGGCAGGTTCAACCAAATCTGGAATAACTCCGCCGGATTAGGATTGTCCTGATTGACCAAAGGAAACATCTCGCAATGGGAAATACCTTTTCCCGCGGTCAGCCATTGAACATCGCCATGGCCAAAGCGGGCGGTGGCGCCGAGGGAATCCGAGTGATCGATATAGCCCTGACGCGCCCAAGTGACAGTCTCAAAACCCCGGTGGGGGTGCTGGGGAAAACCCGGCACCACTTCCCCGTGATACATGCGCCAGCCATCCTTACCGGCGAAATCCTCACCTAGGTTCCGGCCCTCGAGCGAAGCGTTTGGCCCCATTTTTTCATTCCCCTCCGGATAGGCGTCGTCATGGTGGACGCAGAACAGAAAAGGGTCCTGCGTCTTCCAGGGAAATCCCAGAGGAGTAATGTTTTTAACGACGGGATTATCCTTCATGAGATTCCTTTCTATCCCGCCCAACGGGACAAATAATTATTTAGAAACGATGGATAATTCGCCGCTCTTCGCCACATCCACTTTAACCGTCTGGCCTTCTTTAACTTCGCCATCCAAGAGCTTCAAAGCCAGCTTGTCGATCAGATCGTGTTGAATGAGGCGTTTCAAGGGACGGGCCCCGAAAACCGGGTCGTAGCCCTTCTCCGCCAGGTAGGCCAAAGCGCCCTTGGACATTTCCAGCGTAATTTTCTTGTCCAAAAGTCTTCCCCTCAGGCTTTCCAACTGGATGTTCACGATGGATTCCAATTGGTCTTCCCCTAAGCGGTGGAAGATCACGATATCGTCCACGCGGTTGAGGAACTCCGGACGGAAAAACTGCCGCAGTTCTTTTTGAAGCGCGTCTTTTAAATCCTCGTCGGTCTTCTTGGCTTCCATGATTTGAGCCGAGGCGATATTGCTGGTCATGATAAGCACGGTGTTCTTGAAATCCACCACCCGGCCCTGGCTGTCGGTTAAACGGCCGTCATCCAGTACTTGAAGCAGGATGTTGAACACGTCCGCGTGGGCCTTTTCGACCTCATCGAACAAGACCACGCTGTAAGGACGGCGGCGTACCGCTTCGGTCAATTGGCCGCCTTCATCGTAGCCCACATAACCCGGGGGGGCGCCGACGAGGCGTGACACCGAGTGCTTTTCCATATATTCACTCATGTCGATGCGCACCATCATCTTCTCGTCATCAAACAGATATCCGGCCAAAGCTTTCGCCAGCTCCGTTTTACCCACACCCGTCGGCCCCACAAAGAGGAAGGAGCCTAAAGGCCGGTTGGGGTCGCCCAAACCCGAGCGGGACCGGCGGATGGCGTTCGCCACCGCGACGACGGCCTCGTTCTGGCCCACAACCCGTTTGGTCAAAGCATCTTCCAAGTGAATCAGCTTTTGGGTTTCCCCTTCCATCATTTTGGAGATGGGAATACCCGTCCACTTGGCGACGACCGCGGCGATTTCCTGGTCGGTCACTTCTTCCTTCAGCATAGCCGCCCTGTCTTTTGAGTCTCGGCCAGCTTATCTTCCAGCTCTTTGAGGTGCTTTTGCAGTTTAGGCGTGGTGTCGTAGCGCAGTTCGGCGACCTTATCCAATTTGCCTTCGCGCTCAAACTTGGTTTCAGCGATCTTGAGGTTATCCAGCTCTTCCTTCACTTTGCGCAGTTCCTGGATGGCTTTCTTTTCCGACTGCCACCGGGCCTTCATTTGGGAGGAGCCTTCTTTGAGGTCCGCCATCTCTTTTTCCAGCTTGGCCAGACGGTCTTTCGAGGCGCTAGTCCTTTTCTTTTTGAAGAGCCTGCTTCTCAATTTCCAACTGGCGGATTTTGCGCTCCACTTCATCCAGCTCCACCGGCATGGAGTCAATTTCGATACGCAATTTAGAGGCGGCCTCGTCAATGAGGTCGATCGCCTTGTCCGGCAGGAAACGGTTGGTGATATAGCGGTTCGACAGTACCGCGGCGGCCACCAATGCGGCGTCTTGAATGCGCACACCATGATGCAATTCGTAGCGTTCTTTTAAACCCCGGAGAATGGAAATGGTATCGGGCACGGTGGGTTCGCCCACCATGACCTGTTGAAAACGGCGCTCAAGGGCCGAGTCTTTCTCAATATATTTACGGTATTCGTTCAGCGTGGTGGCGCCCACCGCGCGCAGTTCACCCCGGGCCAGAGCGGGCTTCAGCATATTGCTGGCGTCCATACTGCCTTCGGCGGCACCGGCCCCCACCAGGGTATGAAGCTCATCGATAAAGAGAATGATTTGGCCCTCGCTCGAAGTGACTTCTTTTAAGAAGGCCTTCAGGCGGTCCTCAAACTCACCCCGGAACTTAGCTCCGGCTACCATGGCTCCTAAATCCAGCGCGATGACTTTTTTACCTTTAAGTCCTTCCGGCACGTCGCCGGAGACAATACGGTTCGCCAGACCTTCCACAATGGCGGTCTTACCCACGCCTGGCTCTCCTATAAGAACAGGATTGTTCTTCGTGCGGCGGGAAAGCACTTGAATCACCCGGCGGATTTCCTCATCCCGGCCGATGACAGGGTCGAGTTTTCCCCGGCGGGCCAGGTCCGTCAGGTCTTTGCCGTATTTCTTGAGGGATTCATATTTCGCTTCGGGATTCTGGTCCGTTACCCGGGTATTACCCCGCACCTCGGCCATGGCGGACAAAACCTTCTCCCGGCTGAGGCTGTGGTTCTTCATGAGCTTCTTCACACCCCAGCCCTCGGGATGGCCCGAGGCCGCGGGCGCGTCTAAAAGCGCCAAAAGTAAATGCTCCGTGGAGACATACTCGTCTTTCATCTTGTCCGCTTCTTTTTGAGCGGCGTCTAGTGCCTTGGTCAGACGGGGACTGGCGTACACCTGGGTATCGCCGGACACTTTCGGCAGACCCGAAAGGTCTTTATCCAGTTCCCGGTCCAAGACAACCGGATCCAGTCCGATCTTTTTAAGAATCGGCGCGACCACGCTTTCTTCCTGCCGTAAAAGGGCTAGAAAAAGGTGCTCATTGTCCAACTGCTGATGCCCATAATCTCCCGCCAGGGTTTGAGCTGTCTGAAGGGCGTTCTGAGCGTTAAGGGTAAATTTGTTGATATCCATGATTAAAAACCTCGTAATTGTTGTGTGAGTCACACCCAAAATAAGGCCGACAAGGAGCGGTTTCAATGACGGGGGTCATGTTTTTAAAAAGAGGATAAATCAAAGAGCCGACCTTTCCCCGGGTAACTTCATGTTAAAATCGGTCCACCTACTCCCACGAAGGCTTGGTTCCCTTGAACAAACCCTTTTTTTCATCTTCCCCGTGGCTTTGTTTTTCCCTGATTCTCTTTTCTTCTCTGGGCCAACTACTCTTAATCCAAAACCAGTTCTTTTGGACACTTCCCGTCGGTATAGCCTGTTACGCTTTGGCAGGATTGATCCTGATCCTCCCTCGCTCGATTTCACCCTCTCGTGAGATCCTTTCCGCGTCGAAAACCTATGGCTTATTGTCGTTGATACTAATTGGCGCTTTTCTTTTGCGGATTTACCGGTTAGACCAATTTCCCGCGGGTCTTTTTCCCGATCAAGGTTATCTGGCGCTTAATGCTGAGAAAATTGCCCGGGGAAACGGATGGCCTTTTTACCAGACTTTTGACTGGCCCGTGGCTCAGCCCGATATGTATTACTTCCTGGCGGCCTGGTTTCATTTTTTTAAACCCTCTCAAATTTCTTTTTTTCTTTACTCGGTCGTCTTCAGCCTGATCGCCCTGCCTTTGTTTTATTACTGCTACCGGTCTTTATCCAACACCCCCACCGCCCTCGCCGCCCTTTTTTTTCTGTACTCCAGCCGGTGGTTTTTGATTTACAGTCGGGACGGGCATCCGGCGATGGAAGTACCATTCTTTATCGGCCTCACCCTAACCTTTTGGCTCTACGCGGTCCAAAGCGAAAAACCTTGGGCCTTCGCGCTATGCGGCGTCTGTCTGGCTTCGGGCTTTTACTCCTATCAAGACCTCAAAGTTCTTCCGATTTTAATCTTCGCTTACGTTTTATATGAAGGATGGAGATGCGCGGATAGGGCCCGGTTCTTTCAAAACAACGTCCGGTTACTGGTTTTCTTTCTAATCTTCGCCTCTCCCGCTCTGGTTCATATTCTGGGCGACCATGGTTTGAGTTCCCGGGAAAAAGAACTCTTGGCCTTTCCCAGCCTTTTCGCGGAACACGGTTTATCGGGTGTTTGGAATCATTTCCTCGAAACGATACTGGTGTTTAACCGATGGGGAGATCCCTGGTTCTATCACAATATTCCAAATCACCGTCAATTGGATGATGTCACCGGAGTTCTATGGTTTTTGGGAGCCTTTTACGCCCTTTTCCATTTCAAAGAGAGAAAATATTTTTACGCCTTAACGGGCTTCAGCGTTTTCCTCCTGCCCGCTTTCTTATCGATCGACAGCCGGCATGCCAGCCGCTTGATGGGAACGCTCCCGTTCGTTTTCTTCTTATCGGCTCAAGCTCTGTGGGTTTTTCATGAAAAACTCAAAGACTTGAAGCCAAAGTTTCTCTCCGCGGCATTTCTCAGTTTTTTACTGTTTTTTTCCGCGGTTCAAAACGCCCGGGATTATTTTCAGGTCCAGGCGAATAATCCGGATTGTTGGCGGGTTTGCGGGGGAGCTGAAGATTCTTGGGTGGCCCAGGCCATTCAACGCTACAGCGGATCTTATAACTGCTTTGTGTGCCCTAAGTTCTATGGAAACTTCCAAATTTGGTTTCTAGATTACGACTTCGTCCCCCAAATTGGTTACTGGAAGTTGCCCCGATCGCTTGTGCTAAAAGGCTTGTCGCCTCAAAAAGGCGTTTGCTTATTTTTTGAGGAAGGCCAATGGGGCGACTTAAAACTTTTCCAAAACCTTTATCCCGGAGGGACAACCGAATGGTTTAAGGACTTAGACGGAAACCGGATCGCGGGACTGTATTTAATCCCTGCGTCAACATGGGTCAGCGAGGCGGCGCGGTTGAGCCGGCATTCCTGGGACCATGGATTAAAAGGGGTTTATTACTCTTCCACCTTGGAAAAAGGGACTCCGGCCGCGATACAAATAGATCCCTTGTTGAACTTCACCTTCCGGAATGATTTCCCCCTCACCAACTTCCCGCCGCTGAGTGTTCATTGGAAGGGAAGCTTGATCGCACCTAAAGACGGTATTTATGAATGGACAGTGCTCACCAGCGATGATTTTCAAATGAGCTTGGATGGGAAACCCCTGCTGTCAGCGAGTCAATTAGGCGGGCAACGTTTCCTGAGAAAAGGAACTCACCGATTGGAAGCGCGTTTTAAAAAGATTAAGGGAGTGGACACCCTCCTAAGCCTTTTGTGGAAAATACCAGGGAACTCCCAATTCGAGGTCCTGCCCTCTCAAGTCTTAAAGCCGTTTCCCTGATTTTCTTGGAATTTTTTCCAAAATACCCGTGACTTCCAAAAAAATCGGATCATCAACGTTATTTTTGGGGAATTATTTGAAAACATGATAAGGCGGATTCTTCGGAAGCAGAGTCGGGTCAAAGCCGTTATCCGCGATAGTTTTTTGATACCACTTGGCGCTTTTTTTAAAAGTGCGTTTTTGGGTTTTAAAATCCACATGAATCAAACCAAATCGCGGATCGTAGCCGAAACACCACTCGAAGTTATCCAAAAGGGACCAAGCGAAATAATTTTTCAAAGGTACACCTTCCTGGATGGCTTTATGAGCCTGCGCCAGATAGGTGCCCAGATAATGAACCCGAACATCATCCTCTATAATCTCTTCTTTTGACCGCAGTTTATCCCGGGTCGGAAAGCCGTTTTCAGTGATGTAGAGCTTTTTATGACCGTAGTTTTTCCAGAGGGAAACCAGCAGTTCATAGAGAGCTGTAGGGTCTACCGCCCACTTCAAATCATTCATCGGCATACCCGGGGGAACAAAACCCGCGTTATCGTAAAGGTTATTGCCCTTCATATAGCGGACATAGTTGGGGTTGTAGTGATTGACCCCTAAAAAGTCGATAGGCTGGGCGATGGTTTGATAGTCCTTCTCATAGTAAGCCCGGGATTCCCCCGTGTAGTCGAAGAAAAAGTCCGAGTAACCCCGGCCCGCGGAGGGATCGAGAAAAAAGCCATTATTGAGATCTTCCATTTTTTTTGTGTAGTCCAGATCCACCGGATCTTGAGTATTGCTTCGAAAAGTCGAAAGGGCCAAAACCCAGCCGATCTCCCCGCCCAGATTTAACTGCCGATAGCTTTGTACCGCCAATCCGTGAGCCACATTCAAATGATGCGTCGCCTTAGCGAAGGCCTTCTTATCCATTTTGCCCGGGGGGAAGAAACCCTGCAGATAGCCGATTTGAGAAACGACCGTGGGCTCGTTATGGGTAGCCCAGGAACCCACTTCCTTCCCCAGTTTTTTAAATACCGTTTCGGCGTATTCTTGGAAAGCTGGAACGATTTCAGGGTTTTCCCATTCCCCTTTGGCCCAAACGGGAACTTCCCAATGAAAAAGAGTGGCGTTCGGGTAGATACCAGCCTGGTCCAGTTCGTCGATCAGACGACGGTAAAAATCGATGGCTTTCTCGTTAACCCGGCCCCTTTCGGGAATAATCCGGGGCCAACTGAGGGAAAAGCGGAAGGTCTTCAATCCCATTTGTTTCATCAGGGCAATGTCGGATTTATAGGTATGGTAAAAGTCGCAGGCGGTATCGGCGTTTTGATTGTCTTCAATGCGGCCCGGACTATGGGTCCATTCGTACCAATTACTTTTAGCCGCCCCGTCCGCCAGGGGATGCCCCTCAATTTGAAAAGCGCTGGTAGCCGCTCCCCATAGGAAATCTTTTGGGAATGAAATAAAATGAGAGGGCATAAGTCGGGAGCCTTTCAAGGTTGGCGTTAGTCTATGCATTTTTAAAATAAAATAAACGAGATAAATGAAAATTAAACGTTTTAAGAAAGCCCTTTCATTGGTGTTTTACGCTTCGAACCAAAAAAAATATTGAACCATTAAACAAAGACGAAGAATATTTTCACCACAAGCTCCTTTTTAGGGGGCTTGTGGTGATTAAGAATTGGTTTTGCATCAACTTTTAAATAAGGAAAAATCATGAAGCTCAAGTTGGTTAAGATTGGAAATTTAGTTCTTCGAAAAAAAACCGCCTCCATCGATTTAAAACATTTAAAAGGAAAGTCCCTCCCGATTTTCTTGAAGGGAATGGTCGAAGCCATGCGGGAAGCCCAGGGAGTCGGCCTGGCGGCAAATCAAGTGGGTCAAAATGCCCGAATCTTCGTCATGGAATGCCGGGGGAATAAGCGGTATCCTCGGGTAGCTTCTTTCCCGCTGCAAACTTATTTGAACGCCCGGATCGTGAGTTATTCCAAAGCGACAGAAAAAGGCTGGGAAGGCTGTCTGAGTATTCCCGGTTTTCGCGGAGTCGTTCCCCGGGCCAAGTCGATAACCTTTGAGGCAGTGACACCCGAGGGGGAAAAAATCCGTAAAACTGTTCATGGTTTTGAAGCCCGTGTCATTCAGCATGAAGTGGATCACTTAAACGGTTATTTTTATATTGACCGGATGAAAGACTTTAAAACCTGGATGCATTTAGAAGAGTTTAATAAACATTTCAAAACTGGTGTCAAAGACCGTAAATAAAGAGGCTTTTCAAAATGATGCTGTATCTAGCCCGACATGGCGACGCCTCCCATCCTGGTTCAAATGAACCCTCCTCCTTAACAGAGCGTGGAAAAACCGATATAACCCAAATGGCTTTGGCCCTTTCTAAAAAAAACCTGAAAATCGACCGCCTTTGGCATAGCCCCAAAATCCGCACTTTTGAAACTGCCGAGATTTACGGCGATATTTTGGCGATTCCAAAGACTCAGCGATTGGAAAAGGAAGCCATTGGCCCCGATGGAGACGCTCTTCAGGTTTATCAGGAAGTGGTGAATTTAAAAAATGAGAGCCTGCTTGTCGTCAGCCATCTTCCTTTTTTAGAGGAATTAACCACACTTCTTTTAGAGGGTTTGGATCCTCCGCCGGAGGTTCTTTATCCCACCGCGGGCATAGCCGCTTTTGAGTATGACTCGGCCTGGAAAAGTTTGTGGCTTATGAATCCCTCTTCCCTTAAAAAATAAATTTGAGAACGGTTCCCAAACGTTCAACGAATGAACCCTTCCCCATAAAAAAGCGTTTTAAAATCGTCCCTTTTATTCCACGAAACATCCCTCAATATTTAATTCAACAAATAAACAGCCATGTTATACTCAAATCACCGTCAGGGTTTTCCACCTATTTTTTACTTTCCGGGGGTTTTCTTATATGTCCACAGCCACTTCCGTAGTCAGCGGCACGAACTTCGAAGAACTGATGAAAGGAGTGGACGACGAAACCCGAAAACAAGTTGAAGACTGCCTGGTCATTTACGCCACTGATGCTGACACCTCCGCAACCGCGGAAAAAAACCGGGCTGATAAACTCCGAACTGCCTACAACAACCTAGTGGATTATTTGGTCTCCAACCGATTAAACGAATTAACCCCGCAGCAGGGTGTTTTCCTTTCCACTGGAGCCTTGGGTGATGTCATCACCGTTCAGATCGCGAATGCCCCTAAAACCGTTCAACTCTTACCCTCTGATTTTTATGGAGAGCTCCTAAAATCATTATCAGCCCCTAGCCCGGAGACCCGCGCGCTCCCGGTTTATTCTGTTTTGGATAAATTCGTCCTTATCGCCAAAAACGAATTCCTACCCCTTACCATGGGCGACGACCGCAAAAAAGCCCTGCGGAATTCTCCCCAGGATCAAAAACGTGTACGGGACGAGTTGAAACGAAAGATGGACCAGGTGAAAAGCGAATTGGGCATGGCGGCCAATCAGATTGACACCCACTTCCCCAAAGTTCTAAACGCCATGAATGAGAACGCCTTGAAAAACGCCAAGATCGGCGTGGAGATGATGAAAAAAGTCTCCGCCGCCTGGGGCAAGGGCGCGAACGTGACGCCTCAAGAACAAGCGATCTTGAAAGCCTTTGAGGGAAAAGTCGGCGACGCAGGGGCCAGCATGGCCAAATGGGTCGAGGAAATTATTCAGAATCTCACCAAGATGGCGGAAAGCGCCAGGGGCGTGGAGGAGAAATTCAAGAACCTCAGCATCCTGAATGTAGAATTCAGCAAAATCGGTGACGGCGCGGGTGCCGCAGCGATTGACATGTCTGGGCCTTTGTTTAATCCGGCCAGCATATCCAGCCTCAAGACCGACATTGACACTACCAATAGCGCCTCGGTTCGGGCCGCGGAGTCTTCCCCCATGAAGGTCTCCTATAGCGCCGCGCGGGTACTGGTCGCAAAGCAGTTCCCGGAGAGCGACACGAATTACAACAACCGCCTCTGCACCCCAGAAAACGTGATCGCTTCCCTGCAGAAAATTCTCCTCATGCACACCAACCTCTTTCCCTTGGACGCCGAGGGCAGACCTATTATTCCCCATATCATGATTGAGCCCCTGCGTAACTATGTGGACTTCTTCCAGGACCGCTTCATTATGGCTTTGGTTTCCGGGGAAACTGAACGCAAGGGGCCTTTTGCCACCTTCACGCCGGTGGACGTTCAGGTTCTTCGGGCCTGCGCCCTTTATCTCACCAAAGACCCGATTTACGACTATCGTGGCGATATTAAGGTGGGAACCTTCATGGGAGACTATGTGGGTAAAATCGAGAAATCGACTAAGGTCAAGTGGACCGGCCAGGACAAGAAGTTCAGCTTGGCTTCCACCCAAAGTATGCAGGACGTGGCCACCCGTGACGACGCGGTGATCGACTATATCGACTTCATGAGCGCCATGACCAACGGCACGGCGCCCAACCCCAAGCTGAGTAAACGTAAAATCAACATTTTGTTGAAATATGTTCGCTTTGATAAGGTGGAAAAAAACATCGCCGGTATTTTGAGACTGGTGGCTCAGCAGGAACCAGCCGAAGCCAAAGAATCCATCATGTTCTACGCCAAAGATAACGTCGACGTGGCCAAGGACATGATACGGGCGGCGATCGCCAGTGATCCTCAGACCGCCAAGGGGTTCAGCAACAACGCCGAGTTTGCCGTTACCCGGGTATTCGGAGCGGACCCACGCCGGGCGAGTTAAAGTCTCGTTTTAAAAAGTCATTTCAATAGCCCTTGCCTTAAGGCGAGGGCTATTTTTTTTGTCCAAACCCGAATAAAATGCCGCACTTCAATTTAAATTAAAGGAACCCCATGGCCGCTCAACAAGATGGCAATTTAGTCTGGATGGATTTGGAAATGTCGGGTCTGGACCCCAAAACCTGCGTGGTATTAGAAATCGCGACCCTGGTCACCGATAAGGACCTGAACCTAATCGAACAAGGGCCCGCCCTCGTCATTCACCAGCCTGATTCCATTTTAAACGGCATGGATGAGTGGAACACTAAGCACCACGGTGAATCCGGCTTAACTCGGGCTGTGAAGGATTCCCAAACCACTTTGGAGCAGGCGGAACAGCAAACGCTGGACTTTATCACTCGCCATTGCAAACCCAAAACCAGCCCCCTCTGCGGCAACACTATTTATCAGGACCGACGATTTTTAATCGAGTATATGCCGAAGCTGGAGGGTTACCTGCATTACCGGCTGGTGGACGTGAGTACTATTAAGGAGCTCGTGAAGCGCTGGTACGGACCCCAGTTTCAATCGCCTCAAAAGAAACAAAAACACAAAGCTCTGGATGACATTTTAGAAACCATTGAGGAATTAAAGTTTTACCGCAAGACGGTCTTCAAGCAGCCTTAACACTTTTTCTTTTTCCCGTGCCATTTTTGATGCCAAGCCCAAGCGGTAGTGAGGATATTTTTTAAGCTGGAATGCTCGGGCTTCCATTGGAGCGTATCCTGCGCCTTTTGGGATTGGGCCACTAGTTCCGGCGGGTCTCCCGCCCGGCGGTCGCCGTCCGCCACGGGAATCTTTTTTCCAGTGACTTCCTCAGCTTTTTGAATAACTTCCTGAACCGAGAAGCCTTTTCCCGTCCCCAAATTAAAAAAATCACTCTTGTCTTTTTCCAGCATCCGCCGCAAAGCCAGATAATGCGCTCCCGCCAGATCGGTCACATGAATATAATCCCGTACGCAGGTGCCATCAGGAGTCGGGTAATCCCTTCCGAAAACCGTGATATTTTTCCGCAATCCTGCCGCCGCATCCAGAACCAGTGGAATCAAGTGGGATTCGGGATCGTGAACCTCGCCTAAAGTGCCCGAGGCGTCCGCGCCAGCGGCGTTAAAGTAGCGCAAGAAGGTGGATCGGAAACCGTAGGCCTTGTCATACCAGGCCAGAATCTTTTCCAGCATTAACTTGGAATCACCGTAAGGATTTACCGGCTGATGGGGGTGATCTTCAGGAATCGGGACTTTAATTGGGTCTCCATAAATCGCCGCGGTAGAAGACAGCACAAAGGTTTTGACTTTTTTCTCAAGCATCACAGAGAAGAGCGTGAGCGCGTTCGTCAGATTATCTTGATAATACTTTTGAGGATTTACCACGGATTCCCCCACCGCGATATGGGAAGCGAAGTGCATGACGGCGATCGGCTTATATTTTTGAAAGGTTTTGACTAGTTTTGCCCGGTCTTTCAGATCGCCTTTAACGAAATCCCCCGCTTGAACCGCCCAGCGGTGGCCGGCCGAAAGGTTGTCATATGTGATCGGCTCAAAACCAAACCGAGCCGCTTCCTTCACCGCATGACTGCCGATGTAACCCGCCCCGCCCGTAATTAAAACTCGTGAACGTTTCTTCACTTGGCGTTTCCTTTCAAAATAGACCCCATTCGTGGAATTTTGACCAATCTCAACAACAGTATTTATTTAACCGGTTATTAAACCGCTTTTGCAGGTAAACATTTGCCAAATTATGTCTATATTTTGGCTGTACATAACCCTTGTTTAAACCATAATAGCCGACAACTATTCACTTCAACACCAAAACCTGTTTTGAAATAACGGGAAAAACAAATTGCCCACAAAGAAAAAAGCCAAGGTAATGGCGCTTAAAACCAAGGCCCATACCCCAACCGAAACCTCTAAAAATCCAATGGCGGTTCTTAATCAGGGCCTTATGTCATTGTATCACGCCAGCGCTGAACTTCAGTTTTCTAAACCCCTTCCCGTTCTTTTAAAAGCTATTTTGCGCGGACTCAAAAACGGAACAGGCATTCACAAAGCTTCTATTTTTATTAAAGAAGAATCCTCCAACAGCCTCAAAGGTTATACCTCCATCGGATTCAACGAAAAAAAAGTCAATGAGGCTAATGTTTTTCTGACCCTTGATGAGGAATCTGATCTCTTGCGCTCCAACTTACTTCCTCAGAAAGAAAAAATCTCTGGCCCGACCCATGACCGCCTTATCCAGCTTTTTGAAAGCACATTGGATGCCAAATCGGTTGAGTTTGTCCCTTTGGAAATTCGGGACAACCTCATTGGCCTTTTGGTTTATGAAAAACCTTCCACGGATTTACAGCGGGAAATCTTGATCATTTTTTCCCGGCAGGCGGCTTTAACCATTGAAAACGCCAAACTCTTCAGCAAAGTCGAGGAAATGGCTTTGAGGGACACCCTCACAGAGCTTTATAACCGCCGGTATTTTCAGCAAATACTTGATTATGAATTAAACCGGGCCCGGCGTTATCACCAGCCCCTTTCTATGGTCTTTATCGATATTGACCATTTTAAAGAAATTAATGACAACTTCGGTCATTCCGTAGGCGATCAATTTTTAAAACAAATCGCCCAAAAGCTGCAGTCGCTTTTCAGGACAACCGATCTCGTCGCCCGTTATGCCGGTGATGAGTTTGTCGCAATTCTTCCCGCGACGGCCAAAGAAGGCGCTATGATTTTAGCCCTTCGCGTCCAGGAAGTCTTAAGTCAATATCAAGTCATGGTTCGAGGCCGCACTTTACAGGTATCCGTGAGTATAGGTCTGGATACTTATGAAAACGCGGAGGGTATCGGAAGCGTGACGCTGATTGACCGTGCGGATAAGGCTATGTACGAGGCAAAATCCCAAGGACGCAATTGCGTCAGAAGTTTCAGCGAAATTCAGCAAGCCTTCGCTTAACTTTCCCCCAGTTTTTTTTGATTTTTAGTCCCGCAAATAAAGATTAGCTTTTAAATCAAAAAATAGTTGTACCCTAGCATGAATTTTAAGTCATTAGCTGATAGCGAAAAGTTTTTTTTGCCCGTTGGCGTTGGTAGGAGTCTCTTCTAAAACCTTAATCGTCTGCAAACGACCGTCCGATTGGCCGTTAATTCGGGCTCCCGAATCCAAGACATTCATCAAGTAAGTATAGATCTCCTGCGTGATCACTTCCCCGGGACAAAGAACGGGAATGCCTGGCGGGTAGGGACAAACAATCTCCGCGCAGATTTTTCCAACCGAACGTTTAAAGGGTATTTTTCGGGTAAGTTTAGTGAGCGCTTCCCTGGGATTCACCTCTTTATTCGGGACAAAATGGGGAAAAACAATTCGCCTTTTTTTCTTTTGATTCATGAACATATCTTTGTAATCCACGACGATCTTGCTCAAAGCCGCGACAAATTTTTTCAATTCTTTCGCGGTATTGCCCGCTGAAACAAATAATAAAATATTTTGAAAATCCGCCATCTCAATTTGAATACCGTACTCGGAATTCAAAATCTTGGCCATGTCATAGCCGGAGCAAGGAAGCCCCTTAGTGGAAACGGTAATCTTGGTCACATCTAGGTCTAAACCCGGAATTTTACGGACTTGTTCCCGGGTGAGACAGGACAAACCCTGGATCTTATTGACCTCGGCTCGAGTCGCCTCGCACAAACGAATAACCTCATCCAGAGTCTTCTCGCCTTCATGAACCATTTGATAGCGGGAAAGATCCAACGAGGCCAAAATGACATAAGAAGGACTGGTGGTCTGAAGCATTTGAAGGGTCGTTTTCAATCTTAAAATATCCACGCGAACGCCCTTCACGTGAAGAACAGAACCCTGGCTCAGTGCCGCTAAATGCTTGTGAGTGGATTGCACACACATATCCGCGCCCGAATCAATCGCGGATTTCGGTAAGGTTGAATGGAAATGAAAGTGGCCCCCATGAGCTTCATCTACGAGCAGGATTTTATCGTATTGATGAACAATATCAGAGATCGCCTCTAAGTCGGTTGTCAGCCCAAAATAAGTCGGATTGGTCACCAAAACCGCTTTAGCGTCCGGATGTTGACGGCAGGCTTCTTCCACCTGTTCCGGCGTCAAGTTAAGGATTAAGTCAGAAGTCTCATCTATCTTAGGCATGATATAAACCGGCTCGGCTCCAGCTAAAATGACCGCTGAAATCACTGATTTGTGGGCATTACGCGGGATAATAATTTTATCCCCCGGATCACAAACCGAAAGAATCATCGCTTGGTTGCCGCCGGTGGTGCCGTTCACCAGAAAAAAAGAATAATCAGCGCCATAGGCTTGAGCCGCTAAAATCTGCGCTTCTTTGATGACCGTACTAGGTTCGTGCAGGGAATCAATTTCGCTCATAACCGAAAGATCGAGGCGAAACACTTTTTCGCCGACTAATTGCTTAAAAACCTTGGCGATACCTTTGCCGTGCTTATGGCCGGGCGTGTGAAATGAGATTTTATTTTCGTTGGCGTAGCGGACAATGGCGTCAAATAGAGGGGTTTTATCTTGACCGTCGTAAATAGCCATTTATTTGGAATTCTTCTCCTCTCCAATGAACCGGTAAGTAAGGGGTTTATCATCCCGGATAATTTCTGTCAGGGAGACAAATCCATCACGGATGTATTTAGGAACATAAAAAAGGCCTTCGTGAGTTTCCCCATCGTAATAACGAAGATTCCCCACTTGTCTTTCTTTCAGAATTTTATCAATTTGATCTCGTTTTAACTTTTTAGGATCTGTTTTTTTAGAGGCCATCGTAAAGCTCCACGGAATATCAAAAGAAGGCACGTTCGCGGGCCAGGAATAAACCATCGGGAACACTTTTTTCAGGGTATTGTGAATCGCGGCCAGACAACGCAATTCTTTTTCCGCGGAACAGCCGGATTGAAGCGCAACCATCCCGTCATCCGACAGCTTTTCCGAAACCATCCGGTAAAACTCCTCAGTATAAAGCAAATAGGCTGGACCCTCTTCCACAGGCTCAGGAATGTCAATAATAATCACGTCGAACTTCTCTTTACTATTCTCTAAAAACTTGCGGCCGTCCTCAAATAACAAAACCGTGCGTTTATCCTTAAACGCGCCTCGATGCCATTCGGGCATATATTCGTCGCAAAGCTTAACAACCCGTTCATCAATATCAATCATCCAAGCTTTTTCCACTGTCTTATGACGAAGGACTTCATATAAAGTAGCGCCTTCACCGCCACCGATAATCACGACTTTTTTGGGGTTTGGACAGGTCACCATCGCCGGATGAACTAAGTTTTCATGGTAAATAAACTCATCCAATTGGGCAGACTGCATATGACCGTCCAAAATGAGGCATTTGCCGTAATGATTGGACTGGATCACCTCAACCTGTTGAAAAGGTGTTTTTTCAGAAGCATAAATTTTGGAGATGCCCCGCATATGAGCCTCATCTGGGGCATAAAATTCGATATGCCAGTGGGGGCTGATTTTATCGCTCATAGGACACTCAACTCCATGAAGGTTATTTTAAATCAGCAAAAGCTTTCAAAATGAATCTAAATTTAAAACTCAAAACAAACTTTATCTTTTCAAAAAAAGAATTCGATGACTGATAGTCACTTCTCACACAATCACTGGCGAGACTTTTTAAAATTTTAATCCTATGGGAGTTGTAGTAACCCGCGTTACATTTTAAACACGGTAGAGTTTTCGGTTTCATCTCGCGCTTTTCAAAAAAATGATAAAATTCCAGATCAAGCGCAGCTTATTTCTAAATTCTTTTTAGAAATTATTTTTAAGTATAGAACTCTCCATAACAGAGTCAAGAAAATAATGGTTTTTTCAAGGTAAAATCAAAAAACAATCCAACGATTGTTCTCATAAAAAAAATTTGTTTTCAAATGAAGTGATAAAATATTTTCTCTTCATAACCAAAGGAAAAAAATTTGCTCAACCAGCGAATCTTTTATAAATTATTTGATCTTGTGGGCGTTTTAGCTTTTTTCCTCACTCCACTTTTGTTTTTTGTTCAAAACCACGATCAATTCGAGCTACCCAAACTTACTTTTCTAATCCTGCTAACTATCCCTCTTTTAGCTTTCGAACTCAAAGAAAAAAACATCGCCCGCTACTCACCTCTTGCGATCAGTTTAGTGATTTTATTTTTATTTCAGGCCCTATCCTGTCTTCCATCCATCAGCCTCAGCTGGCGAACCAGTCTTTTAGGGGATTATGAGAACTTTGCAGGGCTTACAACCCTGGTAACCTATGGAATATGGTTTTTTTGCTTAAGCCGTCTTCTGAACGAATCAAAAATCGAAAAAATATTTTATTTTAATACTCTTACGGCTTTTTTCTCGTCTCTATACGCTATTGGTCAGCATTTTCAATTTGATTTCATCCAATGGAATGCGGAATCCATTAATCCCAGCCGGGAATTCGCGGCATTGGGGAATCCCAACTTCTTATCCGCTTATTTAGCCATGTCGATTCCTCTATTTCTATCCATCGCATCCAAACAATTCTTTTCAAATTCCAAAAAAAGACCTTTCCCTTCCTTTTTTTATTATTTTCTTTTAATTCTAGGGGTCGCTTTGGTTTTACTTGGAACCTATAAAGTAAAAATACTTTTTAATTTGAACCCCTCTCCTGCTTTTGGTTTTACTGTCCGTACTCTGGGACTCCTCAGCCTGTCCTTAGCTTTAATCCGCTTCAGTTTATTTGAATATTGGCAAATCAGTTTACTTGTTATGAGTGTGATCGGCTTGGGCCTCTTCAGTACCGCCAGCCGGGGAGGGTTTTTGGCAGCCGTTTTGGGAATCGGTTTATGGTTTTTCTTGGCCGCTCGAAAGAACAACTTTGCGGAAACTCTGCGGGAAAAAATAAAAAATTTTTCCAAACTCTATTTCTTTATTTCCAGTGCAATGATTTTATTTTTTTTTATTTTTTTTGGTCAATCTTTTTTGTCCCGTTTATTGAATTCCATTATCCATTTCCGGGAAAGTTTAGCGGTCTCGCGTTTGCATATTTGGCGCCCGGCGATAGAAATCATTAAGGCCAACCCCTGGTTTGGAGTGGGGCTAGATACTTTTAAAATCGCTTTTCCCTATTACAGCGGCATAGGATTCAACCAGATTGATGGTATGTTCATGAGCTCTCGAATGGCGCACAACGAATTACTGCAAATAGCCGCCACTACTGGACTGCTCGGATTAGCCGCTTATCTTGGGATTCTCATCTGTTTTCTGAGGACGTGGTTAAAACTTTACCATTCCTCCAATTCTTCCTCTCAATGGTATTTAATTGCGATCCTGGCTTCGGCTCTGGCCTATCATATTCAAAATCTTTTCAGCTTCGGCGTAGCTTCCCTTAATATTCTTTGGTTTTTCTTTTTGGCCTGTGTTCAAAACTTTTACCGAAAATCACTCGACCCTCCCGCTTCAGTCGTTCAAAAAGGTTTTATTTTTTATTTCGAAAAAATCATTACTATTACTCTTATTATTTTAATTTTTATTTTTCCCCTCCGTCGACTGGCGGCGGATATCGCTTATGGACACGGAAATGTTTATTCCGACGCGATTAAAAGCCCCGATTCGCGGTCTACCGCGACGGATATCAACTATTATTCCGATACCGAGATTGATTATCTCAGCCGGGCTGTACGCCTCTTTCCCTACGATGTGAAGTACCATCTCTATTTAGGTTTAGCTTATGAACAAAGAGCAAGAATAGATGTCAACAATCCCCTCAATTGGTATGTTAACGCTCTAAATAACTATCAAAACGCCGTTTTGATGAGCCCCGCAAATGGTTATTACTATAACAATGAGGGCCGCGTCTATACCGCCCTTAGCGCGGCGGACCCTAGTTATTTGCCGAAAGCGGAAGAGGCTTTTCAAAAATCCGTTGAATGGTCGCCTTCCAGCCCCTTCTTTATCCTCAATTGGGCGTCTTCTTTAGAAAAAACGGGGCGAATCGAGGAAGCGAAAAAGGAAACCCAAAAAGCCTTCGACCTGGACTCGTCCTTTACGGCCAAAGTCCTTTCCCAAATGGCCTTCGAGAACTACCGCTCCGGAGACAAAGCCAAGGCTTTTGAGTACCTCAACGAAGCGCTTCAGGGCAACACCTCAAGCGCGGAAGCTTATTATTGCCGCGGCATTATTTATTTATCGGAAAAAGAAAAGAAAAAAGCCTTGGAGGATTTTGAGACGGTCAAAAGCCTGCGGCCCGACCCTTTTAAAAACTCCTCTATCCAATCCCTGGATCAGTTCATTGAACAGGCTAAAAATTAAAGCTCGATTTCAATGCTGTCCTCACCTAAAAGCGCGTCAATGTCTTTAAAAAAACCTCTGGACGGCCTCACCGCCAAATTTCCACCCGCTTCTAAAATCATAAGACCGTGATGGGTTGTCTGCATGTAAAAATAAACTTTCGCGTGTCCGGGATGCTTTTCGCAAACCGCTTTTACTCGCGGCAGAAGGCTCTCGTCCAAACCCACCACATTCATGATCAAACGGATGCCCTTCGCCCACTTCACCGCCATTTCATTCATATCGATCGCCTCGCCGGCGATAATCTGAATTCGGTCTCCTGATTTATCCAACCGTCCTTTTAAGGCGACTAATTTGTCTTTTAATAAAAGATTTTGATACTTCTTATAAACTTCCGGCCAGGCGATGACTTCCACATTGGAATGAAGGTCTTCCAAGACAAACCGGCCGTAAATTTCTTTAGTTTTTTTAACCGTGCTTTTGGAAAAACCCCGTACGAGCCCCGCAATACGAATTTCAAAACCATCCGGCAATTCCTCTAGTTCATTGAGACCCGTTACATAATGCTCCAATTCCCATTCGTGCTCTGACAAAGGATGCCCCGAAAGATAAAATCCCAAAACCTCTTTTTCCGCCATCAGTACTTGCGCCGCAGAAGATTCGGGGATATCCGGCAAAGAATCCTTGGTTTCGGTAGCAATTATCTCAAACATGGAAGTTTGACCCCGTTGAGAATCCGCCTGGACTCCCTGAGCCTGGCGAAAAGCCTTTTCCACCGACTCTTTCATCGCCGCTCTGGACGCCTTCGTGAAATCAAAAGCCCCGGCTAAAATCAAACACTCCACCATTTTGGGTGTAAAGGCTTTTAAATCCACCCTCCGGCAAAAATCGAAAAGGGATAAAAAGGGACCACCGGAATTTCGGATTTCCAAAAGGGATTGAACCGCAGGAGTTCCAACATTTTTGATCGCTGAAAGCGAAAAACGAATTTCGCCCTTGGGAGTCGGTGAAAACCAATTCAGACTTTCATTCACATCTGGCGGAAGAATCGGTATTTCCATTTTTTTACATTCGAAAATGTAATGAGAAACTTTATCCTGATTCCCCGCCTCACTCGTTAAAAGCGCCGCCATAAACTCAGATGAATAATGGACTTTTAAATAAGCCGTTTGATAAGCCACCAGGGCATAGGCCGCGCTATGGGATTTATTGAATCCATATCCGGCGAACTTAGCCATTTGGTTGAAAATGGCTTCAGCGGTTTCATTGGGTATTTTTCTTTCGCGAGATCCTGACAGAAACTTGTCCCGCATTTGCTCCATTTTTTCGGGATTTTTACTGCCCATCGCCCGCCGCAGCAAATCCGCTTGGCCTAAAGAAAAGCCGGCTAAATCCTTGGCGATACGCATAACCTGCTCTTGGTACAAGATCACCCCATAAGTGGTTTTCAGGATGGGTTCTAGCCTCGGATGAAGATATTCGAATTGGACTTGTCCTTTTTTGCGGTGAATAAAATCATCCACCATATCCGAACCCAAAGGCCCAGGCCGGTAAAGCGCCAAAAGCGCGATGATGTCTTCGAGGTTGGATGGCTCTAATTTTCGAATATAATCCCGCATTCCACGGGATTCCAATTGGAAAATTCCCATGGTTTTGGCTTCCTGAAGCAGTTTAAAAGTTGCCCCGTCTTCCAACGGAATTTCAGCGAGATTAAGGTTAAAACCACGGTTCGCTTTAATAAATTGAACCGTGTCATCAATGACTGTAAGGGTTCTTAAACCCAAAATATCTAATTTTAGAAGTCCTACATCTTTTAAAGCGTTCATATCGTATTGGGTTAGAATTTCATCTCCGCTTCCTTTACAAAGCGGAATTTTATCGAAAAGGGATTCATTTCCGATAATGATGCCTGCGGCATGGGTGGAAACGTGCCGCACTAAACCTTCTAGGGCCTTGGAAACATCCCAAAGTTTGCGGAAGGGTCCCTGTTCATTGGCGATCGCTCGAAGTTCTGGAACCCTTTCCAACGCGTCTTCCAAAGTAACTTTGGGCTCGCCCGGGATCAGCTTGGCAATCCGGTCAACATCTGGTAAAGGAACTTCTAAAACCCTTCCCACATCCCGAAGCGCCGCCTTGGCGGCCATGGTTCCAAAGGTCACAATGGAAGCGACCCTGTCTTTACCATAAGTTTGAGTCATGTAACTCAAAACTTCATTCCGCCTGCGGTCACAGACATCCACGTCAATATCTGGAGCGCTTACCCGTTCAGGATTAATGAAGCGTTCAAAGAGCAGGTCATACTTTATCGGATCAATCTCAGTAATGCCCATAACATAAGAAACAATACTCCCTGCCGCCGATCCACGGCCTGGTCCCACTGGAATTCCCTTTTCCCTCGCCTTTGAGATAAAATCCCATACGATCAGAAAATAACCACTGAACCCGGTTTTTTTAATGACCGTTAACTCCTCGTTTAAGCGGGCCTCGATTTCTGGCTCCGAGGCGCGAGGACCATAACGGCGGATTAAACCTTCCCTGGAAATTTTTTCCAGATAAGCGTTTTCGTCCAAACCCACGTCCGGTACGGGAAACGACGGCATGTAGGTCTTTTCAAACTCTAAATTAACGTTACATCGATCCGCGATCAACCTAGTCTGCTGAAGGGCCGCTGGAACCTCTGAAAAAAGCTCCGTCATCTCCTCCGCAGACTTCAAATAATATTCCTCCGATCCCATCGAAAAATGATTCAAATCGGACAAAACCTGGCCCTGTCCCAAACACAAAAGCACCTCATGAAAAACAGCGTCTTCTTTTTTCAGATAACGCACACTGTTGGTCGCTACAAGAGGTATTGCATTCTTTTGTGATATTTCCGAAAGGCGTTTTTGAACCAGTCGCTCCAAGGGTTTGCGGTGATCTTGAATTTCGAGGAAAAACTTATCTTTTCCGAAAATTTCCTGATACTCGCCAGCAACCCTTAAGGCCAGAGGCATTTCTTCTTTTAAGATGAACCGGTCAACTTCCCCTTCCAAACCTCCCGAAAGGGCGATTAATCCCCGGCTATGCCGGGCCAAGAGGTCTTTATCCACGTGAGGAATTTGATAATGGCCTTGCAAGTAACCTGCTGACGAGAGTTTCATAAGATTCTGATAACCCTCGTCGTTTTCGGCTAAAAGCACCAAGGGATAAGAGGTTTCCCTCCCATGCATATTGGATTTTTCATGACGGGATTCCGGAGCGACCCAAATTTCACAGCCTAGGATGGGTTTTAAACCATGAGAAAGAGCGCTTTGATAGAAGGAAATAGCCCCAAAAAGATTGGTTTTATCGGTCAAAGCCACCGCGGGCATCTGCAGATCTTTTAAGCGGGCCATGAGCGGCTCAATGCGGACAGTGCTTTCCAAAAGGCTGAATTGACTGTGGAGATGTAGGTGAACAAATTCGGAACGGTTCATATAGGGCAATTATAGCCGGAATTTTCAGTTATGAATTTTGAATTCTAAATTGTTTTGCGGTTATTCCCACTCAATGGTGCCGGGTGGTTTGCTGGTAATGTCATACACTACCCGGTTAATTCCTCGCACTTCATTGATGATCCGATTGGAAATCTGGCCCAAAAGATCATATGGCAGCTTCACCCAGTCGGCAGTCATAGCGTCAGTTGAATGAACCGCCCGAATAGCACAAACACTTTCATAAGTTCTCTCGTCGCCCATGACCCCAACGGACTTCACCGGCGTTAATACCGCAAAGGACTGCCAAATCGAATGATACAGCCCCGCTTTTTTAATTTCATCGTGAACAATCGCGTCGGCCTCGCGCAGTACATCCAACTTTTCCTTCGAAATAGGTCCAATTAAGCGGACAGCCAAACCCGGTCCCGGAAAAGGCTGGCGCCATAATAAGTCATAGGGAATTTTCAGCCTTTCTCCCAATAACCGAACCTCATCTTTAAAAAGCTCCCGAAGAGGCTCAACTAATTTAAATTTCATGTCTTTTGGAAGACCGCCCACATTATGGTGGCTCTTGATAGTCGCTGAAGGGCCCTTGACTGAAACACTTTCAATCACATCAGGATAAAGTGTTCCCTGAGCCAGAAAATCAAAAGGACCCTTTTGACGCTGTAATTCAATCGCCTTCCGCTCAAAAACCCGGATAAAAGTGTTGCCGATAATCTTTCGTTTCTTTTCCGGCTCGCTGACGTTATGAAGCAGCTTAAGAAATAATTTCTCCGCGTTCACGTAATGAAGCGGAATTCGAAGCTGATTTTTAAACATCGAGACGACTTGATCAGCCTCATTTTTTCGTAATACCCCATTATTAACAAAAACGCAGGAAAGCTGGCTGCCGATCGCCCGATGAATCAAGGCCGCCGCTACAGTCGAATCAACCCCGCCCGAAACCCCGCAGATGACTCGGCCCTTACCCACTTGTCGGCAGATCTGCTCAATGGCGATCTTTTCATAGGAATCCATGCTCCAGCTAGGTTTGCATCCGCAAACCTTACGGACAAAATTCTCGATGAGTTTAGTTCCTTTTTGTGTATGAACCACTTCAGGATGGAATTGAATCCCGTAAATCTTCTTTTGGTCATTACCAACCGCCGCCAAACGGCAATTCGCTGTGGAAGCAAGAACTTTAAACCCTGCCGGAAGCTGGGTGACCTGGTCGCCATGACTCATCCAAACTTGCAAGGTGGAAGGCAGGCTCATGAAGAGATTGTGATGATCCTTAATTTTTAAAGGCGCCAGCCCAAATTCCCTTTTAGAGGCTTTTTGAACTTTCCCCTTCAAGGCGTGAGAAAACAACTGCATCCCATAGCAAATTCCCAAAATGGGAAGACCCAGTTGAAAAAGCTGATCGGAAACATGGGGCGCGCCTGAAGCGTAAACACTGGATGGCCCTCCCGAGAGAATAATTCCCTTAGGACTCTTTTCGAGGATTTTTTCAACTGAAGTGGAAAAAGGAAGGATCTCGCAATAAACCTTGGATTCTCGAACCCGCCGGGCAATCAATTGGCTGTACTGAGCGCCAAAATCGAGAACAATAATCGTATCGTGTCTCAAAGAAAACTCCAAAAATAGTTTCGAGGAGAAAACAGGATCTGATTTTCAAACCCACGCAATCAATTAAGAAAAGTTGCCGTAAAAGCCCTTGATCAAATGAGGCCGGAGAATAAACTCAACCTTTTCGTCTTCTTTTTTCGCTTCACTTTGTTTATTTGACGCCTGGAAGTTTTCAAGCGTGTCATATTCGGCGTAAACCATGAAAGTATCTTCGTTATCCAGAGCTTTTTTAAGATAAGCCTTCACGCAGCCCTTAGTGGTTTTCTCTTTATTGACAAAATCCCTCAAGATATCGACCACTTGGCTTTCATGGCCCTTTCGAATGGTGAGAATTGAGACGGATGTAATCATGACCCACTCCTTGTTCAATAAATAACGTTCGATTTAAAGCAGACTAATCAATATAGTAGTTGGGCGCTTCTTTGGTAATGACGACATCATGGGGATGGCTTTCTTGATAACCTGCCGAGGTAATTTGAACAAATTTCCCGTCTTCTTGCAGATCTTGAATCGTTTTGGTTCCGCTGTAACCCATACCAGCTCTCAACCCACCCATTAACTGATAAACCAATTCCGACAAAAGACCACGGTATGGCACTCGGGCTTCGATTCCCTCGGGCACTAGTTTTTTAGAATCCGTCACACCATCCTGGAAATAACGATCCGCGCTTTTGCCCTTTTGCATCGCCGCCAAGGAACCCATCCCGTGATAAACCTTAAACATCCGGCCCTGGAGATTGATGACTTCGCCTGGAGACTCTTCTGTTCCTGCGAATAAACCGCCCAACATTACCGCGTCGGCTCCCGCCGCGATAGCTTTCGTGATGTCGCCGGAGAATTTAATGCCGCCGTCAGCGATGAGGCCCATTTTATACTTGCGCGCGACTTTGGCGCACTCGGCAATGGCCCAAATTTGAGGAACGCCCACGCCTGTCACAACCCGGGTCGTGCAAATGGAACCAGGACCTACCCCAATTTTAACCGTATTCACGCCCGCGTCGCCCAAAGCCTTGGCCGCTTCAGGAGTTACAATGTTTCCGGCGATTAAAGAAAGCTTAGGATACTTTTTACGGATGACTTTAATAACTTTTAAAACACCTTCCGAATGGCCATGAGCGGTATCAATCACTAATACATCTACTCCAGCTCCAACCAACCCCTCAGCCCGCTCTTCGGTGTCTTTAGTCACCCCAATCGCAGCGCCAACTCTTAAGCGGCCTTTATCGTCTTTACAAGCGTTGGGATACTTTATTCTTTTATTCACGTCTTTAATGGTTATCAGTCCCTTGAGTTCGCCTTTTTTATCGGTGACCAGTAATTTTTCAATTCGGTGTTTATGAAGGGTCTCTTCCGCTTTTTCCAAGCTGGTTCCAATCGGAACAGTGACTAAATTATCCTTCGTCATCACTTCCCTCAGGACCAAGTCCATTTTTTTCACGAACCGCAAGTCTCGATTAGTCACGATACCGACCAGTTTCCCGTCCTGCTGAACAATGGGGATGCCGGAAATGTGATAATGTTTCATAATCGCCAAAGCATCCGCGACTTTTTTATCCGGCGTCAGGGTAATCGGATCGCTGATCATACCCGCTTCGGAACGTTTGACTTTGTCTACTTCCCCAACCTGCTGCTCAATCGTGCAGTTCTTGTGGACAATCCCCAACCCGCCTTCTTGAGCCAGGGCAATGGCCAAACGGGCTTCAGTAACCGTATCCATGGCGGCGCTAATAAGGGGGATATTTAATTTAAGGTTTGGATTGAGATAGGTGGAAAGATCGGTTTCAGCGGGAAGGACATTGGACTTTTGCGGCACAAGCATGACATCGTCGTAAGTGAGCGCTAGCGTCAACTTGTTTGGATCAATCATGCCGTTTCTCCATGTTAAGTGGGCGTTAATATAAGGGCTGAAAGAAAGGGTGTCAACGGCCTGCGGATCAAAACCTCTTTGAATCACGAAGGGCACAAAGAGCATAAAGTTTTAAACAAGCGGCTTAAAACCCCTAAAAACAGCCAATTTGTTTTGGACAAAAAAAGATTTAAGATTTCATAAAAGAAAAGATAGTGATTAACTTGGCGTTCAAAATTCGTGCTCTTTGTAGTTCAAAAGGTTTTGATGAAAGGGGCTCAATGCCAGGAAGCGAAGTCCGCTTGATAGCCCGCGATATCTTTAAGATTGAGATACCACCGCACATGATCTGAAAGCGCCGCTAAATATCGGTTGAAACTAACCGTTTGAACCTGCCAATCCTTGTCTTGTTTTATTTTTTCTACGTTTTGGATGTGCTGGGTATAAAGCTGATCGGGAGTATCGCTGGGATAAAAAGCACTAACCAGATAATCCAATTCCTGGTCTTTCCCTTCCCATGCATTTGTCGAATACCAAACCCCATTGGTAAAAACAGTCACAAATGAAAGATGCGGCGCGATTTGTCCTGGCATTTTAAGGATCTCGGCGTAGGTTCCCACATCTGATTTAAAATGAACATCAAAAAAATTAGGCGAAGGCAGTTGGGGAACGGTCATCTGAATCATGGATGAAAAACCCATAGAGCGTAGCTGATTTTGAAGATCTGAAAAGGTAGTAATATCCATTTCGCTGACCTGGGAAGCATCCACTTGAACAATGTGAATGGGCGCTATCGAAGCGGCAATCGAGACGGAAGGTTGGCCTATAAGTGTAAGTCCCCAAATCATCAGCCCTAATAAAACAAATACGATTCCGCCTAAAAACACGTAAGTCGGTACCTTTAATTTTTTGGCTAGAGGATCCAATAGATCGTGCGAACGCTTTAGAATTTGTTCACCCGAAACTTTAACGCGGGAACCTCCCGCTTTTTTCTCGGACGCGGGTGCCTCAAGGATCACCGAATCACTTGAATAAAGCGAATCCGAAACAGCAGTCGAGGAAGCTTTAGGAAAAGAAGCGGCTAAAGGTTTAGAAACGGGAGCGGGGGAAGGCTTTGGCGCTGCCGCCATCACATCAAAATCAAAGGTGGGTTTCGAAGGCGCGCCCATAGCGTTTAAATCCAATGAAGGTTTGGGCGAAGACATTTCTCCAATGCCTGGCGGCGTTACCGTTAGTGGAGCAGCAGAAATTGGCACAGAGGGTCTCGGCGTCTCCACTTT
Organism: candidate division FCPU426 bacterium; assembly: GCA_963849245.1. Lineage (GTDB taxonomy): Bacteria > Oederibacteriota > Muellerivitia > Muellerivitales > Muellerivitaceae > CAWKIY01. The sequence continues at coordinate 3,820 of CAWKIY010000016.1, read as the reverse complement.
GGGCAGTGCGGCTTTAGGAACAGGAGCGTTGAATAAACCTAAAGGGTCATCCTCCAAGCCCTTGCTTTTAAAATTCAAGGGAGATGCTCCAGTAGACGGCGCCGCAGGGACTACGGGCTTAGGTGTCGGCGGTACGGTTGAAGCCTCCGGCTTCGGCATACTGTTATTCCAATCATCAAACGAAGGCGCCACCGCTTTCGAAGGCGACACAGGAGAAATAACAGGCGAAGGTGTCGGTTTAGGCGGCTTTGGTGGAAAACTGAGGTCATCCAGTGAAATCGACATGTCTTTTTTAGGAGCTGGAACCGTCGTCGGAGGATTCGATTTCAGCTTTTTACAATCGGCGCAAATGGGTCGGCCCATTTCAACATCCAGACAATCCGCGCAATAGGATTTATTGCAATGGGAGCAATAACCCACTGCCTGCTTGTCCATATGTTTAACGCAAAAAACGTCCGCCATAACGAATCCTAATCCTTTCCAGATTTCTTCAAAGCGATCAAATCCATCTCAACGGACGCGTTTTTCGGAAGCGCCGAAACTTGAACAACCGCCCGCGCAGGCGGTTGTTTTGGAAAAGCTTCCGACATAACCTTGTTAAGCGCCTCAAAATTGCCTAAGTCCGTCAAATAAACGGTCAACTTCACCGCTTGTTTCAAGGAAGAACCCGAAGCCGTTAACACCGCTTCTAAATTATCCAAAATACGTCGGGTTTGAACGGCGATATCACCCTGAACCAAAAGACCCGTCTGGGGGTCTAAAGGAATTTGCCCCGAGCAAAAGACAAAATCACCCGCCTCAATCGCTTGGGAATAGGGACCGATCGCTTGAGGAGCTTTATCCGTATAAATAACGGTTCGATTCATAAAAGAATCTATCACTTTCGTAAAAGGATAAAACAATTTTAAGGCCAAACCCGCCAACTTGAAATGAAAGTTATTTTATTTCCGCCGAATTAACCTCATGCCAAAACCAAAAAAGATTTATTACCTTGGCTCAATACGCTTGGCGCTTCCCACACCCTTCACCCTCTGTAGCTTTTTTAGCACTTTTTCCAACTGATCCGCTTTGGAAATACCAATCACGAAATAACCCTGGGCCCACCCGCCTTCAGCCGCCTTGGCATTGGCCTCATTTATAATCACACCTTCTTCAGAAATAGCCAAAAGCATATCCGCCAAAAGCTTGGGTCGGTCTTTAGCTTTTACTTCAATCGCCACTTCATAAATTTGACCACTGTCCCCTTCCCATGAAACTGGAATCATCCGGCTTTCCCCATCGGGCAATATCAGCGTATTGGGACAATCGGTGCGATGAATAGAAACACCCCTGCCTCGGGTGACATATCCAACAATGGGGTCTCCTGGTACCGGCGTACAACAACGCGCAAAACGAATCAGAAAATCTTTCTCGCCGCCAACTGAAATGCCCTTAATCGAAGCCGCGTTGGCAGTGGTAGTGTCATCCTCTTTGGCGGTTCGGTGAAGTTCAGCAGCCTTCTCTTCTGCTTTGTCGTGCTTTTCAACCTTGGAGGGCGGCTCCTCCAGTTCAATTTTAGCCGCCAGTTTATTCAGAACCTGCCGGGCTGAAACTTCACCGTGACCCGTGTTAGCCAGCAATTCGTTTACGGTATGACAACCAAAATAGTCGAGGAAACTTTCCAAGGTTCCGTTTTTGAGAGCCGCGTTGAAATCCAAATCCATCCGCTGAGCTTCTTTTTCCAGCAGGTGTTTGCCTTTGTCAATTTCGTCTGCGGAAAGATGGGTTCGGAACCAATGACGGATTTTATTCTTTGCCCGGCTGGTGACAACAATCTTTAGCCAATCGCGGCTAGGCGTGCGGGAGGACTGGGTCAAAACCTCCACCATGTCGCTGTTTTTTAGGTTATACCGCAAAGGAACCATTTGGCCGTTCACTTTTACGCCCATGCAATGGGTGCCAACGTCCGTATGAACCGCGTAAGCGAAATCAAGCGCGGTGGCACCCCGGGGAAGTTCCTTCACTTCTCCTTGAGGCGTAAAAACGAAAACTTCATCATCAAAAAGGTCTACTTTCATTGCTTCAGCGAATTCGGTAGTATCTTTAATATCCTGCTGCAGGTCTAAAAGCTGGCGCATCCAGGCAAATTTCTGGTCTTCCTTCTCCGCGACCCGTCCTTCTTTATAAATCCAGTGCGCCGCGATTCCCTCTTCGGCTGTACGGTTCATCTCCAGGGTGCGGATCTGGATTTCAACCGGCTGGGCGTCCGGCCCCATAACAGTGGTGTGAAGGCTTTGATACATGTTGTTCTTCGGCATCGCGATATAGTCTTTAAAGCGGCCTGGCAGAGGTTTCCAAAGGGTGTGAATCATTCCGAGAACTTCATAACACTCTTTTACAGAGCTGGTTAGTACCCGAATAGCCATCAAATCAAAGATTTCGTCAAAGTCTTTCTGCTGTTTAATCATCTTGTGGTAAATACTAGTGAAGTGCTTGGACCGTCCCTGCACTTGGGCGGTGATTCCCGATTCCTTGAGCTTACTTTGAATCAGCTGAACAATGCTTTCCAGCATCTTTTCCCGCTCGGCCTTTTTCATGGCCACTTTTTTTACCAGATCGTAATAAACCTCGGGTTGCAGATACCGCAGACATAAATCTTCCAGTTCGCTTTTAATTTTCGCCATTCCCAGGCGATGGGCCAGGGGAGCATAAATATCCAGGGTCTCCCGAGCCATTTTTTGCTGGCGGTCAGGGGGAAGAAAATCAAGTGTGCGCATATTGTGGGTGCGATCCGCTAGTTTAATAAGAATGACCCGCACGTCTTTCGCCATGGCCACCAGCATTTTGCGGGTGCTTTCGGCCTGGCGCAGGGCTGCGTCCTGAAATTGGCGTTTGGAGATTTTGGTGACGCCTTCCACCAAGTCGGCGATCTCTTGCCCAAACTGGGCTTTCAGCTCATCGTAGGTAATTTTGGTGTCTTCCAGAATATCGTGGAGCAGTCCCGCGGCGATGGTGACCGAGTCCATGTTCAGTTCAGCCAAAATATCCGCGACCCCCACCAAATGGGTGAGATATTCGTCCCCTGACATGCGCTGTTGGCCCTCGTGAGCTTTTTTAGCGAACTCGTAAGCTTTTTGAATAAGGGGGCGGTTTAAAGTGGTTTCAAGCCCGGACGCACCCGTGCCAGAAGGGGGAGTTTTTTCAAGAAGCGCCTGAATACCCATGAGTGGACCCGTTCAGCGTCCCCCGGCCAAAGACGGGGACCGTTCTTTCTTAGGAGTAATTTAACACTCAAGGGAGATTCCGACAACGATTCAAGGGGGGGCAGCTGATGGATGCCTCTTTATCTTGGCAAATGAATGGATTTACGAATTTGAATTTAATGAGTGGTATTTGAAGCAGGTTAAACAATTCGTCCTATTTCGTATAGGAAGTCTTTTGCAACTCGGTTAAAAGCTTCTTAATGTTTATCCTCTTCGGCCTCAAACGTTGCTTTATTTCCGCTATAAAACAAGTCAATTTCAGCAGCCGTAAAAACTTAATACTATCGACTAAACTATCATTTCAGTCGGGACTTTTTGAGATTCCTAATCATGTGTTCCTAAAAGTCAGAGTTTCCCATCTTGCGTTTTAAATTTAATTCCCTGGCTTTTCAGGTAAATAATTGCTTGTTGGTTAGTTGGATCATATTGCAAAGACTTTTTCCAAGCCTCCACCGCGTCGGATTTACGCTTGAGTTGAATATAGCAAACACCTAAATCCAAATAGCCCTGGGCATCCCTTGGATAAAAGGTTAAAAAAGCCTCAAAGCCTTTGGCGGAGTCCTCGTATCTCTTTAATT
>CAWKIY010000015.1:0-12160 GCA_963849245.1 candidate division FCPU426 bacterium | reverse complement strand
TCGCCTCGATTTTTCCGAACGTCTTTAATAATGCTCATCAGCACGCCGAATCCGGCGCTGGAGATATAAGTCAGCTTTTTCATGTTCAAAACAATCTTATATTGTTTCTTCTTGAACAAATCTTGAAGGATTGCCTCAAACTCGCCGACCGTGTTGATATCCAAAACGCCCTCGATATCCACCACCGTCACCGCCGTATTGGACATGGCTGCTCGCGTTGCAAGCACCAAACGTTCCATGAGTACCCTCCCTTAGGAATTAACCACCACATCAGGAACCAAAGCCTCCGCGAACATCTTGGGATCGTAGGGGATCAAATCATCCACGCTTTCCCCAACCCCCAAATAGCGGACCGGAAGCCCCAACTCTTCCGAAAGGGCCAAAACAATACCACCCTTCGCCGTACCATCTAACTTCGTCAGCACCAAACCTGTTAATTCGACTTCTTTGTTAAATTCCCGGGCCTGATTTAAAGCGTTCTGACCCGTATTCGCGTCCAACACCAGCCATTTTTCTTGGACTATTCCCGGTGCCGCTTTTTCAGCGACCCGGACAATCTTCTTCAGCTCTTCCATCAGATTCAAACGATTGTGCAGTCTTCCGGCCGTATCCACTACTAAACAATCCGCCCCATGGGAAAGTCCGGATTTGAGAGCGTCATAAACAACCGCCGAAGGAGCGGCGCCATGTGAGCCTCGGACAAGCTCCACTTTAGCACGTTGAGCCCATTCCGTCAGCTGTTCTTCTGCCGCCGCGCGAAAAGTATCCCCCGCGGCCAAAAGAACTTTACGTCCTTCGGAAGCGAAACGAGCGGCCAACTTTCCAGCAGTTGTTGTTTTTCCAGCTCCATTGACTCCCACCAGTAAAACCACAACTGGTTGGGCCAATTGCCAGGGTAAAAATGGCTTTAAAAGTCTATTGGAAACCGCTTCCCGCAAGTGGCGGGATAAGGTCGCCGAGTCGGTCAAAGGCTCCCTTTTCATACTCTCCCGAATATCCGCAATCAAAGCCTGCGCGGTTGCGGTTCCCATATCGGTCTTAACAAGCCTTTCCTCGATCTCCTCCAGGGTTTCTTTTGAGAGTTTTTCCGAACCGCCTAAAAAGATTTCAAGATTGCCCGTCAGTTGCTGGGCGGTTTTAAACAAACCGTTTTTAAATTTTTCAAATAAACCCATTGAATAGAAACCTATCTGGAGAACTGAACGGACTTTTTAATTTCTCTCGCAACTTCCATAGAACCCACTGAATCACAAAGTTGATTTTTTGTTCTAAAAATCCGGTGATGAAATCCCCCGGGGTCCAAAGGGCCCCAACGGCTAGGCTCACTTGGACCAAAAACCCCAAAAATCTTCGTGACTAAAGCACATACATGCATCATGCCGCTATCGTTACACAACAATAATTTAAATCGTTTGGCGGATTCCAGTATAAAGAAAATATCATCTGTCGGAATAATAAAGACGTTCGAAAGTCCATTAATGGCCTCCTGAAAACGTTTCAATTCCCTTTCTTCGCCTTTTCCATGGATAACGACCACCTTTAAACCCGGTATTGCGGACAAATCTTGAAGAACCTCCAGATATTTATCCTGAGACCAACGATTGTCCTTTTTTTGAAGGGTTGGGTGGATACCGACAATTCTGGTTTTAGAATCGGCTCCTATTTCAGCGTAAAAGCGGTCAACCCCTTCAATTACTTCTTTACGGGAATCAGGCAATGGTATCTTTTTATCCTTCTTCTTAAAACCCGGAATCATTTTTTTAACCAGCAGCAAGCTTTTTTCAGCCTCAGGAAGGTTTTCGCCTGGAGTCGAAACACCCCAATTAAAAATTTTTTTTGAAAGGCCGCTGTATTTCCGAAAATCCCCGGAGGCCCAAAATCCGATCCGCCGTGGCGCGCCGGACAAAAGGGTCATCAAGGAAGAAGTCGTGGAAAATGGGTAAGAATGAAAATCCAGGACAACGTCAAAACGGCTCAACCAAAGACGCGTCCAAAGACCCAGACGGAAGACAAAACCTTTTCTAAAAACCCAAATACGGGCTTCTGGGAAAAAAAACTTCGCGATTTCGGCATTCCTCTCCCCAGTAATTAAAGTCAACCGAGCCGAAGAATCCATTTTTTTTTGAATTTCTAAAAAAGCGGGCAAAGATAAGATAAAGTCCCCTAGACGGTCAGGACGAAAAACGAGAATAGAAATAGAAGAGGATAGATTTAGAGGAACGGAAATGCCCGGGTTTATCCTGGAGCCGACTAGATTCCAAAAAAAATTCTTAAATTTCTTTTCGAGAACACTCATGTCCGTTCACTGGCGAACCTGGTGGTCCGAGGATAAAAAAATTCCCAGAGATAAATTGTCGCGGCTTTTTTTAAATTCAAGAAACGGCGGATTCTTCCGGCGTGTTTTCTTTGAATTTGGTCGAAATAATCTTCGACACCCCGGATTCCTGCATCGTCACGCCGTACATCACATCCGCCGTTTCCATGCTCACCTTGCTGTGAGTGATCATGATGAACTGGGTCTTTTTGCTGAATTCCTTTAGCAAATGAGTGAAGCGGGCCGTATTAACGTCATCCAACGGGGCGTCAATTTCGTCCAGTACGCAAAAAGGGCTGGGCTTTACCATAAAAAGTGAAAACAAGAGGGCGATGGCCGTCAAAGCTTTTTCACCGCCCGACAAAAGCGAAACAGACTGCAGGCGTTTACCCGGAGGCCTGGCTACAATCTCAATCCCCGATTCCAATACGTCGCCTTCGTCGATAAGGATCAATTCCGCCCGGCCGCCTTCAAAAAGACGCTGGAAAGTATCTTTGAAATTTTCCTGTACTGTGGCGAAAGTGGAAGTAAAGAGTTCTTTCGATGTCAAATTGATCTTATTGATCGCCTTTTGCAAATCGTCCTTGGCTTTCAAAAGGTCATCTCTTTGTTCGGTCAAAAACTTATACCGCTGATTCAACTCATCATATTCCTCAACCGCCACCATGTTGACAAGTCCTAAGCGCTCAATCTTCGCGCGCAGTTCAATAGATTCTTTCTCCGCCGCTTCCCCATCAAAGTTTTTATCCAAATCAACGGGAGAATTATCCATGTCGACTTTGTATTCTACTTGAAGCTTTTCCTCAATGTTTCGGACTTCCACGTTAATCTGGGCTTCCTGAACTTCAAAGGAGTGCAGGTCTTTTTGAACTTCCTCGAACTTAGAACGGGATTTACGAACCTTTTCAGCTCTCTCTTCGGTTTCAGCGGCAATGGCATCCCGCTTCTCAACAATTCCTTTCACTTTTTCATCCGAAATTTGTTTCGTTTCAGAAAGACCGCCGACCTTTTTCTCTAAGTCGGTTAAATCCAGCGAAAGCTGATCTTCCTGTTGGTGAATCTGTTGGTTTTCATCCCGCTTTTGGGTAACCGCCTGAGTCAGTTGATCCTGTTCTGTCTGATATCTCTGCGCCTCTTCCTCAGAGCGGCGGGCCACTTCATCCAACGCGGCCAATTCCATTTCCACTTGAAGCACTTGCTTGGAGATTTCATCTCTTTGAGCCTGAAGTTCCTGCAGACGGCGGCGAGCTTCGGAGATTTCTTCCTGTGTTAAGTTTTGCGCCTGTTCGCTTTGGGCTAAGAGCTGGCTTAGTTCTTGGATACGGTTTTTATCCGTGCTCCAATGTTCTTCCAACGCGGCCTTTTCTTTTTGTTTCGCGGCGTTTTCCGCTTGAAGACGGGTCAAAGTCTCATGCAACTGGGTAATTTCTTTTTCCATTTCCGCCAGGCGAATCTTCAATTGCTGGCGGCGGGTTTCAGAAGTCAACAGTTGGTCTTCCGTTTCTTTTCTCTGTTTTTTGATGTCACTCAAAGCGGTTTCTGATTGCTGAATCTGGTTTTCCAGTTCTTTCATCTTTTCAGCCAATTCGGCTATTTCCCGGTGGCGTCCTAAAAGGGATATGCCCGTGACAGCCGATCCGGCTTTGACAAATCCCAGGGGACCCATACGGTCTCCGTCTTGGGTAATAAAACGACTCCGGGGATAAAGATCGACTAACTTTTCAGCGGCGGTCAAATCATGGACAAAAATATCCTGCTCAAATAAAAACTTCGCGACCGGCTCCATTTTGGGATCAAATTTCAGCAAAGAAAGAACCGAAGCTTCCACACCTGATTCCGACAAGGCTTTTTCAGGAAATCCCTGGCTTTCCAGTTTGGTCAAGTCTTCAAGAATAAAGAGGGAAACTTTTCCCTGCCCTTCCGCTTTCAAATAAGAAATTACTTTTTCAGCGGTTGCCCGGTTTTGAACCACAAGCGATTGGAGTTGGCCGCCCAAAATAGCCTCAACCGCGTTTTCATGCGCTTGATCAATCGAGATCAAGTTAGCCACCACACCTAAAACTTCCTGCCACATGAGCGGCTCGGTTTGTTTGGCTTGAAGGATAACTTTGACGCCCGCATCATAGCCCGTGAGTTTATTTTGTAATTCTTCTAAAACCCCATAACGGGAACGCACTTCGGAAAAACTATTGTTCAATTGTTTTAACGAGACATTCATCTCATCAATCCGGGTCTCCTGCTGCGAGAGCGAGGATTGATATTGAAGTATATTTTCGTCGACTTGAATCTCTTCACTTTGAACCCGGTTTTTCTCATCCTGAATTTTGGTGAGCCGTTCTTCCGCCTGGACAATTTCCTTCCCCAAACGTTCTACCTGCGTCGCCAAGTCATTGACCCGGCGGGAAGTTTCCTCATCTTGGGATTTCAAGGAATCCAATTCAGCTTTCATCTGAGCCGCTTTCGTCACCAAATCCATCGCGGCGACGTTTTTGCTTTCTAAATCTAGATTCTTAGCGGATAAGTCGCCTTCCAAAATGGAGCGCTTGTTCTGTAATTCAGCTTTGAGATCGTCTTTTTCCTTCTTTTGCGATTCTTTATTTTCCAGCAAATGAAGCCGTTCGGACACCCACACCTTTAATTGCTCAATGCGGCTTAAACTCTCGGCCACTTGTTGTTCGTTACGCTGTTTCTGGTCAGCCAGCATGGTGCGGTGGCGGCGGGTGCCTTCCATGCGGCCTTGAGTCACTTCGACTTCACTGCTGACTTTATAAGCCTGTTCCCGGACTTGAGCTAATTCCTGATCAATCTCATTCAAATGGGCTCTTTGGGTTTTTTCTTCGTGTTCCAGCTTATGGCTTTCGCTTTGAGCTTCACTTAGTTTGTCTTTCACCTGACTCATTTTGTGATGAACATCTTTGAGCTTATTCTTCAACTTAACAGATTTGTCTAAATGGATTTGAATTTGGAGTTTGCCCAAATTTTCTTTGTATTCGCGGTACTTTTCCGCTTGTTTGGCCTGACGTTCAAGTGAGGAAATTTGACGTTTGATTTCAGCGATAATGTCGGAAATGCGAACCAGATTTTGCTCGGTGGCGTCAAGTTTGCGCAGCGCTTCTACCTTGCGGGCTTTATAACGAGTAATGCCGGCAGCTTCCTCAAAAATAGCCCGGCGTTCAGCCGGCTTCGAGGTGACGATCTGGTCCATCTGTCCTTGCGCCATAATGGAATAAGCTCCAACCCCCAAACCGGTTCCCATGAAAAGTTCTTTCACGTCTTTCAAACGGGCGGGAGTTTTATTGATGAGATATTCAGATTCACCCGAGCGGTATACGCGGCGGGTAATAGAAATTTCGTTGAACTCTAAGGGAATAGTTTTGTCTTCATTGGAAAGAATAAGAGTCACTTCGGCCATGCTGGAAGGCTTACGGCTGTCCGTACCGTTAAAAATGACATCTGTCATTTCAGAAGCGCGAAGTCCCTTCGCGGATTGCTCTCCCATAACCCAGCGCACGCTGTCGGAAACGTTGGTTTTACCGCAACCATTAGGACCCACAACTGCTGTGACGCCTGGTTCAAAAATGAGCTCGGTTTTATCGGCGAACGACTTAAATCCATTGATTTCGAGTTTTTTTAAAAACAAACCTATTTCTCCGAGAAAGGGATTGGAAAAAAGACCGTAAAAGTATTGAAAAAGGGTGGAAACAGCTTATTTCGGGAAGAATGTATCATCCCCATGGGTAGATGGCAAGCGGTTTTACCCTACCAAATGTAGGGTAAATATGAATTTTTTTGGCTTTTTAAACCGATACCCAATAAAAAAAACGAAAGAAAATTAATTGAATTCGAGAAGAGTAAATGCCAAGTTCGTACGGCGAAGACGATTCGAAATGAGACTGATTAAAGTACAAAAAACATCGTAGGCAACATCGGGATTTTTCTTCAAAAACTTTTTGAAATTCTCACCTTTAATCACATGAACCGAGCAATCTTCCCGGGCCTTCACGGTTGCTGAATAAGGAGCGTCATCAAATACGCTCATTTCACCAAAAATAGACCCCCGGTCCAAGTCCGCCAAATATTTTTTCGCCCCCGGCTCTTTACCGGATTTCACTACTTCCGCCCGGCCTTTAATCACAATGTGGAGGTTACCACCCGTTTCTCCCTCGTGAATGATAATTTCACCCGGCCTGTAGGTTTTAACTTTTCCCAATTCAAACACCTTGCTCAAAACTTTATCGGGAATACCGTCAAATAAGCTGACTTCCTTTAAAAAATCCGTATCAGATAATTCTTTACGACTGGCCATGACTTCCTCCTGAAAGGTTGGATCAACGAGGATAGGGGTGGTTCAATTACTTAAACTTCGCTTCTCGGCTCTCGGGAAGCTGAATCGGTAAAGTCCTTCGCTGTTTTAACTTTTCTTTTTTAAGCTTCCAAAGCAAGTAATAGGTTCGAAACAGGGTAAAAAAAAGAGCCAAAAGTCCGAACCCATAAAATAAATGAGAGACTCTAATGCTCGACATAAATTAAACTTCGAGTTCACTCATCCGCCGTTGCCTGGGAATGACGATAAGCCGCTTCCCAGCTGGGAACTACATAATGGGGGCTCAAACGACGGCCGAACTTCTTCTTCAAATAAGACAGAACTTTCAGATTTTCAGCACGCATTTTTTGCGTTTGCGCGAATGTCATTCCATCTCTTCCTGCCTCCAACCGATCATCCGTCGCCGGCGGCTCCGGTGGGCCGACTCTTAACCAAACCCGCTTTCCCTCTTCTTTGGCGAAAACATGGACTTCTAATTTGGATTTAGGAACTTGAAAAACCATATCCCGCCATTGCGGTCCCTTATTCAACTCTCCTTCATAAACACCTGTTTCCGCTTTGTCCAACACTTTGTATTTATGAACATCCAAAGCGTTCATGACCTGCTGGGAAGTCCAAGATAAACGAGAAGTCGCGTTCCCTCCCTTGGCTTTAACCCATCCCCCAAAAATAACGTTGGGCCGGTTTTTATTAGACGAGGTGGAAACGAAAGATTTTACCGCAGGCTTGGGCGTGCTTGCGGGTTCAGAAGCCGCAACGGGAGTCGCGTTATCCGTTGACGCCGGAGCGGAAGCCGCTGACGGCTGGCTTTGGTCTGCGGGCAAAGGCGGTGTACTAGCCGCCGGGGTGGCAGCCTGACTTTGATCCGGTAGCGGCGGTGTAGAAGCGGCGGGCGAACTGGCCGGAGCAGTTGAAGAGTCCGGAAGAGGCGGCATGGACTGATCCGTGGACGCGGCGGGAGCGGCCGGCGCCGAAGAAGCCGAGGCTGGCAAGGCAGGCAATGCGGGAGCGCTGGAAGCGGCGCTGCTGGAAGCTCCCGATGAAACGGAGGAGTCGGGAGGCAGTGGCGGCATATCCTGGGCAAGTGAGAAACCCGAAACTAAAAGCAGAAGGATAAATGCCAAAAATCGTTTCACCATGCGAAGCTCTCCTTGCCGAATATTAAAGACCGATTAAAAGATGTTTCATTTTAACCTGATCTTCCCAACCCCCAACAAAATTATTTGGAGAAAAGGCTAAAACTTGGCGGTCACCAAAGGAATCCGAAAGGCCAAAACAGGCGGAGGAGCGAGGTTCTCCACTACGGGAAAAGAATCCGGCGGCGGGTATTTATTCGTTAACACTGACACACAGGCGATGATCACCGCTCCCACTCCGGCGGCTGACAAAAATGGAATAAAGTAATCGCCACCGACAGAAAACTTACCCTGAACAATTTGAGAAGTAACTCCCGTTAAGGCAAAACTACCCAATGTGGTGAAAGGAAGCGCTGTGATAAAGATAACCTGAAAATCTTCGGGTTGGTTTTCTTTATATTCGACCCCATCTGGATCATAACCAAAGGCTTCTCGTTCATATTCATAGGGTTTGGCAAAACCACCCTTTTCCGGAAGATCCTCATCTGTGTCCTGGTCTGAAACCATGGGCTGGACGCTGGAAGGATTGAGATTGGTTTGAGCAAAGCAAAAAGAGGGCGCTAAACCCAAGAACAACATCAAAAGAAAGGTTATTTCAATTCGTGAAACCATGGGTTTATCTTAATTCTTCCCTCGGGGAAGTCCAAGACCCAAAGACAAAAAACCCCAGGTTATGCCCGGGGGTTTTGAGCCATTGACTCCAGAATCTGTTTGGCCGAGCTTTTCGCCGTCATTTTCTCGGTCTTCATGCGCTGATCGTTATTGAGAATCTTTTTGCGCATCCGAAGGGTTTGCGGCGTAACTTCCAAAAGCTCGTCGTCTTGGATGTATTCCAGACATTGCTCAAGCGAGAAAATCGTGGGCGGTTCCAGCGTCAAAGCCTCATCCGATGACTTGCTGCGCATGTTGCTCAAATGCTTGGTCTTGCAGGGGTTCACCGCGATGTCGTTTTCACGAGTGTGTTCCCCAACAATCATTCCTTCGTAGACTTCCATGCGGGGATTAATGAAAAACTTTCCCCGGTCCGACAATTGGAACATGCCGTAAGCCGCGGTCACGCCAGCCTCAAAGGCCACCAAAACGCCCCGGCCCCGGCCCGCGATATCACCCTTGAATTCACCATAACCGGCGAACACGTGATGCATAATCCCTTCACCCTTCGTGTCGGTTAAGAACTCCGTGCGGAATCCCAAAAGACAGCGGGAAGGAATATTGAACTCAATACGGGTGGTCACTTCCGAAAGCGGCGTCATGTTTTTCATTTCGCCTTTACGGGAACCTAGCTTTTCCATGGCCACACCCACGCTGTTGTTCGGGATGTCGATGATAAGGTTTTCATAAGGCTCTTGAAGCTTGCCATCCACCATTTTGAAAATAACCTGGGGACGGGAAACCTGAAACTCATAGCCTTCACGGCGCATGGTTTCGATGAGAATACCCAAATGTAATTCCCCGCGGCCCGCCACTTTAAACGCGTCAGGACTTTCGGTATCGCTGATCTTCAACGTCAAGTTGGCTTCCGCTTCCTTGGCCAAACGGTCCCGCAAATGGCGGGAAGTAACGAACTTGCCTTCTTTACCGGCGAAGGGACTGTTGTTAATGGTGAAGACCATGGACATGGTCGGCTCGTCGATGGTGATCGGCGGCAATGCTTCCGGATTCGTACTAGAGGTAACCGTTTCGCCGATTTGAACGTCTTCGAGACCCGCGATCAAAACAATGTCTCCTGCGGACGCTTCCAAACATTCCGCCTGCTTAATACCTTGATAGTTGAAGAGCTTGCTGGCGGTGCTGTTGACCTGTCGCCCGTCTAATTTCATGAGAGCGATCGGATCGTTAAGTTTAATCGTTCCGCGTTTGACACGGCCAACGGCCATACGGCCCAAATACTCGTTGTAAACCGTGGTCGTCACCAACATTTGGAAAGAGCCATCCACATCTTCTTCTTTGGGTTTGAAATGGCTCACAATGGTATCGAAGAGCGGCTTTAAGTCCGTTCCCGGCTTTTCCAAATCCAACGTAGCCTTTCCCTCGCGGGCAATGGCGTACACTACCGGATAATCGATGTGTTCTTCGCTGGCGCCCAAGGCGATGAAAAGATCCAAAACTTGGTCAACGACTTCATGAGGCCGGGCGTCATTACGGTCGATCTTATTGATGACCACAATGGCCGGGAGATTCTGTTCCAAGCTCTTGCGTAAAACAAACTTAGTTTGGGGTAAAGGACCTTCCGCCGCGTCGACCAGCAAAAGAACGCCGTCGACCATGGAAAGGATACGCTCCACTTCCCCGCCAAAGTCCGCGTGACCCGGGGTATCCACGATGTTGATCTTGACGCCGTTCCAAAGAATGGAGGCATTCTTGGAGAAAATAGTGATTCCGCGTTCTTTTTCCAAATCATTCGAGTCCATCACGCGTTCTTCCATATGTTCATTGGATCGGAAGACACCGGATTGTCGGAAAAGGGCATCCACGAGAGTGGTTTTGCCATGGTCGACGTGAGCAATGATGGCGATATTTCGAATGTCAGAACGAACAGTCATTTTTAACCTCTTTATAAATATTCAACTTCCCCTAACTACCTAATTTGGGGAGGCGAGAGTATACCCAAAGGTCCCTATAAATAAAAGGATTTCGAGGGCAAGTGAGGGTTAAGAATGGGGCGCATTATTCAGAAAAGCGACCAATAACTTCGTGAATTCTTGGGGCTTGTCCCGAAAAACCCCATGTCCAGCCTTTTCGATCACTACCCATTGGCCAGAAGGCATTCTTTGTCGTATCGTTTCCGCTTCTTCCGGAGAAACGTAGGGACTATCCCCCGCTTTAATAAAGAGAAGCGGGCATTTCACCCGACTCAAGAGGTCATGAAATGCTTGCGCTCGTCCCCATTTCTGTGTTTCCAAAACTGCTGGAACCGAAAAAGTCCAGTCCCACCGTCCATCCAGCCTTTGAGTAAATTGACCCTTTTCAAACTGACGACGCCTTTCTCGTTCGGGAAATTTTTCCATCAAAAACAGATCCAAGGACTTTTCATCCATAAAAGGAGTGGGATATTCGGTATAAGTTTGCTCGTGTTTTTTCCAACTCTGCGGGTCCGCGGTCAAGGTTTGATCAATGATCGTAAGACTTGATGTTTTTTCCGGAAAGAGAACGGCAAAAAATAAAGCGTTGCGGCCGCCTGTCGAATGTCCGACCACATGCACTTTCCTATGTTTTAAAACCCGCGCGCAGGCTTCAATATCTTGTGCGTGATCTTCAGGTGTGTAGCCGGAAGGAGGTTTATCGCTTTGACCGTGGCCCTTCATGTCAAAAGCAAAAACTTGAAATCCCGCCTTACGCAAAACCCCGGGCGTCGATTCCCAATCCTGATATTTTGCGGTGAGTCCGTGCAGAAGATAAACAATCGGCCCAGCCTCGCCGGTCTTCTGATAAAAAAAAGCGCCCCGGGGGGTCTCAAGCCTTGGCATCCAATTTAATCCTGCGACGCCATTTTCAAGTAAACCGCGAGTTGGCCCCGGTGATGGATTTCATGATCGATATTCCCCCGCATCACCGCCCACCAGGTCGACATTTTTCCCAAGAAAGGATCTTCAACCTCATGTTCCAAAATTTCTTCGGGCAACCCAAAGATCAATTTGCGCCTTTGAATTTGCGATTCTCCCAGCTTCGAAATTAATTGTTCGAACTCTTCCCGGTTGTTTACCGTCTTCATCCGTGGTTTGGCTTCCGCCCGAATTTTTTTTTTAGAAATCAGCAGATGAAACAACCAGTCATCCACGTCAATCAAATGCTGGGCAATATCGGAGAAGCTCAGAGACTCGGGACAAATACACCAATTTTCCTTGCCGTGAGGCACGGCTTTCAAACGCTTCAAGGTCGATTCCCGAACCATGTTGGAAAACTCAACTAATCTTTGGCATTCTGATTTCATAAAAGTCCTTAGCAAAATTTGAAATGCATCTTAATACGAAATGAGGAAGTCATCTTTTTATTCTATCACCGAGTAGCTACAATGCGATCCATGCCAAAAACCAAGCCTCTCCCAGTCAAAAACGACCCTTATGCCGCCTTTCGACAGTCCAATTACAGAATTTATACTTTAGGTAACTTTCTTTCGGTCATTGGCCAGCAAATGCTGCGGGTCGCCGTCAGCTTTGAGGTTTGGCGCCAAACCCATTCCATGCTGGATCTGGGTTTTATTGGTCTTTCGATTTGGCTGCCCATTTTCTTTTTCATGCTTCCCGGGGGCGCCGTCGCCGACCGCTATAACCGCAAAGCCATCGTCTTAATCTGCAATTTTCTTTACGCTGCCTGCGCTTTGGGCTTGGGACTGGCCCTGCTCGTTTCCATGCCTATAGCAATACGTAATCCTAACGCGGCCACACA
>CAWKIY010000014.1:0-5812 GCA_963849245.1 candidate division FCPU426 bacterium | reverse complement strand
ATCAACGATCCCCTCAATCCGCTGATCGATACGTTGACGCGCGCCCAGGTATGGCGCGGCCTCGTGCTGCGTGCCGAGCAGCCCGGCTTGTTCATGCCTCATCTGGACGGATGCGAATTGTCCGACCGCAAGGCTGATTCGGTGACGCGCGTATTGCATTACGGGAAGGTCAATATCCGCGACACCGTCGTGTTCTACCCCGGCAAGCGCGTCGAGTATTGGGTGCCGCAGCAACCCGACATTGCAGCATCGAAACTCACGATGTCGATCGAAGAACCTTCGGAAGGGTATTTGCTGGTGCGTTTCGAATATGAAGACAGCGCCACGGACGCCGGCGGCGCCGACGCGTTCTACAATGAATTCGTCAATCGGCTTACAAGGAAGCCGATATCGACACGATCAGCTTGATACGGCAGATGGCGGCCGAGGGTAAGCTCGATCAGGAAATCGGCGAGGATTAGCCTCGAATGGAATGATGTATGCTGTCTTCGCGGCCACCCTATCCATTGCTGTTGCAATGTGCCCGAGGATCATGCGACACGCAAAGATGGCCATTTCATCTACGCAACGGCAAAACCGCCGCCACTGGCGCGCACGGTATCCCGGTGATTTTAGCGGAGGGGAAACACCCGTTCCCATTTCGAACACGGCAGTTAAGCCCTCCAGCGCTGATGGTACTTCACATGTCTTGTGTGGGAGAGTAGGACGTTGCCGGGATTTTTTAATGAACCCAGTTCTTCGAAAGAAGGGCTGGGTTTTTTATTTTATGGATTCTAGTTTGAAAACGGTTTGTTGAATGTCTAAGTTTTCGGGATGTAATTTTAGAGCCTTTTGCAATGGCACAATAGCGTTTTTATATTGTCGGATTTGCAAGTATTCATAACCCGACATTTGATAACATTTATAGGCTTCTGGTTTGTTTCCGAATAGCATGTCCCCGTCTCCGCGATCCGACCATGTTTGCGCTAACCAAGGATTTTCTTGAATTAAACCGAGTGCTTTTTCGTATAACCAATCCCAATGACTTAGATCCCCGTGAATTTTTTCATAGCCCGCTGTATTCAAAAATGGATGTGCGCAAATTTCGCAAAATAATCCATTGACTGGATTTGGGTTTTTGGCTTCCGGTTCCAGAAAATGTTCGTAAAAATAATCGAGTAATTGAATTGAATTGTCGTGTGGCGCGATTTCACCTTCTCTTAAAATTTTTATAAGGATTCCAGAAGGTTTAAAATAAATTGAATGATGATATTTGAGATAAATGTTTGAAAAATCGCCATTGGGGAAAGCGCAGTAGATAGGTTTATTTCTTAAACCTTTGATTGCCCTGAAAAAGGAAGGGGCATCAAAAATTTCAGAGGTTTGATGAACGGAAACGTGGTTCATCAATGAAGGGTACTGTTTGGCAATCAACTCATATTCGTAGTCTTTTTTCAGAAATGAAGCAACAAATAAAGAAACGTCAGGTCTTTTTTTTATAATATCTTGTAAATATAGAATTGAAAAGGAGTCGTAATCCGATTCCGAAAAATAAAGAGCGTTTTTAGACATTGATCGTAAAGCTTCGATTCCATAACCATAGTATAGAAATTGTCTTTTTTGATCATTTGTATGAAAGTTTTTTGAGTATCCCAGGTAAAGCAGGGTGACGATCAGAACAAGAAATATGATTTTTTTTATTCCGAAAATATTTAATTTCGAGATTTCGAAAACCATTTGAAAAAAACCAAAGCCGATCAATAGGCCCAATATCCAATTGACGGTAAGTAGATGGTCGTTAATGTGCCAGAACTCAATGGGATCGGTTTGCAGATAAATCAAGTTCATTGAAAGCGTTGTAAACAAAACGATTAAAAATAAGTAAAGTGTATTTTTTTGTTTTGTTTTTATTAGGAAATAAAGGCCAAACAAAACGAGAACAAAAGATGAAGGGTGAAATTGGGTTAAAAAATGATTGAGAATATAATAAGCTTTTTCTTGGATTTTTGGTAAGAGTGGAGAATTATATGAGGCTAGGGTTTCGATCTTGGAATATTCTGTCCTAAGTATGGCTCTGATGAAACGCGAGAAAGTAAATGGCGCGCCAAAGTTTAAATCTGGGAATAAATGAGAGCGTAGCGGAAGATAGAGATAGGCGCTTAAAACTATGATGGTTATCGTTGCGCAGACAAAAAAATTCTTTAAGATGTTAGGGTTTGGCTTTTTGGGTAACGAATAATAGATATTTAAAAACACAAAGATCAAGGCTGGAACTAAAAGAACTTGGGTGGGCCAATGATTAATCAAGCCTAAGGTGAAAAGAAATACTAGGAAATATGGGCCGTTTGATGATTCTTTGTTATTTGGGTTTTTGAGTCGATCTTGAATATGAAACAAGAAGAAAAGTTCTAGAACCGCTTGAAATATATATATGCTGCCTTTGGCTGAAATCGAATTGCCCCAATAACTTTCTGAAAAAGAAAACAGCAGGCAACTAACGAAAATTGTTATATAAAGCGAAGCGAAGTCGTTTTTTGAAGTGTTGAATGAAGTTTTGAGGTTGGTCCACAGATATGTCGCGAATAGACAAACCCCCACCGCGGATAAAAATGCCGCAAAAAAATTCAAAACGAACGCGGGATTACCTAAAGGGATAAGCGAAAATAAATGTCCCAGAAGAGTATGCAGTGGATAACTAGGGGAGTGAGATACACCTAAGCTGTAACAAGCCGTAATTGTTTCGGGTGAATCATTTCGGAAAAGAGCTGGGTTTAATGTTGAGATATAATTGACAATGACAATTAAGAAAATAGGAGTTAATAATCCGAGGAAAAACCACGGGCTTGAAACTTTGGATTTTTGGTGGATTACCACATGTTTACCACTTGTTGAGATGTTAACTTGTTTTAGGATTTTATATCAAAGTTTATCATTCGGAAACACCCATGAAAAAACTAAAGCCTAAAAAAATACGAAAAGTTTGGCTGTTCAAACCTAAAACTCGCATTCACTCGTCGACGAAAAAAGCTATTATCGATAAAATTAAGAACAGTGAATCTAAAGAAGCGCCCTAAGTAGGGATGACTTTTGAGCTCTTTTGTGAAAAATGATTGAAGAGGGGCTCGTTTTGCGAATATCTGCCGGCACCATTGTTGAATCTGAAATACTATATTTCGAATTGTTTTTTCGTATAGAAACCCTTATATTTAAACATTGTGCGCATGATGCGCTGCCTTTATTAGTCTGAATTTTTAGGAGAAAAACGATGAAAGTTGTTAACGATTTTTCTTGGATGATTGGTGGTCCGCAGGGAACTGGTATCGAATCTTCTGCCAATCTTTTTTCTCAGGCTTGTGCTACAG
The DNA here is from genome assembly GCA_963849245.1 of candidate division FCPU426 bacterium. Classification (GTDB taxonomy): domain Bacteria; phylum Oederibacteriota; class Muellerivitia; order Muellerivitales; family Muellerivitaceae; genus CAWKIY01. Next base: position 2,471 of record CAWKIY010000014.1, on the reverse strand, counting down.
CGGGAGTGTGGGTTTTTGGAAAACGAGAATACCACTCCAATATCAAGGGCAAACATAGCTATTTCCAAGTTCGTGTTTCTGACAAGCCGATTCATAGTCATGTGGATGACGTTCACATTTTAGCGACTTTTGAGGATTCGACCGCGCGGCTGCATGCGCACGAGGTTGTTAAAAGTGGCGCTTTAATATATGACCCTACTAAAATTATGTTAGATGATTTGAACTTAAAATCGGGTGTGATTACTTTACCAATTGATTTTAATACTGTTTTGCGTCAAGTGGCGGAAGTCACGGGCGAAGATTACGCTAAATTGGCGATTATTAAAAATACAATAGCCGTTTCCGCTTCGATGGCTCTGCTGCGTATGGATATTTCTCACATGGAAGAAACCTTATCGCGTATTTATACCGGTAAAAAAGTTAAATTCGTGCCATTGAATATGGCGGCAGTGAAAAAAGCTTATGAAGCGGTTGCGGCGCTTCCAAAAGAAATGCATGCGCAGTTTCCGTATCACTTGGAACCTAAGAAAAACATGCCTAAGAGGTTTTTGATTAATGGAGCCCAGGCTACGGCGCTAGGCAAGTTAAAAGCTGGATGTCGTTATCAGACCTATTATCCAATTAGCCCTGCTACGGATGAGAGCAATTATTTGGAAAGTCATCCGGAATATGGAATCGCAGTTGTTCAGTGCGAAGATGAAATTGCGGCAATTGACATGGCTTTAGGCGCCGCGACAACTGGAGTTCGGGCGTCTACGGCCACTTCTGGCCCTGGTTTTGGTTTGATGCAAGAGGGAATGGGATGGGGTGGAATGAATGAAGTGCCGATTGTTGTTTTCGATTATCAACGTGGTGGACCCTCAACCGGATTACCGACTCGACATGAACAAGGCGACTTAATGTTTGCGGCTTTTGGCGGACACGGTGAATACCCCAAGTTGGTTATGGCTCCATCAACTATTGACGACCATTTTCATTTGGCTTTCGAATCTTTTAATTATGCGGATAAATTTCAAACACCTGTCATGATCTTGAATGATAAGCTTTTGACACATAGTTTAGAAACGATACCACCTTTCAAGGAAGATGCCTTGGTTATTGATCGGGGACGGTTGGCTACAACTCAAGAATTGGAAGCGGCTATTGCGGATGGAAAAGGATTTCCGCGCTTTCGACCTGACTTAAAAACGGTTATTTCCCCGAGGCCTTATCCGGGTCAAGAGGGAAGCCCATATTGGATGACGGGTGATGAACACGATGATTACGGGCACATTACTGAAAACCCGGAAACACGCCGTAAGATGCATGAAAAGCGTATGTCAAAATATCGACTTATGTTGGAGCAGATTCCTGAGGATCGTCAGTTTAGTTTGCAAGGAGATTCTGACGCTGAAATTACCATGGTTTGCTGGGGCTCGACCTATGGCGTGCTCGAAGATGCTCTCCCGTTATTAAAAGCAAAAGGGATCAACGCTAACTTTTTACATTTAAGAATGTTGAATCCATTTCCAATCGCGTGTGAAAAGATTTTGAAGAAGGCCAAGAAACTAGTGATTGTTGAAAGTAATCTTGGCACTCAATTGGGGCATTTGATACGGATGAGCACGGGAATTTTTATTGCTTCGCAAATTGTTAAGTACACCGGCCGTCCAATGTCATTGAATGAAATTGTTGATGCGGTCGAAAATTTAACTAAAAAACAAGTTGCACCGGAAGTAGATCCACTAACCGGAATGTCCATTGAAAAGGTGGTGTTAACTTATGGCCTCTAAACTTCAAGCTCCGCTAACAGTTGCGGCTTATAAAAGCGATGTTCATAACGATTGGTGTCCAGGTTGCGGTGATTTTGGAATTTTACAGGCAATCCAGCAATCTTGTGCTGAACTAGCCTTGCCGCCTTGGGCAACGATGACTTTTGCGGGAATAGGCTGTTCAGGTAAAGTTTTTAACTATATGGCAACTCATGGTGTCCATACTTTGCATGGTCGTGTTTTGCCATTCGCTGTTGGTGCAAAACTGGCTAACCCAGATCTGGAAGTTATCGCTGTTGGCGGTGATGGCGATGGATATGGTATTGGTGCTGGCCACTTTGTCCATGCGGGTCGTAGGAATGTTGACATGGCCTACATTGTTATGACAAACGAAGTTTATGGCTTAACCAAAGGACAGGCTTCGCCCACCTTGGGTCGGGGACAACAGACGAAGTCCTTGCCGCTTCCGAACACAAATGATGCTATTCAACCATTAGCTTTAGCCCTGAGTTCCGGCTATACCTGGATTGGCCGTAGCTACGCTTTTGACGGGAAGCATTTAAAAGAGATGATCAAAAAAGCAATCGAGCATAAAGGAATGGCTCTGTTGGATGTTCTTCAACCTTGTCCAACCTTTAATGATCTTCATACGGCTGAATGGTTTAATAAAAAGGTTAAGGGGCCCGGTGAGAACAATATGATGCCGCGCATATTTAACAT
>CAWKIY010000013.1:0-11265 GCA_963849245.1 candidate division FCPU426 bacterium | reverse complement strand
CCCGGATTTTGCGACTTTAAAATGATTTTGAGAAAGGTTTTTGTTTTATGCATGAGGCTGAAAATCCGATTGTCATATCGACCACTCTCTTCGCCTTTTTAGGTTTTGATAATTTTATCAATCCCTTCACGGTTTCCCTTTTGGCTTTCGGAATTGTTTTCCTTTTGATGATCTTGGCCCGCACGAATCCGAAGTTAATCCCGACGGGCGCCCAGAACTTCGTGGAGATGGTCATTGAGTTCATTCAAAACATGTCAGGGCCTTTGGTCGGCAAGCACGCTGAATTTTTCTTTCCCCTGTTTTTTACCCTCTTCATGTTTATTTTCTTCGCGGACCTGATGGGTCTGGTTCCGGGCTTGGTTTCTCCCACCAGCCGGGTGGACACGAATTTGGGAATGGCTTTGATTATCTTTGTCTCCACGCAAGTTTGGGGCGTTAAAGAAAAAGGGTTAAAGTATTTCGAGCATTTCCTTCCCCCGAAGATTCCGACGAACTCTCCCAACTTTATTTTGAACCTCCTTATGATGGTGATCTATGCCGCTCTTTGCGTTTTGATGCCGATCATCCATATCATCGGCGAGTTGGTGAAGCCGGTTTCCCTGACCTTGCGTTTGTTTGGAAACATGATGGCCAAAGAAAAGCTTCTGGCGGTCCTGGTTCTTTTAGTCACGGTTTTTTGGCAGCTGTCCCCGGCTATCCGGCCCTTAGCGGCTTTCCCTTTTATCCTGAGGATTCTCATCGTGATTTTGGGCGTGTTTGTCTCCTTCGTACAAGCCTTCGTTTTCATGCTTTTGGCCATGGTCTATATTGGCGGCGCGGTTCAATCGCATGACGGCCATGACGAGCACGAAGAAGAGCCGGAACAAGGCCACGCGGCCGCTTAAGTGATTTCGCAGTACCCTCATTAAAGAGGGTTCCCCGGCCAGCCCCCGCTGACCACCGGGGATTCTAAAATTTTAAGGAGTCTTATATGAAAAAGGTTTTAGCGCTGTTTTGCCTGACCTTCGCGGTTTTCGCCGTGAACGCCAGTGTTTGGGCGGAAGAAGCGGTTCAAGCCGGAAAAGCCAGCGAAGGATCGGTTTGGTTTTTCGCCTTCACCGCTTTGGCGGCTGGTTTGGCCATTGGATTAGGTTCAGTGGGAACGGGTATCGGTCAAGGAACGGCTGTCGGTAAGGCCCTGGAAGCCATGGCTCGTCAGCCCGAAGCGGCTGGCTTGATCCAAACCAACATGATTATCGGTTTGGCCTTCATTGAGTCCCTTTGTATCTACGCTTTGGCGGTGGCCTTGATTCTGCTGTTCGCCAATCCGTTCAAGGGCTTGTTCGTCGGCTGAGTTTAAGAAGTAAACCCTGTCCTAGGGGGAGACTTTCCCCTTAGGGCGCATTTTTTTGAAAAGGTAAGCCATGGAATTCAATTTTAATTTTTTCGTCCTTCAGCTCATTACTTTCGCCATCGGAATGTGGCTGTCTTCTAAAATTTTTCTCCCTTACTTAAATGGGTGGATGCAAAGCCGCCAAAAACGCATTGAAGACCAACTGACTACCGCGGAAAAGCGCCAAAAAGAATCCGAGAACCTAAAAGCGGAATTTGATAAAAAAGTCAAAGAATTGGAACAAAATACCGTCGAGATTTTACAAAGAACCCGCCAGGAAGCCGCCCGCACCCGGGATGAAGTGGTGCAAGCCTCCCGCAAAGAAGCAGAACTGATTTTGTCGGATGCCCGTAAAGCCATTGAGAGCGAACGCCAGGCCGTGACTCAATCCCTGCAAAAAGAAGTGGGGACCTTGGCCGTGGCGATCGCTGAAAAAATTATTCATTCGTCGATGGACGCGAAAATCCAGGAAAAGATCATTCAAGAGAACGTCCAAGAATTGGGCGCTCGTAAGAATTAAAATGGTTTGTGAACGCTTGAATCCCCAAGGGGTTTGAGAACGACAATTTGAGATCGAGACTCTTCAAATTCAGCAAATTGTCAGGAGAAAAGCATGGAATCTGTTATCGCTGAAAAATACGCCGTAGCCCTTCTGCAAGTGGCTCGGGAACAAAAAACGGTCGACGCGATCGCCACTGAGATGCTGGCGGTCCAAAACGCGGTGGAGGCTCACGAAGAGCTCAAGAGCACCCTGGAACATCCCCGGGTGAAGGCGGGGGAAAAGCTGGACGCCTTGCGCCGGGTTTTGAAAGAGAAGCTTTCGGGAACCATGGAAAATTTTTTAATGCTCCTCATCATGAAAAAACGGATCAAACATTTGAAGGCCGTGGCGGACCATTTTGAAAGGCTTTGCTACGAAATGAAGGGCAAGGCGATTGCCCGGGTCTTGACGGCGATGGCTTTAACGCCGTCCCAGAAGAAATCCCTGACAGAAAAATTATCCCAGATGTTCGGAATGACGGTGGAACTCAAAGAAGAAGTGAAACCGGGGCTTATCGGCGGAATGATGATTTATCTCGGCGACCAGCGCATGGATGGAAGCGTGCTGGGGCAGTTGGAACGCATGAAACAACGGTTGTTGAAGATTGAAATCGAATAATTCTGTTATTTAGCTTAATTTTTTTCGGAGGATTGGCATGGCTATTCAAGCAGATGAAGTCACCAAGATCTTAAAATCCCGCATCGAGGAATTTAAACCTGACGCGAATCTAACCCAAGTGGGTGAAGTGCTTAAAGTCGGCGACGGCGTGGCGGTTATTTACGGTTTGAAAGACGCTATGGCCGGGGAATTGCTGAAATTCCCCAATGATGTTTACGGTATCGCCTTCAACCTGGAAACCGACTCGGTCGGCGCGGTCTTGATGGGCGACACGACGAAAGTCAAAGAAGGTGACCCGGTTCATTTGACGGGTCGTATCGCTGAAATTCCAACGGGCAAAGAATTATTAGGCCGTGTGGTTAATCCGCTGGGACAACCCTTGGACGGTAAAGGACCTTTGAACGCTTCCCATACCCGCCGTTTGGAAATCCGCGCGCCGGGCGTTATTGAGCGTCAGCCGGTGAAGCAGCCCATGCATACGGGTATCAAGGCTATTGATTGCATGATTCCGATCGGCCGTGGACAACGCGAGCTGATTATCGGCGACCGCCAAACGGGTAAGACCGCCGTCGCAATTGACGCGATCCTGAACCTCAAAGGGAAGAACGTTGTTTGCGTTTACGTGGCCATTGGCCAGAAGCAGTCCACAGTAGCTCAGATTATCCGCACCTTGGAAGAGCATGACGCCCTCAAATATTGCATCATCGTTTCCGCGACCGCTTCTGATCCGGCGCCTTTGCAGTACATCGCGCCCTACGCGGGCTGCGCTGTGGCGGAAGAATTTACCTATAACGGCGGACACGCTTTGATTGTTTATGACGACTTGTCCAAACAAGCCGTGGCTTATCGTGAATTATCCCTTCTGCTGCGCCGTCCGCCGGGACGCGAGGCTTATCCGGGAGACGTTTTCTATCTTCACTCCCGCTTGTTGGAACGCGCCTGCAAGCTCAACGATAAATTGGGAGGCGGTTCTTTAACGGCTTTACCGATTATCGAAACCCAGGCTGGAGACGTGACGGCTTATATTCCGACGAACGTGATTTCGATCACGGACGGACAGATATTTCTTGAGTCGAACCTGTTCAACTCCGGTATCCGTCCCGCCATTAACGTGGGTATCTCGGTTTCCCGTGTCGGCGGTAACGCTCAGACGAAAGCGACCAAAAAAGTCGCCGGTAAATTGAAACTGGACATGGCCCAATACAACGAATTGGCGGCTTTCGCCCAATTCGGCGCCGAACTCGACAAGGCTTCCATGGCGCAGTTGAATCGCGGCGCCCGTCTGGTTGAACTTTTAAAACAACCGCAATACGCGCCGATGGAAATGGAAGACCAAGTCGCCTCCATTTTCGCCGGAAATGGCGGATTCCTGGACCCTCTGCCGATCGATAAAGTGAAAGCCTTTGAGGCGGGACTCTTGTCCCATCTGAAAGCCAAGCATCCGGCTATCTTGAAAGACATCAAGGAAAAGGGCGATCTGAGTGATGACACGAAAGCCAAGTTGACGTCGGCCATTGAGGAATACGCGAAGAACTATTATTGATCAGGACTCTTTCGACTGGAGCAAGGCTCCCGTCGAAAGGGAAGACCACCAAACTTAAGGTTTTAAATGGCACAAATTCGGGAAATTAAAACACGCATCAAGAGCGTCAAGAACATCGGGCAGATCACCAAGGCGATGAAAATGGTCGCGACCGCCCGTTTGAAACGCGCGCAGCAGCGCATTTTAGGCGCCAGGCCTTACGCCATTAAGCATGGCGGATGTGATGAAAAATCTGGCTTCCAAAGTCGGGGAAGAAGTTCACCCGCTTTTAAGCGTCCGAACCGAGGGGAAAACCGCTTTGATGGTGATTACGGCGGATCGCGGCCTTTGCGGGAGCTTTAATACAAACATCCTCCGGCAAGCCCAGGGTTATCTGAAAGAACACCCGGATACGGTTTTGCTTACGGTGGGCAAAAAAGGCCGGGATTTTTTTAAACGCCGCCAAGTTCCCATCCGCCGGGAATGGCTTTCGGTTTTCCCGCAAGTATCTTATGAAACGGTTCTTGAGATGCGCGACGAGATTGAGAACTTATTCGTGAATGAAAAGTTCAAGTCCGTCTTGGTTTTGTACACCGAACTTAAAAGTGTGATTCAACAAAAAGCCACGCTGGAAACCCTTTTGCCCATCCGGGTTGAGGAACTACCGGCTGAGGGTAAAGCCCCGGATTTCACCGGCGGCGATTATGAATTTGAACCGGATATTGAAACCATTATGGAAAAACTGGTTTCCCAGTATTTAGCCACCCAAATCCACCGCTACCTTCTGGAAAGCTTCTCTTCGGAGATGGCTGCCAAGCGCAACGCTATGGATTCGGCCAGCAAGAACGCCTCGGAAATGATTGGAAAGTTGACGTTGGAATTTAACCGCGCCCGCCAAGCCATGATCACCAAAGAATTGGCCGAGATCGTGGGCGGTGCGGCGGCGTTACAGTAGACAGTAGAACGAGTACCGGGCTTAGGCCCAGGCTAAATTTTTTAATTGAACGAGGAGACTTATGAGCGCAGCGAAAACTGAAATCAAAGCCGGAACCGGGGAAGTTGTTCAGGTTATCGGACCCGTGGTCGACATTAAATTCGCCGATGGAGAATGTGCCTTCCATCTATAACGCCGTGAAGATCGATTACGACAAGGAAAATATCCATATCACCCTGGAAGTCGCCCAGCATTTGGGCGACCAAACGGTGCGCGCGGTGGCCATGAGCTCCACCGACGGGTTGCGCCGCGGAATGACGGTCACCGATACGGGGGCCGCGATTTCGGTCCCGGTCGGCCGCGGAGTTTTGGGCCGGGTGTTGAATGTTTTGGGCGAGCCGGTTGACGAGATGGGTCCGGTGAAAGCCGAGAAGCGTTATCCGATTCACCGTCCAGCGCCTCCCTTGGTGGATCAATCCACGAAAAAGCAGATTCTTGAGACGGGGATCAAGGTTATTGACCTTTTGGCTCCTTATCAAAAGGGCGGAAAGATCGGTCTCTTCGGCGGAGCCGGAGTCGGCAAAACCGTCGTTATCATGGAACTGATCCGCAACATCGCCACTCAGCACGGCGGTTACTCGGTCTTCGCCGGGGTCGGAGAAAGAACCCGCGAAGGAAACGACTTGTTGTTGGAAATGAAAGAATCGAAGGTTTTGGAAAAAGCTTCCCTGGTTTATGGGCAGATGAATGAGCCGCCTGGCGCCCGTGCCCGCGTGGGGTTGTCCGGTCTGACCATCGCGGAGTATTTCCGTGATGAAGAAAACCAGGACGTGCTTCTCTTTATCGATAACATCTTTCGCTTTACCCAAGCGGGTTCTGAAGTGTCGGCGCTTTTAGGCCGTATGCCCTCCGCTGTCGGTTACCAGCCGACTTTGGCCACCGAAATGGGCGCCTTGCAAGAACGTATTACCTCCACCCAAAAGGGTTCGATCACCTCGGTTCAGGCCATTTACGTCCCTGCGGACGACTTGACCGACCCGGCGCCGGCGACGTCCTTCTCGCATTTGGACGCGACAACGGTTTTGAACCGCGCCTTGACAGAATTGGGTATTTATCCCGCGGTCGATCCTTTGGATTCCACGTCCCGCATGTTGGACCCGCTGGTTATCGGCGAAGAGCATTATAACGTCGCCCGCAAGGTTCAGCAGATCCTGCAGCGTTATAAAGAATTACGCGACATCATCGCCATCCTGGGTATCGACGAATTGTCAGACGACGACAAGCAGATCGTCTCTCGGGCCCGCCGTATCCAGAAGTTCCTGTCACAGCCCTTTTTCGTGGCGCAGGAATTTACCGGAACGCCGGGACGATACGTGTCTTTGGCCGATACCATCCGCTCCTTCAAGGGCTTGGTGGAAGGCCAGTATGACAGCCTCCCCGAACAGGCTTTCTACATGGCTGGCAGCATCGACGAAGTGGTCGAACGCGCCAAGAAGATGTCCTAAGAGGAACGGAAAAAACAATGTCCAAAACCTTTAAGCTCCAAGTTGTCGCGCCGGACCGCCCTACCTTCGAGGAAGAAGTTACTTCGATTATTCTTCCCGGAGGCGCAGGAGAATTCGGCGTGTTGGCCCACCATATGTCGCTGTTGTCGACGCTGGTGCCGGGCACTTTGGAAGTGACCAAGGGGAGCACGAAGGATTTTTATTTCATCGCGGGCGGCTTCGCGGAAGTGAATGGAACCTCCGTCATTGTGCTGGCGGAAGAGTATGAAAAAGCGGACGAGATTGACGTGACGCGAGCCCAAATGTCGAAAAAGCAGGCTGAGGAAAAATTGGCGGAGAAAAGAGAAGGCGTGGATCTCCTCAAAGAAAAACACGCTTTAGCCCGCAATCAAGCTCGTCTTGTCACAGTTGAGAAAGCCAAGTCCCACAAAAAATAGATCATCTTCCAGGGGTTTTATGAGTCCGGACGCCTCTTTTTATGAAGCCCTTGAGGAAGCCTCTCTCGCCGAGAACCACATGGAAATTGTGGAAGTCCAAGGCAGGCGAATCTTTCTCGTTAAATCCAATGGAAAAATTCACGCTCTCGATAATGCCTGTCCTCATTTAGGCGGCTCTCTGGGGCGCGGTACGATTAAGAATGGTTCGGTTATTTGCCCTCTTCATCATTGGACCTTCGATTTATCCACCGGCCGGGCTATCATGGGTGTGGCGGATGAAAAGGTTCCGGTTTTTGAGACAAAAGTTGAGAATGGCAAAGTTTTCGTTCAATTACCCGCCTGAGTGTCTTGGTTTTCAGCCTTTCACGCCGATAAAATGATCTCGAACCATTTGAGATAAAAGGCATACAACATGATCGTCGGGCTTGGTGTAGACCTCATTGAGATTGATCGAGTAAAAAAGGCTCACTTGAAGCACGGCCAGCGTTTTATCGACCGCATCTATACTCCTCAAGAAGCCAAGTACTGTCTTCGCAAAAAAGACCCCTATCCTTCATTAGCCGGCCGATTCGCGGCGAAAGAAGCAGTGATTAAAGCCTTTGGTCATGGGTTTGGCGGACGCTGGAAGTGGATTCATATTGAGGTTATTCGGGAACTCAGCGGAAAGCCGAATCTCAAACTCGCTGGCATTATGGAAAAACTCAGAGTCGAAAGAAAAATCAACCGGGTCCATTTAACGATCGCCCATAGCAAACGCGACGCGACCGCCACGGTTCTATTTGAAACTTCCGACGACAGGAAATCCGATTGAAAAAACCAAAAGTTTACAACGAACGAGCTCTGACTGAAGCCCAATGGTTTTGGTTTCTGGCCTTTATTGGTCTTTTAACTCGGATTCCCTTGCTTCGGTTCTCCGTCGCTGAAACCACTGACGGGGTTTTGAGTATGACGTACTTCTCCAAGGCTTTAGCGGATACTCCTCGGTTCGTGATTATGCCGGGTTATCCCGCTCTTGTGTGGCTGGGAGAAGCGGCGGGATGGACGGATTGGATTTGGGGCCGGTTGGTCTCGGCCATTTGCGGCCTTTTATTTCTCATCCCCCTATGGAAGTTCTCCCGACGGTGGGTTCCGATGGAGATGTCGGGCATTATTTGCATGATGGGGCTTTTTTCGCCTTTACTGTGGCAATGGTCGCTCAAGGTTATGCCGGATACCCTTTTTCTTTTCCTTTTTTGGCTTTGCTTGGAACGATTGACGGCGGCTTTTGTTGAAGAAGACGAAACCATTTGGTGGCAGGCTTGTTTAGCCGGAGCCGCGGCGGCTTGCACAAGGCCGGAAGGCTTTTTGCTTTTGCCTTGGATTTTTATTACCGGCGAAAAATTAAAGAAAGATAAAGCCTGGATCCGAAGGGTGGGAGAACTCATTCTTTGGGCGGCCCCGCTTTATTTATTAAAAGATAAAATTATTAAAATTCTTTTCGCTTACCGCGAAGGGGCGGGGCTGACTACGGGACCCGCCCAAGTTCAATTCCCGATGAGCAATTTTGTTGAGCACTTTTACGCTTACTTGTCTCAGCCGGTTTATGTTTTTACCCCGCTGGTATTTTTATTCGGGTTTTTAGGACTTGCGAAGATGGTTCGCCGGAACGATTCGGCGGGCAAGGCCTTTAAAATCATTGTGCTTCAGGTTTATTTTTTTGTCCTCCTTTCCCGGCTGATCCCTACGACTTATCAAGACCGCCATATGCTTCCCTTTTTGCCGCTGCTTTTGGTTGGGGCGGGGGTTCACTTGGAAACCTTTTTCGCCAGTTTTGATCCAGCCAAAGGCCAGTTGCGAGTTTTACTTTGGAAAAACGGCCTCATCAGTTTTACGCTTATTTATCTCTCGCTTTTTTCAGCGGGAATTATCATCGCTCAAGGCGACTCTTTTGGTGATATTAAACGAGCTTCAGAATACTTAAAAACACTGCCGCCGGACGCAGTGATTTACTCGGATGAAATCCCTAAAACCCAATTTTGGTCGGGAAGAAATGTTCTGCCAATTGATTATTCCCAAAAGCCTTTTGAGCCCGAAAAGGGAACTTATGTGGTGCTTCATAGCTTTTATACCACCCGGCTGACTTATGTGGACCGTCATTTAAAGGAAAGCCGGAACGCTTTGGTCATTCACAGTGAAAACAGCATGATTGTTCCTGTTCTAACGGATTTGATGCAAGATCCCTCTCTTCAAAACCGAGTCGGATCAACCGCTTTTCGATTCGAACCCCAATTTTTTACAACTTTGATCTATCAGATTGAAAAATAAGAGCCATCGGGACAAACCTTGAAATTAGCAACAGCGCAAGATATGCGGAAAATCGATGAGAAGGCGGTTCGAGATTACTCCCTAACGATCGCCCGTCTAATGGAATCCGCTGGGGAAAAAGTCGTTGAAGCTCTTGAGGATTTTTCGAAACCCCTCTCAAAAAAAACCGTTGGAGTTCTTTGTGGTAAAGGTCACAACGGCGGCGACGCTTTAGCGACGGCCCGGATTCTAAAGCGAAAAAAGATAAAAGTTTTGGCGGTGATCGTTGGGAAACCCGCGGATTTCTCGGAAGAAACGCTGAAGCAGTTTCGAAAGGCGAAAACCGCCGGGGTTTCTTTTTTTATGTTTTCGAAAATGGAAGACTTAAAGGCGACTCTTGAGGTTTTGAAAAAATGCGACATTGTATTAGATGGATTGTTAGGAACGGGGCTTTCTAGGCCGGTGACGGGATTTTATCGAGAGGTGATTCGAACCGCGGCGGGCCTTCATAAATCGGTCGTCGCGATTGATATTCCTTCGGGAATGTCGGCTGATTCGGGCGAGCCTTTAGGCGAGGTTTTGCCCGCTCAAATGACGGTGACTTTTGGGCTTCCTAAAATTGGTTTTTATATGCCCCGAGGCATGGCATTAACAGGTCAGGTGCGGGTGATGAATATCGGATTTCCACAAGAACTTTTGAACGCTTCTTTCATCCAACAGGAGCTTACTGGGTTGTCCCAGGTTCGAGACTTGATGCCACAATATGACGAAAACACTTACAAGGGCACTCGGGGAAGGGTTCTTGTTGTTGCTGGCTCGACGGGACTCACGGGAGCCGCGGCGCTTTGCGCTTATGGCGCTCAACGTATTGGGGCGGGGCTCGTGACAGTCGCTTGTCCAAAAAGTTTAAATAACATTCTTGAAGTTAAATTGACCGAACCCATGACGGTCCCCGTTGAGGAAGTCAAAGGCGGCTTTTTTTCACCCAATGCCGCGGCCAAAATTCTCAACCTCGCGGCTCGGGCCGATTCGATCGTGATCGGGCCGGGAATAGGCCGGCATCCGCAAACAGGTCAACTTTTGCAAAACCTATTAAGCAAGATTACCATTCCTATGGTAGTGGACGCGGACGGACTCTACCTGCTGGGGGGGAGGTTGGGCCGGTTGAAGTCGTGGAGGGCCCCGGCCATTTTGACGCCCCATCCGGGAGAAGCTGCAGGACTTCTCAAAACTACTATCGCCCAAGTACAGCATGACCGTGTTAACGTTGCGAAGCATATTGCCCGGGTCTATAATATCGTTGTTGTTTTAAAAGGACATTACACGGTTATCGCCCATCCTAAAGGAATGGTTCAAATCAATCCCACGGGGAACCGGGGGTTGGCGACAGGCGGTACGGGTGATGTTTTGTCTGGTATTTTGGGCGGACTCTTGGCGCAAGGCCTCTCCGCTTTTGAGGCGGCGATTGCGGGGGTTTACCTTCACGGTTTAGCCGGGGAAAAAGCCAGCCAACGGCTGGGTCTAGACGGATTGCTGGCAGGAGATCTTTTACCCCTTCTTCCGCGTCTTTTGCGGCAAGTAAGGTCAACACATCGGGAGCCCCTATGGCCATCGCAATCGAACTCCAAAACCAATGGGAAGCGTTCTTAAAACTCCTTCAAGTTCGGGAGCCGCGCCTCTACGATCATCTCAAGACCGCCCGCATTAAAGAATTAACTAAATATAATATGATTCTTTACGCCCATACGGCCGACGACCTCAAAGAAATGGAAGTAGGTCTTAAGGTTTATCATGATAAGATAACCGAGTTTATGCCCATGATTTTCGGGGATAGCCGGGGAGTTAAGACCGAGCTCACTTCTGAAAGCGAATGGCAGGAAGCGGCGCCTAAAGACGCCCCGACGGCGCAGCCCGTGGCGGCGGCTCCAGCGGCCCCGGCTTTTAGTCCTTCAACGGATCAAAACGAACTGTTAAAAGTGCTGGAATCTTCCATCCGTCAAAAGGTCGAAGCGGAAATTCGGGAAGCGCTTCAAGCCGAATCGGTTGGCAGCGA
>CAWKIY010000012.1:0-6671 GCA_963849245.1 candidate division FCPU426 bacterium | reverse complement strand
CAGCAGCGCCGGATCCAGAACGTCTGGGCGGTTGGTCGCGGCGATGATGATAATGCCTTCTTGGGTGTCGAATCCGTCCATTTCCACGAGCAAGGCGTTCAAGGTCTGTTCGCGTTCGTCGTTGCCGCCGCCCAGACCATGGCCGCGGGAACGCCCGACCGCGTCGATTTCATCAATAAAAATCAGGCATGGGGTGGCCTTGCGGGCCTGGTCAAACATATCGCGCACGCGACTGGCGCCGACGCCGACGAACATCTCGACAAAGTCCGAACCGCTGATGCTGAAGAATGACGCGTCGGCCTCGCCCGCGATGGCTTTGGCCAGGAGGGTTTTGCCTGTGCCGGGCGAACCGACCATCAACACGCCTTTGGGATGCGGCCGCCGAGCCGTTGAAATTTTTTCGGGTCTTTCAGGAACTCCACCAACTCGGAGACTTCCTCAATGGCCTCATCCACGCCGGCAACATCCTTGAAGGTGGTTTTGTTCCGGTCCTTGGCCAGCATTCGGGCTTTGCTTTTGCCAAAGCTCAAGGCGCCCTTGCCGGCGATCTTGATCTGGCGGATGAAGAAAAACCAAAAGAGCGCGCCGAGGATCAGGAATGGCGCGACGCCCCAGACCACATTCATCAGCATCGCGTTCGGCGCGCCGGCTTCGATCCGATCCGACACCAGTAACTCATCCAGCATTTTTTGGGTCAGGAAAACATTCGGGGCCAAAAACGGAACCTCTTCTTTGGGTAAGCTTGCCGTCTTTGTCGGGGCGGTAAAAGGTGCCGGTGATGGGCGTCAATTGAGGAGGTTGGCATATCCAGAGCTGCCCTTCCATTTGTGGTTTTGGGGCGGAGGTTAAAAGTAAAAAAATAATTAAGGAGAAGGGCATGAATTTGAAAAAAAGATTGTGGGTGGTTTTGGCGGCGCTGCTTTTGGCGCCGGTGGCGGCAAGGGCGGATAAGGATATGGTGATGCCTCAGCAGCAGACTTCGCCGGAGCTTGAGAAGATGAAGTCGCTGGTCGGAAACTGGACCGGGAAGGCCAAAATGGGGTGTCTCTCGGATCAGGATTTGCTGGTGAACTATAAGTTGACCGCCGCCGGGTCCGCGGTAGTGGAAACCATCTGCCCAAATACGTCCAAGGAGATGACCACGGTTTATCACTTGGAAGATGGGAAATTGGTGATGACCCACTATTGCACGATGGGCAATTGCCCGAAGATGACGCTTAAGAAATCCTCGGACAAGGAACTTTTCTTTGAAATGAAAGGACAAGACGGCATCCGCTCGGCTAAGGAATCGCATATGCATGCCCTGGACATTACTTGGAAGGACCCCAATCACATTTCGGCGACTTGGGTTTCCTATACGGATGGAAAAGCCAACCCGACCGAGCCTTTCGTGCTGACTCGCAAGAATTAGAAATTGCACCCAGGTCCCGCCTCGCCGTGGGACCTCTTTTGTTGTGAGTTGGAAAAAAGGAGAGAAGCAATGAGAGAAAAAAGCTTAACTCATACTTTTTTGGTCGACCGCGGCCCAATGGAAGCCTACAACGCGATCAATAACGTCCGCGGATGGTGGTCGGGAGAAATTGAAGGCGACACCGACAAACTGGGCGGCCTGTGGACCTACCAGTATAAAGACTTTCACCGGAGCCAGCAGAAGGTCACCCGATTGGTTCCCGGTAAAAAGGTGGTTTGGGTAGTGGTGGACAGCTATCTGTCTTTTGTTGAGGATGAAACCGAGTGGAACGGCACGAAAATCATTTTTGACATCTCGAAAAAGGGCGGCAAAACCCAAGTGGTTTTTACGCACCAGGGTTTAACCCCGAAAGAGGAGTGTTTCAAGGACTGTGATAACGCCTGGGGTTCTTATATCAAAGGCAGTCTGAAGAACTTGATCCTGAAGGGCAAAGGACGGCCGAATCCAAAAGAAAAAGCGAAGAGTGTTAGAACCAAAAAGAAATAAAGGAGGTCCTGTGACCTGGTCCATCCCTTTTTAAACGGGTTGGAATAAAAACCCGATTTTATTTTTGCGAAAAGTATTTCAAACGTACTAATTCGGGCCAAAGGCGTGTAACGGCCAGAACCACCAGCACACTCGCCACGCCGCCCACCACCACTGAAGGCACCAGGCCTAGTAAAGCGGCAGCCGCGCCGGACTCGAAGCCGCCCAGTTCGTTGGACGAATGAATAAAGATGGAACTCACCGCGCTCACCCGGCCCCTCATGGAATCAGGCGTTAAGACCTGCACCAGGGTGCGGCGGACGATGACACTGATGAGGTCCAACCCCCCGGCCAAAACCAAAGCCAGGAAGGACAGCCAATACCAGCGGGAAAGCCCGAACACGATGGTCACCAGCCCAAAACCCGCCACCGCCCAAAGCAGGGCCACTCCCGCCTTTTTCGGCGGGTGATGGGCCACCCGAAGGGACATTAAGAAAGCGCCGATGGGTATGGCCGCTTGCAGCCAACCCAGCCCGGTGGACCCGCATTTCAGAACCTCCACGGCGTAGGCGGGAAGCATGGCGGTGGCGCCGCCGAAAAGCACCACGAAAAGATCCAGGGTGATGGTGGCGAAAATAAGTTTGGTTTTCCAAACAAAGCGCAGGCCGGTTTTGAGCGCCCGCAAACTGACCGGCTCGCCCTGTTCTTGAGCCTTCACCCGGCGGATGGCCAGGAAGCTGAAGAAGAAAACCAATTCCAGGAAGGCCTCCGTAAAACAAACGTTCGAGTAACCGATCCAGGCGTAAAGCATCCCTCCCAGCGCCGGGCCCACGACAGAGCCCATTTGAAGCAGGTTGCTTCCCCAGGTGATGGCCGCCCCAAAAAGTTTTGGGGGAACCGCTTGGGGCAGGAGAGCCTGACGGGCCGGGTCGCTGAAGGCGCGGGTAAGGCCGATTAAAAAGAGAAAGCCATACATCACTGGAATCGGGTTTGGAAAATGAGGCGCGAGGGCCAAGCCCGCCGCGCACAAGGCGTAAACCCCGCTGCAGACCAGCGTGATGGTCTTGCGGTCGAAACGGTCGGCCACCGCGCCGCCGGGGAGCATACAAAAAAAGATGGGAAGCCAAATGAAAAGGCCGATCAGCCCCAGGGCGAAGGGGGAATGGGTTCGCTGGAAAATCTCATAGCCCACCGCCACGCGGATCATCTGTTCGCCCACTTCGCCCACGAAAATGCCGAAGACATAAAAACGGAAATTGGAAAAGCGGAAAACCGCGTAGGGGTCATTTGGGGGCCGGTTAGTCATGGCGGCATTTTAGGGAGCGGATGGGGAAATGAAAAGAGATCCTCTGAGCGTATTTTGCTGGAGGGCCGCTGGGAAAGCGGTAGAGCCGTTACGATGGACTTGGGGTGAAAGGAGTCTGGGCCGACCCTCTTTACGGTTTCGGAACTATGTCTTTCGCAAAGGAAAAGACATTGCAACTATGGCGTACGCAGATTTAGAAGTTTTATCGTGCTTTCTGAAGTACATAGTTCCGTTATTTTTTTATTCCCTCGGGAACAAAAGCCTCGGCATCAAAACCAATTCGGCTTTAGCGGCTTACGCATCGAAATCCCGTGTAGGCATAACCGGACCGGGGATGGGACGAACCACGGAAAGACCGGCGAAGCAGAGCACCGGCGGTCCGATGGGAACCGCCCTTTAAAACGTAGCGGGTGCCGTCGGAAAAAGGGGTGGAAAGGCCGGGAGCCGCTTCCAAAAGGGTGCAAGTCCATTCCCACCCGTTCGCGATAAGTCCCGCCACACCATAGGTGCTTTGGTTGCGGGGAAAGGAACTCACCGGAAAAGGATCCCAGCGGCGTGAAGTGAAATAGCCGTGCTCCATGGCCGGGTTGTCGAAACCCCAGGGATAGGGCTTCTCAAAGTCACGCGCCCCCCCATAGGCGGCTCTTTGCCACTGCGCTTCGGTGGGGAGCGCTTTGCCCGCCCAGTTCGCGTAGGCGGAAGCCTCGGCGTGGCTGACGAAAACTGGCCAGTCGGGCGGGAGGGGAATCTCATTGAACATGGAGCGGTAATACCAGCGGCCGCCGTGGTTTTTCCAAAAGAGCGGATGCTGAAGACCCTGGGCGCATTTCCAATCCCAATCTTCAGAGGTCCACCAGCGAGGGTTTTTGTAGCCGCCGGCTTGGACAAACTGGAGATATTGACTCTGAGTGACCTTATAGCGGTCGATTTTGAAAGCGGGAAGGGCAACGGTGTGTGAGATTTTTTCGTTGTCCCACACGAAGGTGAAGCGGGTTTTGTCGTTTTTGAAACCCAGCCGGACGTTACCCTCGGGGATTTCCACCATTTGAAAATCCACGGGTGCTTGCGCCGCGAGCTGCAGCTGGGGCTGAGAAATTTTCCAGTTGGAAGGAATCTGGTGGATTAAGGTGGTCAGGATTTCCGCGTGCAGGAGCCGGTATTCCACCGCGGCGCTGAGAAGGGTTTCCAATGAATTTTCATCCCGCTCCGACCCGATCTCAAGCGGTTGATGGGTTAGAGCCTCTATTTTTTGGTCCAGGGCGCGCCGCATCCGATCACTGTAAGAATAGATTTCATCCAGGAAAGGCAAATGGGAAGGCCAGTCCACTGGATTCTCATGAGGGAAACGGGCGGCGGTGGAGAAAAGCTTGTCCAATTCCCGGTTGAAGGGTTTGAGGTTCAAGGCTTCCGCTAAAAGGCGGCCGTCATAAGCCTCCAAATGACCCAAATAAAAAATGATCCGGTGGTATTGGGGGATGGGCTTCTCATAAAAGGCCTGGGTTTTGAGAAGGGAGAAGAGTTTGTCGGTCTCCAGGCGGGCCTTGATTAAGCCGCCGTGAACCGCGGATAAAATTTTTCGCGCGGGTTTTTTAGGAGCTGGAGCCGTTTTTTTACTTTGGCCTTTGAGGATTGGAAGGGTTTCGGCTTTTATCGGCATGAGTTACTCCTCGAAAAAGATTGGTGCGAGTTTAAAAACCGTGTTCCTGAAGCTGGGAATACGGACGATGAATGAATGTTAAAGCAAGAACCAAGCCAGGGTTTTCAGCCGCGGGCGGATGGTTTTAAGGCCCTTTTCATGGATAGAACGCTGTCTTATTTCTGGGCGGGCGAGATTCACTATCATTTCGATTTCCAGGATAGCGCGACTTAAAACGATACTTTTGGTTTTAAAAATGTTTTATTTTTTTAAAACAAACAAAATGATGGAACTCATATCATTTTGATAGAAGATTCCTCCCCGTGGAGCGCCCAATTTTAAAAATGAGCCGAGCTTCCCCTGAACCTTCCATAAAACTTGAACCGATCGATTAACTTTTAATCCTTTTGAATCCCGATGACACCGTCAGCAACTGAAACCGGCGAGTGAGGATTATTTTTCTTCACGGCTGCCCGGGTGTGGATCAAAGGAAAACCCTGGTTCAATAGAACTGGGATTTTCCTTTTTATCGCTTCTTGGTTTGGCGCCGCTCCAGTTACAAGCAAGTGAAAAAACTTGGGGAGTTTACTTTAAAAGGGGACTATTGGAATCAAGGGCTCTGTCTGGGGAAGGGGAGGTCTAAAAGCGGTCAGGTTAGAACATAGTTCAAGTCAGGGAATATCCATCGCTGGACTGAAAGCCCTTTCACGCGTGTTTTTGAATCTTATTTTAAAATTTTTCGAATTGAGGGTTTAACCTTTGTGCCCCTGGCTCTTTTTCTTCCCGATGAACTCCGATGTTAAATCGCCCTATTTATGACCCGTTTTTGATCTGGATCAAATTTACCGATAAAAAATTTAAGGTTAATAACGGATTAATATAAAATTAACTCAATCCTGCATGATGCTATTTCGATTTGAACCGCTTATTTATGAGTTGTTTTAGCCTATTTCCTGTTCTTTATGTTTTAACGAATCGTTTTGTGTTCGGTCCATCCCTTTTATTTAAAACGTTTAAAGACGTCGATTTTAAAACGCTGTGCCCTTATTTTCAAAAGGAGTCGGAATGAAAAAGAACACCGTCAAAAAAACTTCGGATTTTACGCTTTTGTTCGCCGAGGATAATCCGCAGTTGCGGACGCTCTACACGAAAATTTTCACCCAGGAAGGTTACCGCGTTTTTACCTGTGAGAGCGCGGCGCAAATTCTCGCGGAATTAAAAGAAGAGAAGTTTGACCTGCTGGTGACCGATTTGGAAATGCCCGCTTCCAACACCCTGGAGCTTTTTCCGATTTTGAAGAAAGAATACCCCGGATTGCCGGTGGTCATCGTCACGGGTCATTACCGCGATTTGAAAGATGATTTTTTAGACCGTGGTTATACGATCACGGCTTTTTTGAATAAGCCAATCGGCGTATCCGTTTTAAAAGAAAAAATCGCTGAAATTTTGAAAATAAGCCCGAAATAAGCGACGCCTCGGCTTTTGAATGGAATGAAAAAGGGAACCCGCTTTGAAATACTCTCCCGGCTTTAAATCTTTTCTTCCTTGTGAAAAGAGGCGGTGATTGATGACGTTGGAACAACTGAAGTTGAATATTCTTGCGGACCTCAAGGAAGAATTGCTTCATTTCGACATTATCATCCGGGACAAAGACATCCATTCAACCACCAACGGCAACAGCTGGGTGATTTGGGTGGAACGGGATGGCGTGAGCACAAAAAGTTTGTCTTTTCTGGTGGATTTGGGCGATTTAGAGGAAGGCGTTAGTTACGGAATGGCGGTTCAGTATCGGA
>CAWKIY010000011.1:0-13563 GCA_963849245.1 candidate division FCPU426 bacterium | reverse complement strand
CCATAAATTTCTCTCAGCCAGTCCATGGACGAGCCCCGGACGATGTCCCGGGCCATGAGGGTATAAATATAACGGTCGGCCAGTACCACAAAGCCCGCCCGCAGGGAGGGGATAATGACCCTTTCTAATTGATCAGCGAAGTCGGTGGCGTAAAAAAGATTCAGGGTAATGGCGTTCAGGGTATTTCCCTGCATGGCCTCGGCCAGGGCCTCGCCGACCAACTCGGAGCGTTTTAAGCCCACGACGACCGTGGGATATCCCTTGCGCTCCAGCCAGTTCTGCAAAAAGCTGATTTGGGTGGAGCGGCCCGCGCCGTCCGATCCCTCGATCACGATTAAAGTTCCTTTTAAAAGGGTAGGGTCCACATTGGGGAGTCCTTTGCCGTAGAAGCTTTTGTTTTTCATGAGTTGACCCTCCCTTGGGTTTTCAGCTTGTAGTCTTTTAACTCAATTTTTTTCTTTACGATATCCCTCATTTGGGCCTGCTGCTGCTCCGAGGGATCGGTAGCCTTGATGCGTTCGGCGGGAAATTCCTTGAAAATCCTTCCGTATTCCTCGTAAATTTTTCCCTGGAAAATTTTAAAGGATTCATAGGGGTCTTTGGAAAAGTTCATATCCATCCCCGCCTCGTGGTACTTGAGGGTGGGGCGTCCTTCAAGGATGCGGTTGAGGGCTACTTCCAGGGGAACCTCAAAGAAAAAGGTGATATCGGGTTTGCGTGCGAAGCGGTAGAGTTTGCGGAGCCAGTCTTTATCGCATCCCCTCACGGAGTCCCGGGCGAAAGCGGTGTAAACATAGCGGTCCGCCAAGACAATGTAGCCGCCCTTTAAAAGGGGAAGAATTTGGCGTTCATAGCGGTCCGCGAAATCGGTGGCGTGAATCAGCGAAAAAGTGGTGGGGGTCAATATCTTTTTCTTTTTTCCCTTTCGGGTGGCCTGCTTGACCAGATCAGAGGAATTCCATTCGGTGAAAAATACCTTGTAGCCTTCCAATTCCAACCAGCGTTTCAGAAGGCGGATTTGGGTGGATTTACCCGAGCCGTCCAGGCCTTCCACGGCAATTAACTTGCCTTCGATGTCTTTTGATTTCGCCATAAAAATTAACTCCTCAAGATTATTTTAGCCGCAGATGAACGCGGATAAACGCAGATAAAATTAAAAATGATTCACCAATCTTTTGACTCTGACTTTGGTTTTACTGAAATTTATCAAAAGACATACTTTTAAACCGGTCGCTTTCAAGTAATTGAGGCATTGGGCCGTGTGTATTGGGCTGAATTCCTCGACAGCTTTTAATTCTACAAGCAATGAGTCCTCTACCAGTAAATCCGCAATGTATTCGCCCACTGTTGCGTTTTTATATTTGATTGTAATGGGGTGCTGCTTTTTCACCTTTAAACCAGCGGTTTGTATTTCGTGTGCCAAGGCGTTTTCATAAACCTTCTCCAGAAACCCGCTTCCGAGTTCGTTGCTCACCTTAAAAGCGCATCCGATCACTTGTTCAGTTAAGGTGTTCAATTCCACTTTAATACCTACCTTGAAATTCTTTTTTTAGTCGCAGATACATGCCGATGAAATCAAATGAAACCCTAAACAAATGAATCCATCTTGTGTTTTTTATCTGCGTTCATCCGCGTTTATCTGCGGCTAAACAATGCTGTTTTGCCTTAGCTCCTTACGGAAAATTTAACTTTGAATGTCTTTTCAAACAGGTCGCATTTTTTGAGGAGGGACCATTTTTCCAACAACATGTCGCCTTGACCGGTTAATTTCACTGAGAAATTGGGACGCTTAAACTCGGCCCGGAAAGAATGAACTTTGGAAGAGTGGTCGTGGTCCATGGCGTCCGCGACCCGCAGTAAGGCCGCCAATTTAGTGACCAAAACCCTGTCCCGGGGCAGCAGTGAGCGGTAGTTTTCATGGGCCAATTTTGGCATCGCTTTGCGGTGATAGCGGGAGACGTTCGCGATGAGGTTCACTTGGTGAGGGTTGAGCCCGATCATTTGGGAAGATCGGATGAGGTAATAGGAATGCTTGTGGTGGGAAGCGTAGCTGACGAATTGGCCGATATCGTGCAGGCGGGCGGCGGCTTCCAACAGCAATTTGTTCTCGTCGCCCAGGCGGTGAAGTTTTTTGGTTTTGTCGAAAAGATCCAGGGCGAGACGGGCAACCGTGTCGGCGTGAGGTTCATCATATTTATACTTCAGACCGGTTTGCCGGATGGAACCTAGAACCTCGTCCCGGTGAAGGGGAGGTTTTCCGGTTAAAAGCTCTGAAACCATGTCGATCAGCAGGCCTTCCTTGACGCCCACATTGGGAATATAGACCCGGCTTGCTTTTCCCACTTCCATGAGCTTCTGTAAAATGATGATCGCGGGAATGATGACATCCGCCCGGTCCGGGCGAAGACCCAAACGGGTGACCCGGTCGTTATAAGAGAGTTTTTGGAGCCGGGTATAAATGGCCGTGAGTTCCTGTTTGGTGACAAAGAGATCATTCTTCTTATGGAGCAGCTGCTTCTTGAGGGCTAGTAAGGCGTCGAGGTTTCCTCCGGTGCCGACGCAAATTTCGGCTTTCGCGTTGGGGAGCTTTTGGTTGAAGCGTTTGCGGGCCGCTTCCATATATTCCTGCACCATAAGGTTAAACTTTTTCTCACCGTATTTTTTTTCTTCCAGCACCTGTAAAAGGCGTACGGCGCCCATCTGAAAGCTCTCGGTGGCCAGTATCCGGTTGTTGCGGGCCAGGGTGACTTCCACACTGCCGCCGCCGATATCGATCAACATGGCGGTTTTGTTTTCCAACTGGATTTTTTTAGAGACTGAGAGGTGAACCAGAAGGGCTTCTTCTTCTGAGTTAATGGGTTTTAATTCAATGCCCGTGGCTTGATGAATTTTCTTAATGAAAGCGTCCCGGTTGCGGGATTCCCGAACCGCGCTGGTAGCGACCGCGCGGGTTTTGATCACTTGGTGCTGTTCGATCAGTTCCTTAAACCGGGTGAAGGCCGCGATGGCCTTTTGGGTGGTTTCCTTGGAAATGACGCCTTTAGTAAAAACATCCTGGCCCAGTCGCACAGGTTCGCGCAAGTCCTCCACGATATGCAACTTGCGGTTGTGATCCATAAAGCCGATGGCCAGCCTCATGGCGTTTGAACCCACATCAATGGCGCAAAGTGTCGGCATGGAAATCCTTTTAAGTCAGTCGAGAAAATTCCCTCAAAAGCCATAGGCTTTAGGGGCTCTCTTATATATAAGGCTTTTAAACCTTAGTAAGTTAAATTTTCGTTAAATAGCCCGATAATTCAATAGAGTTTACAGGCTTTTCCAGGCTTTTATGAGATTTTTTGTTTCGGGAATCTTAATGATCGATTTACATGAATGAAACAACCGGGGTTTACCCTGAGATCGTCTAGAGAGGAGAGAGCCATGGTTCAGATACTGATTCAACAAGTAACCCGGTGGGATGACCGTATGTTTAACCGGATTTTCGGCGATGTCAACCGCAAATCCTGGAAAAAGTTTTTCTATGGCCTCTCCCGCAGTGCGGATAGTTTTTCCTGCGCTTTGATGGGATTGGTTTGGACGGTGGTAAATCCCTCGACTCTTCCTTATCTCCTCGCGGCGGTTTTCGCTTTCGCGCTGGAACTTACTCTTTATTACATCGTGAAAAAGAACATCCGTCGTCCCCGGCCTTTTACCAAATTTGAGGGAGTGCGGAGTTTGATTGTTCCGCCTGATGAGTTTAGTTTTCCCTCGGGTCATACAGCCGCGGCTTTTTTAATGGCGAGTCTTATTTCCTTGGCGTTTCCGGTATTAGCCATTCCAGCTCTTTTGTGGGCCGGGCTGGTTGGCTTTTCCAGAGTGTATTTAGGGGTTCATTATCCAACTGATATTTTAGCGGGCATGGCCCTGGGACTTTTCAGCGCCCAAATGGGTCTTTTGGCTGTTCACTTGATTTTCTAAACCGCTTCTGGAGATGGGATTGAAAAATCCGGTTTTCTCAAAAACATTTCCGCCGAAATTCCGTCGAAAATCCCGTGATGGCCGGGGTAATTTTTTTTCTTTCCGCTGGCTCAAAAGAATAGTGATCCTCAGAATGGAATCCTTGGATTTACTCGATCAATGGATTCTCAAAAAACGAACCTTCAGCTTTTTTCTTTAAAAACCCTTTTAAATCGGGCCTTATTTAGGTGCAACCTTTTCCTTGAACCCCTCGTCTTATTAACAAGAAGTTAATCAGGACTAATATCAGGAGGAAGTTATGAAAAAGTCACTCGTTATTTTGTGCGCTTTGTTTTTCTTGGGATCTATGGGTGTCTCGATGGCCCAGGACGCGAATGGAAAGAACCCGGCGATGAGCCCGAAAGCCCGTGAGGTCCGCCAGCATGCCCGCATTAAGCAAGGCGTGAAGAATGGAACCATCAGCAAGAGCCAGCACAAGCAATTGGCCAAACAAGGTAAAGCCATCAACCAAGAACGCAAAGCGGACAAGGCTGCCGATGGCGGCAAATTGGACAAGTCGGACCGTCAGAACATTGAGAAACAGCAAAATGCTCGTTCTAAAGAGATTTACGACGATAAGCACCCAGCCCCAGCCGGTAACTAAGAGCGGAGGTTGAGAAGCAGGTCAAAAGGAGAAGGAATTCAATTCCTTCTCCTTTTGTTTTTTGGCGCTTCCGGGGCTTTTTTAGGCTCCTTGAAAATAAGGTTAAGAGTCTTCATACTTAATTCATGGTTTCAACCAAAAGAACTCTAATTTGAAACCCGGGGAACTTTTAATGCCTCAAAGCTTGAAAATGATGAACCGAACTTTTTTAGTCGCGATTATTTTGTTTTTCGCGGTGAGCGCCCGCTTGGTCGGGGCGCCTTTTTGTTCCGGCGCGGTTCTTTGCGATAAATACGCGCCTGTGTCCCATGGTTTTCCCCTGACGGTTACTTCTCAACGCTACGCGGCGAATCAATTGGAAGAAGCTCCGTCTGGGCCCGCGCTATTTATGGCGGTACTCTCCAAAATCGAGCCTCCTTTTTGTTTGGCGTCCTGCCACAAAACCAACCGAGTGGATAAAGTCTCCACACTTTCTCAAAGCTTTCCCGCTCTTCCACTTCGCATTTAAACCTTTTTTCAGTTTTTGAAGGCGGCGCACTAGGCGTTTTCGCGCCGGTGTCCGCTTTCTTCGGGTTAGCCTGTTTTAAACACCCTAAGGAAAAGAGGAAAAAATGATTTCCAAACGTTCGAGTAAAAAAGAAATAATTCAACGGTTGTTCCGGGTCGGTCTGGTTCAACTGGCCATGCGCCGTCCCATTACAATGGTGGTGCTTTGCGCGGCGCTGGCGCTGGGCGCCGTCTCGGTATTGTTCAATATGCAATACGACATTTTCCCCGATTTGGGGACGCCGCAGATTTTCGTGGTGGAGCCTTACGGGGGCCTCAGCCCCTCCCAGGTGGAAAGCTTTCTCACCTATAACTTTGAGAGCCAGTTTTTCTACGTCAACGGGATTGAGCATATCGAGTCTAAAAGTATCGCCCAGACTTCGATTATTAAACTGCAGTTTTATCCCGGCACCAACATGGCCAGCGCCATGGCGGAGGTCGTGGCTTATTCCAGCCGGGCCTTGAAGAACATGCCGGCGGGCACCTTGCCGCCGCTTATTCTTCGCTTTGACAGCGGCAGTCTGCCGGTGGGGGATTTGGTTTTTTCCAGCCCGGGCCGAAGCCTGGGAGATATTGAGGATTACGCCCTCAATTACGTCCGGCCCCTGCTGGCGACCCTGCCGGGTATCCTGGCGCCCAATCCTTTTGGGTCCTCACCCCGCACTATTGTGATCAACGTGGATCCCCAAAAACTCAGCCGTTTCAACCTCTCGCCGGAGGATGTGGCGGTTTCCTTGGCCAAGTCCAATGAGATTGTCCCGGCGGGAAACCTGAACATCGGCACCCAATATCCATTGGTTCCCATGAATTCCATTGTCAACAATATCGACGAGCTTTTGAGCGTGCCCATCCGGGTGGGAACTTATCCGACGGTTTTCCTGAAAGACATCGGCACGGTGCAGGACACCACGGATATTCAGGTCGGCTACGCTTTATTGAACGGCAAACGCACCATCTATCTGCCGGTGACCAAGCATTCGGACGCCTCCACTTTAACGGTTGTCAATGAGGTCAAGAAAAGCATTCCCTTGTTTCAAAGCGTCCTGCCGGAAGACATCAAGGTGAGCTACGAATTTGACCAATCGGGAACGGTTAAAAACTCCATTAACTCCCTGGCTTTTGAGGGGGCGATGGGGGCCCTGCTCACGGGTTTGATGGTTTTGCTTTTTTTAAACGACTGGAAAAGCGCCTTAATTGTGGTTGTCAATATTCCTTTGGCCATTATGGGGGCGCTGATCAGCTTGAAGGTGGCGGGCCAGACGATCAATATCATGACGCTGGGCGGATTGGCCCTGGCTATCGGCATTCTGGTGGATGAGAGCACTATCACCATTGAGAATATTCACGTGCGCATGGAAAAGGGCGAGTCCGCGGCGAACGCGGCCATTAACGGCACCAGCGAAATTTTCGCTCCAGCCCTGCTCACCATGTTCTGCATCCTGGCGGTTTTTATTCCCGCCTTCTTCATGGGCGGCATGGCCAAGGCGCTTTTTGTGCCGCTCACCCTGGCGGTAGGCTTTTCCATCATCTGGGCCTTTTTTCTCTCAATGACGATCGTGCCCATTCTGGCCGCGTGGCTTCTGAAAAAGGCTCCCGGCCACGGCACGGGGAAGAAATCCTCGGGGGAGCCCTTCATCGAAAAAATGAAGCGGATCCACGGCGGGATGTTAAAAACCATTTACGGGCACCAGGCTTTTTTTCTGGGGCTCTACGCGGTTCTGGCGCTGGCGGTCATTCTGGGTTTAGGCACGCTCATCGGCCGGGAAATTTTTCCCCGGGTGGAAAGCCATGAGCTGGCCCTTCGGGTGAGGGCCCAAACGGGCACCTCCATTGACGAGACCGAGCGGATCGTGCTGAAAATCATCGGCCTGATCAAGCAAACAGCAGGGGATAACAATGTGGAAACCACCCTGGGTTATGTGGGCACCCAGCCCACCCAATACGCCATCAACTCGATTTTCCTTTGGAGTTCCGGCCCCCAGGAAGCGGTCCTGCAAGTAGCCTTTAAAAAAGAAGCGAAACTTTCCACCGCCCAGCTGAAAGAAAAATTACGGCCTCTCTTGAAACAACAGTTACCCGGAGTGGAGGTATCTTTTGAGGCCAGCGGGATGGTGGATAAGGTGATGAGCGAGGGATCGCCAACGCCTATTGAAATCGCGGTGAACGGCCATGATCTGGAAGCCGACCGCCAAGTAGCGGCCCAGGTGAAAACGGCGCTGGAAGCGGTTCCGGGTTTGCGGGATTTGCAATACGGCCAGCCCTTTGACTATCCCTCCGTCACGGTGAATGTGGACCGGGAAAAGGCGGGTATCAAGGGAGCGCAGATCGCGGATATCGGCCGGTCGATTATCCCGGTAACTTCCTCCAGCCGGTTCTCCCTGCTGAATTTTTGGGAAGACACCAAGAGCGGTATTAATTACCAGGTGCAGGTGGAAGTGCCGCAGAACATGGTGAAGTCCATCGCGGAGTTTAAGAAAGTTCCCATCTCGATCAACGGGGGATCACTGCCCCTGGATTATTTCGCCACGGTGGAACCGGGAACCCAGGTGGCGGAATACGACCGCTATAACATGCTGCGAATGGCGACGGTGACCGGAAACCTTTCGGGAGTGGATTTGGGACACGCGACGGGCCTGATTGAAAAGGCGCTTCAACCCATCCGAAACAGCCTGCCCCGGGGCGTGCAGATGCGGGTAAGGGGGCAAATCGCCACGCTGAGCCATATGGTGGACGGTCTTTCGGCGGGACTGGGTTTCGCGGTGGTGGTGATCCTGCTTTTGCTGGCGGGAAGTTTTGAGTCCTTTCCCATCGCCCTCATTGTCATTTCCAATGTGCCGGCGGTACTGGCGGGGGCCCTGATCGCCCTTTACTTCACCGGCTCCACCTTGAATATCGAATCCTTCATGGGATCGATCATGGCGGTGGGGGTATCGGTTTCCAACTCTATCCTGCTGGTGACCTTCGCGGATTTAACCCGGCGTTCGGGAAAACATTCCTGGGAAGCCGCGGTTTATGGCGCCCAAAGCCGGCTCAGGCCGGTTCTGATGACGGCCATCGCCATGATCGTGGGTATGCTGCCCATGGCGCTGGGCCTGAGTGAGAGCGGACAGCAAACCGCGCCGCTGGCCCGGGCGGTGATCGGGGGACTGATGGGGTCCACGATTACGACGCTTCTGATCATGCCGGTGATTTACGCCATGGTTCATAAGGATAAACCGACCTACACCGCTTCTTTGGATCCGCTTGATCCGCATAGCGCTTATTACCAGGAGGAAAAATCATGAAAAAATTAATTTCGTTGAAATGGACCAGTTATTTCATTTTTTTATTGTTTGCCATGGGGTCTTTGAACGGCTGGGCCCAGACCACTGAATTGACGTTGGAACAAACGCTGGCTTTGGCGGAAAAGACGAGTCCGGATTTGAAGGCGGTGATGGCGCGGGAGAAAGAATCCCAGCAGTCATCGACCATCGCGGAATCGGGGTTCTTTCCCACGCTGGATTTGGCGGCGGTGGATAGCGGCGGGTTTCCCGGCTCTTCTTCGGGATTGGACGGTTTTTCGGGATTGGTCTCCTCGCCCTATCGGCAAGGCGCCGCCGCGGGGGCTTTTTCCAAATGGGATTTGATCGACTTGTCGGTTTGGCACGACGTCTCGGCGGCCCATTACGCCTATCACGCCAGCCAGCAAACCACCCGGGTACAAAGGGCTCTGATCGATGAACAGGTCCTGCGGGTTTATTTGGAGGCGGTCCGGGACCGGGGAGATTCGGAAGCCTGGCAGGATATGGCCGGCCAGTTGACCAGCATCCGCGACACGGTAGCCAGGTTTGTGCGTAACGGCCAGTATTCGGAGGTGGAGCGGATTTTAATTGAGGACCAATTGGAAAGCGCGAATCTTGAGACGGAAGACTTTAACCGCCAGTACCAGACCGCTTTGACCCGTCTGGGCCTTTTGACGGGGTTGGACAGCAAAACCATCGCTTGTCCGGCGCCTTTAGGCCTTTCGGAAGATAATTTAAGCGGCCTTCAGGACAACGGAATCAGCCCCCTGGTTTCGCGCGCGGATTTCGAAGCCAAAGCGGCTTCGGAAACCACGGCGAAATTTTCCACCGAGAATCTGCCCAAGCTGGAAGTGGCGGCCAGCGCCGGTTATTTGAGCGACGCCCGTTTAGTGAACTCGGAGGATTACTCGGTTTTCGTCGGGGTGACGGTACCGATCTTTGAGGGGTTTCGGATTGACGCCGAGGAGAAAAGAGCGAAGGCGGAGGAAGAAGCCAAACAAAACGAGGTGTCCTCGGCTCAGTTGACGCTGGCGGATTTAAACGCCCAATACGATGAACAAATCCAGACCGCCCGGTCGGATTTAAAAACCCTGCTTCCGGAAAAGGAAACCGCGGCCAAGGCGGTGGTCTTGGCGAAGTCCCGTTATCTTTCCTTTCTGGGGCCTCTGGCCGACCTGCAACAGGCTTTGAAGGACAAAGTAGGGGTAGATACTCAAATCGCCGAGGTGAAAACCAAACTTCTGTTGGCTTTGGGTTCCAAATTGTTCCTCAACGGGGCTTCGCTTCGGGGCGCTCTATGAGCCAACGAGTTTTTCAGGACGCTCCTGTTTTATTCGTCCTGGGGACGGTTTTATTACGTTTGATTCAAAATGAAATTCCCAACGGAATGAGGAGGTTTCAAATGAGGCCTTTTGGAAGCTTGAAAGAATTGGAACAACGGCGGCTGAGGGCGATGGAGATGATTCAGCGGGGAATGCTTCCGGTGCAAGTGGCGGAAGTTTTGGGCGTGGACCGCCGCAGTGTACGGCGGTGGAAGGCTTTTTACCGGACCAAAGGGATAAAGGGCTTAACAACCGGACCTTTTGGGGCGAAGTTTAGCCGATCGAAATGAGGGGCGGTTATTTTTTAATAAAACGTAGAAAAAGGCTTGAAACGCCCCGGCGGGTGTAACTAAATAGAGGTCTGGGGCGTCAGTACTATATGAAGGTTGAAGTAAGCATTGCCCTCATCAGGGTTTAAGTCGGATAGGGAGGTTTTCATGATTAAAATACTTTCGTTTATAACGGTTTTTGCCCTTCTTTCTTATCTTCCGGTTTATGCCATTGGCCGGGATGGCGGTGGCGGCGGGGGAGGCAGCAACTCGGGGGGCGGCGGCGGTGGATCCTTTGATAGTCCCCGGGATACGGGTAATGGTGGTTATGATGGAAATTATTCTTCCGGAAGATCCGCCCCTAGTGCGAATACTTCCAATGTCCGCGGTTCCAATACTTTCCGCTATAACGGCAACAGCTGGACGCGGGGCTGGGGTTATAACCGAAACGGGGTCCGGTCCTATTCTGGCTGGGGCTCTTACAATCGGAGTTTTAACGGAACGGTCGGGGATGCCAGCCGGTACCGGGCAAGCACGGTGGTTCCCGGTTCTTGGAAAAGCGTGGGCGTGCAACGGCGGCCCGCGTCGGTTTTAAATACCCAAATGCCCAATATCGCCAGCGGCCACACGGCCCCGGCTTTTCCAGGCCGAGGACCTAATGGAAGCGCCTTTCACGCTTCGCTGGTTAGTCCCCGCTCGAACGCCGCGTTAGTGCGCACCAACATGAATGTCTTCTCGAACAATGGCGCTTTTCGGGCGCAGGTCACCCGCTTTAACGGTACCGAGAACCGGGCTGGTCAATATTATTGGCACAGTTGGAACGGCTATAACTATTGCCATTACTATGACGCCTTTGGCTGTAACTGGTACGGCTGGTACTTCGGTTCCAGTTTCTTTTGGAGCTGTTGGTACGGCGACTATTGGTGGTGGTATGACCCGGCTTTCGCCCGGTGGTGCTATTGGGACAACGGTTATTGGTGGTGGCAGAATCCCTACGACGTGAACGAGACGGATGTTTACGACAACGGGAATTATGTCCCTGAGAATCAGTCCAGTTCCCAACCGGCCGCGGACACAATTCAAAAACCTCTTTCGCAAGGCATCTACGCCAGCCCGGATGGAACCCGGCGCGTGGAAGTGATGGGGAATGACCAAGACGCTTTCTTATATGACACCGCTGATCCTCCGGCCTTCAAACCGGTTTATCTGGCCTCCAATGTGAAGAAAGTCACCTTCACGAATAAGGGCAAGGACAGCGCGCTTCAAGTTGTGGTCGTTACCAATGACGGCAAGACTCAGCGGTTTGATGATTCGGGTCAGGCGGCGGGGAAGTAAGCGGAAGAAGCGTTCGATAAAAATAGAAGTGATTTAGATTAGAAGGGGCTGGGATCATATCCTGGCCCCTTTTTTATTTTTTGGTTGTTTCGAGCCGGAATTACTGGATTCCGTTATTCGTGTAGAGACCATCTCAAGGGTTTTGGAGCCGGATAAAATTTCAATATTTGAAGAGGGGCTGACTCGGCCCTTTTACCGGGTAGGATCGTCTAAATCCCAGCAGTAATTACAAAGGAGTTTAAACATGAACAAAACGACAGCCTTTTTGGGGATGATGCTGGCTTGGGGGAGTCTGGCTTTAACGGCCCAGGCCCAGGTGCAGGTGGGGGTGGGCGTTAACGCGGGGGGCGGGGGAGACAGCTTTCATTTGGCCATCGGGGACTATTACCACGCCCCGGAAGCGGATATCTCGTTCGCCGCGCAAAGGCATATTCCGGATGAGGAAATGCCGGTGGTTTTTTTTCTCGCCGCCCGGGCCCATGTGGCTCCCCGGTATATCATCAACCTGCGGGCCCACGGCCTGCCCTGGTTTGAGATCATCCACCGCTACCATTTGAACCCGAGAATTTTCTATGTTCCCCTCCACGGCGCGGTCGTGGGCACGCCTTATGAGCGCTTTTATTCCTACTACGGCGGCAGGCCGGGGGTAAGGCTGGTGGACGCGGATTTCGTGAACATGGTCAACCTGCGTTTCGCCACGGAATATTACCACCGCACGCCGGAAGAAGTGATTAGGCTTCGGGCCGGGGGCCGCAGTTTCGGCTACATCCACGACCAATACCACGGCCACCCCGACGATCACGGCCGCCGGGATGACCATAGGGACTACCACGACGATCACCGGGGTTACTAAGTTTTAGAGTCTTTGAAGCGAGCAATTTTTTTCACGAGGGGCGGGAACCCATCCCGCCCCTTTTTTTATTTTAATATTTTTCCCTGGTAAGGATTTATGGCCGGATCATCGGACATAAATATTGCTATTCTTAAAAAGTAAGTATTTTCACGCAAAACTTTTTGACTTTCTTTTTTCACTTTGCCATTATTCGCCTAACCCGCTCCCCATGGGGGTGAGGCCGTTCACTTTAAGGATTGAATGGGGGAAATAATGGATTCTACAAATATCAGTGAAAAGCCGGGTTCGTCTCATGAAACGAATTACCGTATGGAGACGATCACCCTTTCCGAGATCATGGCCCACCCGGCAAACCCCCGGGGTCCGGTGGATCCCGCGGATGCCCAGGAAATGAAGGAATCCTTGATCGCGGTGGGGCAGAAGACCGAAGTCCGGGTCCGCCCCCTGACGGAAGGGGAAAAGGCCAGGTTTGCTCCTTTTGAGTATCTGCTCTTGGGCGGTCACGTCCGCCTGGCCGGGGCCCTATTGGCCGGTTGGGAAACCCTTCGGGCCATCGTTCTTCTAAAGCCCATGACAGAGGACGAGGAAGAATTGGAAGTATTGATGGATAACCGCTGGACGGACATGTCCTGGTGGCGGTGGGACTTGGCCATCGAAAGGCGGATGAACCGGAATCCGTATCTTAGCCAACGGAAACTGGCCATTGAGTTAAAAATGTCCAATACCAAGGTTTATAAGGCTATGAAGATCCTAGGAACTCTTAATCCTGCCGCTAGGGAGGTTGTAAGTCTAAACTTAGCCTCCGCTGTGACCCCGATCGGGGTAGAAAGTGTCAACCCAGTTGACACTCTGGTTTCTGCCGAGGGTGAAAGTGTCAACCCAGTTGACACTCTGGTTCCTGTCGAGGGTGAAAGTGTCAACTGGGTTGACACCCAGCCATCCGTATTCCAGATTACCGAGTCCATTTTGATGGCTCTGGCCGACCTGAAGGACCCCCAATTGGTTGAAAAAGCCTTAAATTTGGTCATTAATCGCAAAATGACCGAATCCCAGGCTACAAAGCTGGTGAAATGGGTTCTTTCGGGCGGGGATATGACCCAATTCGAGGCCCCTGTAAAGGCTCCAAAAGCTAAGGCTATTCGAAGCCAAAAGGGAGAACCCGGCCACCCCCATTCAATCCCACGAACCGATGGAGAGGGTGGAGCGGTTGACCCGGATCAGCTGGAAGGTGTGGGGACCACCCCGGTCGCCCCTGTGGAAACCCAAGCCCCGAAACCCATCCAACCGCATCAGGCTTCGACTCTGGTTCCCAAGGTCGGGTACAACTTCCAAAAGGAATTCAAGGCGGTTACACACT
>CAWKIY010000010.1:0-4241 GCA_963849245.1 candidate division FCPU426 bacterium | reverse complement strand
ACAGCGCCGCTTTGATCACCTACTATCCCCAATCCAAAGGGACCTGGGTGCGGCCCGGTATCGCCCTTTACGGGATTTATCCCCATTTGAAAATGAAAAACCAAGTGAAGTTGACGCCGGTCATGCAAGTGAAGGTCCGGGTGCTGCATGTGAAAACCCTGGAAAAAGGGGAGTCGGTCAGTTATGGCCGCACTTACCGGGCGAAAAAACGCGTTAAGGTCGCTACTTTGGCCATGGGCTACGCTGACGGACTGCTTCGAAGCTTCTCCAATAAGGGTTTTTGCCTGATTCGGGGCAAAAAAATCCCGCTGATCGGCACGGTCTGTATGGACATGACGATGGCGGACGTGTCCAATGTACCCGGGGTTAAAATCGGGGATATCGCCACGATTTATGGCCGGGATGGAAAGGCGTTTCTTCCGGTCGAAGAGCAGGCGGTGCTGGCGGGAACCATTTCCTACGAACTACTTTGCGCGGTCGGGAAACGGCTGCCCCGTATTTATAAAAGATAGGATCCATGGGTATTACGTCCTTCATCCAACGCTTAGGTAAATTCCTCACTTATTACATTACGGATATGGGGGAGATGGTCCTTTTGACCCTCCGTATCAATCAGTCCATCTTTAAAAAACCGTTTGATACCCAATTGATTCTTCAGCAGATGGTCAAGATCGGGTTCGAATCGGTTCCGGTCGCGGTCACCACCGCTTTTTTTACCGGTATGGTCCTCGCGCTTCAGGCCGGGTATACCCTGGAAACCAAAATTAAAGGTGTTTCCCAATTTCTGGGATCGGTTGTGACCCTTTCTTTAGTCCGTGAACTGGGTCCGGTTCTGACGGCTATGGTTATCGCGGGACGGATGGGCTCGGCGGTCGCGGCTGAAATCGGGACCATGCAGGTGACGGAGCAAATTGACGCGCTTTACACCTTGGCGGCCAATCCGATTAAGTACTTGGGTGTGCCGCGGTTTTTGGCTTTCACCTTCATGCTGCCCGTCCTTACGGTTTTCGCCGACATTGTCGGCTGGAGCGGAGGAATGCTGGTTTGCTCCCTCAAGTTCACGACTTCCAATGTTTATATTGAAAGTACCCGGTCTTCCCTGGCGGTGAATGACATCATGGGAGGGCTGGTGAAGGCGTTGGTTTTTGGGGCGATTATCGCGGTCGTTTCCTGCCGGCAGGGCTTCGCCACGACCAACGGCGCTGAAGGGGTAGGAAAAGCCACCACGAACGCGGTCGTTTTTTCATTCATGCTCATTCTTATTTCGGATTATTTCCTGACGGCCATTCTGACCGTTCTGAATATTTAAGGAATGTCCATGGAAACCATCAAGAAGATGATCGAACTTAAAAATGTTTATAAAAGCTTTGGTGAACGAAAAGTGCTGGATAACGTTAACTTAGAAGTGCTTCAAGGAGAGACGCTGGTCATTATCGGCCGGTCCGGCGTGGGCAAAAGCACCATCCTCAAACAGGTCGCGGGCCTTTTATCGCCTGACGCGGGCGAAGTCTGGGTGGAAGGTCAGAATGTGGGTCTTTTAAAAGAAGACGCCCTCAACGAACTGCGCAAGAAAATGGGAGTGGTCTTTCAATACGCCGCTTTGTTTGACTCGCTTACGGTTTTTGAGAATGTAGCCTTCCGGCTGATTCGGGATTTCGAAATGACGGAATCCAAAGCCCGGGAAGTGGTGGCGGCTAAATTAGAGCTGGTGGGACTCAAACCCGATCTGTTGGAGTTGAAACCGGCCCAGCTCTCCGGCGGGATGCGCAAAAGAGTGGGACTGGCCCGGGCGATCGCGGTGGACCCTGAAATTATACTTTATGATGAGCCTACATCCGGTTTGGACCCGGTTTCCTCGGAAGCCATTAATAACCTGATTCTGGAAATGCAGCAAAAGCTTAAAGTGACCTCGGTAGTCGTCACTCACGACATGCACAGCGCCTACAAGGTGGCGAACCGCATTGCCATGATATATGATGGCAAAATTATCGGAACCGGAACCCCAGATGAGATTAAAAACAGCCAGGACCCTTATGTCCGCCAGTTCGTGACTGGTAGTGTGGAAGGACCTATTCCGGTCCGCTGAGGCGGGCCGGTATGTTGAGTTTTCCCCACACCTCAAAGAAATAAAAAGAGGTGTGGGGACGTCCCCATTTTCATTATTAATTTCAAATGATGAAATGGGGGTGAATTGGAACACAACCTGAATTTCTAGGAGTTCTCTTGAAGGCTTCGCTCGAATTTAAAGTGGGATTGATGACGATCGCGGCGCTCATGATCCTCATGGTTTCGATTCTTTTTGTCTCCAATTTCAGGTTAGGTAACGGCGGCCGTGTGGTTACGGCGGAGTTCGGCTTTTTAGGGGATTTAAAGGTCGGAGCCCCAGTGGAATACGCGGGCGGGATTAAGGTTGGATTCGTTAAAAATATCCGAATCGGCGCCAATAAAGCCGAAGTGGACCTTTTGATTTTGGAGAAAGACCTTCACTTGCGCCAGGATTCCAAAGTGGCGCTCTATAGCTCGGGGCTCCTGGGTTCCCGTTATGTCCAAATTGGGGCGGACTTGGGAGTCGGGGATGAATTAAAGCCGGGTGAAGTGGTGACAGGACAGGACGCCAATAACCTGGACCAGACCTTCTCCCAACTGGGTGATGTGATGGAAACCTTTGAGAAAATGATGGGCGATCCCAAGGCGCAGGAAAGTTTTCTGCATTCCTTTGAGAACATGAATAAGGCCACCAATAATCTTTTGGAACTCAGTATCTCCAGCCGGGAAAAGATCGAAAAAATGCTCGCCGATCTTTCTAAGTCCAGCGCGGATGTGCCGGCCTTGGTGGAAAGCGCCAAGAAAGTCTCCAAAAGTTTGGAAAACTTAACCGACTCCTTGAACAAGAAAGACTTGGCTGAAACTATGAAAAACATTGACATCACAATGAAGAACATGAGCCAGCTGACCACCGACATTCACAACGGCAAAGGCCCGGTGGGTGTTCTTCTGCAAGATGATCAAATGGCGGATGATATTAAGGGTCTGGTGGAAGAGCTCAAGGCCCACCCCTGGAAACTTTTGTGGAAGAAGTAGGGTATTTAGCTCAGATGTTCATCCCTTCGTGAAAGTATTCCATGAATAAAAAAATCGCCTTACTTATATGCGTTTATTTACTGTCGGCTCCGGTTTTTGTTCCGGCCGTCATGGCGGAAGAAAGCGGTTCTTCTTCAGCTCCGCCTTCAGACGCGAAAGACCCGACGATGGGCGGCATGATGCTGGGGATGACCGGAGGAGGGATTCTACATGACCCTTCCGAGAAGCTGGGTCCGATGGAAGTTTGGGATCCCATCCTGGGGATGGCCATGCCTTTTCCTATGTCGAATATGCCGGGTTCCATGAGCATGCTGATGTTGAGCGGCAACGGATTTTTCGAAGCCATCGCGGAAGAAGGCGCCCAAAGGGGCCGGGCGGATTTCTCCGCGCCCAATATGTTTATGGCGGACCTGGGGACGACGGTGGGGAAAACCCAGTATCTGAACCTGGACCTGATGCTTACCAGCGATCTTTGGACTGTGCCAAAAGCCGGGACGCCGGAACTTTTTCAGATCGGCGAAGATCAGGCGAATGGCGCCCCTTTTGTGGATGCCCAGCATCCGCACAGCTCGCCGATTATGGGCCTCACCTTAAGCGATACGATCGCCTTATCGGAAGAAGACAAAAGCTATCTGAAATTGTTCGCCGCGCCGCGGGGGGAAAGTACGGACGGGCCGATTCCTTTCATGAACCGCCTCACCGCCATGATGAATCCCAACACTCCGTTGGGCCACCATATCGGCCAGGATGTGGGACATATTTCGAGTACAGTTCTGGGAGAGTCGCTGAAGCTGGGGAGTTTCCATATAGAAGCCTCGGTCTTTAATGGAACTGAACCGGACCCAACTCAAGTGGACCTTCCTCTGGGTCCAATTAATTCTTACGCGGTGCGCGCGATCGAGGAATTTTCACCGCGATTTACGGCGATGGCGTCCTATGCCTATGTGGGCACGCCCGAGCCTGGCATCGCGAATGACGAACGCTATTCTGTTTCCTGCTATACGCATCTGCCGCTTTCGGAGACATGGACTTTGCACGAGAGTTTTGTTTATGGTGGAATCACCAATATCGACAACGCCGCCTTTCTTTCCTCTTATCTCGATGAGATTTTGATCAATGACGCGAAAACCAGCATCTTTGCCCGTATTGAGACTCTTCAA
>CAWKIY010000009.1:0-27581 GCA_963849245.1 candidate division FCPU426 bacterium | reverse complement strand
TATGTTTCTTGCTTGGTTCCGTTAGGGTGCTTGCTTGGTTTTTGGCTCTCTCCGATAAAACCACTAGTAAAAGAAATATATTCCGCCCGTTATCGCACCATTTTGTCCCGCAAGAAAAAACGCTAAAACAATCAACCTTTCCTTCAAAAATTAAGAAGCCTTTGGAATTAAGACCCCATTCTTAATTCTGTGTACTTCATGGCTTTATGGTTAAAATGCTTTTAACCCTTTTTAGAAATCAAAATTCAATTCTGAGGAACTTTAATGAATCTGGCTAAAATAATCTCCTCGATCTCCCCGCTGAATAAAAACGCTATTCAAAAAGCTCAAGAACACCAAGCTCAACTGACCAAACCGGCCAAAAGTCTAGGAAGATTGGAAGAAATCGCCGTTCAAGTCGCCGGTATTACGGGAGAAGCCATCCCAGCTTTGGGCAAAAAGCGGGTTGTCTTATGCGCGGCGGATCACGGTATTACGGCCGAAGGGGTCTCCGCTTTTCCCTCCGCGGTAACTCCCATGATGGTCTTAAACTTTCTCAAAGGCGGAGCTGCCATCAACGCGTTAGCCCGTCAAGCTGGCGCTGAAGTCCAAATTGTGGATGTAGGCGTCGCGGCAGACCTTCCCAAAAATAAAAACCTCATTTCCTCTAAAATTGCCAAGGGCACCAAAAATTTTAAATTGGAATCAGCGATGACGCCGGAAGAATGCGTTATTGCCGTTACTCTTGGAATAGGCTTAGCGGATAAAGCGAAAAAAGATAAGGTAAAATGGGTGGCTTTAGGTGAAATGGGTATCGGCAACACAACTTCCGCCGCCGCTTTAATGGCAGCGCTTCTTCCTTGTGCCGTAGAAGATGTCACTGGATTTGGAACAGGCATTGACCGCGCCCAATGGCTGGTTAAGTGCCGGGTCATCCAAGAAGGTCTTCACCTCCACTCCGTAAATCCTTCTCAACCCTTAGAAGCTTTACAGAAACTCGGTGGATTGGAAATCGCCGTCTTAACCGGCGTGGTTCTGGGTTGTGCCAAAAATCGAATCCCAGTGGTGGTGGACGGCTTTATTACTTCTGCGGCTTTTCTCGTCGCTTACCGTCTAAATTCCCGGGTAAAAGACTACGCCTTTTTCTCCCACTTGTCTGAAGAACCAGGACACGCTATGTTTTTTAAAATATTGGAAACAGAACCTCTTCTCAACTTGAAAATGCGTTTAGGTGAAGGATCAGGCGCGGCCTTGGCGCTCAATATTTTAGAAGCGGCCTTAAGAACCCACTCAGAAATGGCGACTTTCGAAAGTGCCAAGGTTCCCACCAAAATCAAAAAAGAAAAACCGAAAGCTAAAATTAAAAAATGAATCTTCTTTGGATCGCTTTTTCTACCCTAACGCTTATTCCTACGCCCGTCGCCAACCCTTCCGCGAAAGATTTAAAACATTCAGTAGCCCTATACCCCTTAGTCGGTGCCTTTGTTGGTTTTTTATTATTTCTTATTCATAAAATTTCCACCGCTCATAGCCTTCAGGCTTTACTTGCCCTCATCCTTTGGGTGCTCTTAACCGGGGCCTTTCATTTGGACGGCCTTGGAGACTGTCTCGACGGTTGGTTCGGCGGCCGTACGCCTCAAGAACGTCAGCGCATCATGAAAGACGCGGCTTTGGGAGTTTATGGGATGGCGGGCATTACTTTAAATTTAATCGCTAAGTATGTTCTTTTAAATCAACTCATGGCAAAAGAAGACGCCAGTCTTTGGCTTATCACTATTCCTATCACGGCGCGTTGGGCGGTTTGCTTATCTTGTGTTATTTCAAAGGCCCCTCAAGGAAACAAGGGTTTGGGGTCTCATATAATAGGCCTTCCAATTAATTGGTTTCTTTTGGCCACCGTTCTAGCCTTAGGTGCCAATGCTCCTCTTTTAAAGTGGTCTGCCCTAGAGGTCTTTCTAATCGCTGCAGGTGTTTCCGTCATGACCAGCCTTCTTTCCAAGTCCAAAATTGGCGGCCTAACTGGTGATGGAATGGGGGCTACGATTGAGTTAACGGAATTTGGGACTCTCTTCCTTGCCTGTCTACAAAATGTCTAACCCCGCTGTTTTAGTGGTCGGCCATGGCAGCCCCAACCCGCTCGCCAACCGACAGTTTAAAAAATTAGTTCAAACGTATCAAAAGCGGCATCCTTCTTGGAAAATACGCTTAGGATTTCTCGAGCTATCGGAACCTTCGATTTCTCAAGGCCTTGATCTTCTTATCAAGTCCTCCAAAGAAATCTCGATTCTTCCAGTTTTTCTTTTTGCGGCGGGTCATATGAAAAAAGATATTCCACAAATCGTTTCTGATTTTCAAAAAAAACACCCCCAAGTACAAATAAAAATCGCCCAAGCCTTGGGTCCTGATCCTTATATGGCAGAATTGGCTTATGAGAGAGTTAAATCGGTTCAAATGAAGCAAACCAAGACAATCGCGTTAGTAGTGGGGCGGGGAGCGAAAGATTCAAAAACTCAACAAGACTTCAAAAAATTGGTAAAAATTTTCACTCAACTGGGAAATTTCAAGAAAGTTCAGGGCTGCTTCTTCGATGTCGCCCGCCCAAGTTTCGAAGAAATGTTGCAGAAAATAATATTATCAACCCCGAAAAATCTTTTAGTCGTTCCTTATTTTCTTTTTAATGGTTATTTGATTGGAAAAATAAAAGAAAAATTGAAATTACTCTCGAAAGAAAATCCCGCTATCCAATTTCATTTAACAGAACCTTTGGGTAAACATCCCTTATTGTTTCAGCTTATGGATAAGCGGGTAAAAAAAATTATCCACTAAAAAATGGACTGTGACTTTAAAAATCACAGTCCCGTCCCCCTCTTTGAAGCGAACAATTATTGAACGCCCACCGGACAAGATATTGTTTTCTTTAATCCTGTTATTTTCACCTTCTTGTAATGCCACGTCACGCGGTCGCCTTCTACCAAAAGACAACGGAAAGCCGAAACCTGGCCCTTCTTTCCATTGAGGTCATAAATCCACCAGGTTTTGTTGGCCGGATCGCATTTCACACGATCAATAGCTTCCACATCCCGTGGATCACAGCAAACAACCCCTTGTTGAACCTTCGCCACCGCCCTTGTCGCGTCCACTACACTGCTACCTGAGGGAAGTACCAAAAACTTTTTTAAAGTAGCTTTGCCCTGAGAACCATAATCTAATTCCATTTGAACGTGTATCTTCGGAGTTGAATCCGCTATGGAAAAAAGAGGCGCGGTGAGGAAAAAAAACCGCGCCCAGGATAAATCTGAGGAAACTTTTAAACTTTTGAATAGTCATCAGAATGAAACTTTTGTCCCGGCGTAAAAGGACTGACCCGCCGTGCCATAACCATAAACTTCCTCGTAGTTTTCGTTGAATAGGTTATGAATCCGGCCATAAAGATTAATCGTCGGGTCCAATTGATAGGACACCATCAAATTAACCAAAGTATAGGACGGCAACGTTACAGGGAAAGGCGTGTACCCAGCAAACCCTGTATCAGGCCTGTCTCCCACGTAAAGTACGTCGAAGCCCAATTTCACCGCTTTCCAGTGGTAATTAGCCGAAAAACCAGCCTGGTTTTGGGGACGACGCGGTAATTGTTCCCCCGAATTGGCATCAAACGCCCAGGTATAGGTGTAATTGGCGCGCAATTCCAAATTTTGGATGGGCTTGGATGAAACATAGGTTTCCCAACCCTCGGTAGTAGCCTTGGCGACATTTCCATATAAATTAGTATCATCGTCATATTCGATCAGGTTGTTGAAATCATTATGGAAATAGGTTGCCCCAAATCCCAATTTTCCTTTTTCCACATCCTGTTCAAAGCCCGCGTCCCATCCCTGGCTGTTCTCCGCCTTAAGTTCTGGATCACCATAAGGGGAATAAAGCTGGTAAAGGGAAGGCGCCTTGAAACCCGTGCCATAAGTCACTTTCAACTTGGTTTCCAACCCCGGCACGTAATAGGCTACCGCGCCCCGATAGGTCCATTGGCTGCCAAAGGAACTAATCGCGTCCAACCGACCGCCTAGGGTGGCGAAAAGCCGGTCTATCAGCGCCGTCTGGCTCTCTAAGAAATAACTCCCTGTTGTCATGGTTTGACCGATCAATGTTTCCGAGGGCCCATAACCATAATCCGCCGTATCGTCCTCCCGGCCCCATTCCTGCTGGCCTTGAATACCGGCTACCAACGTTTCCCCTGTCCATAATTTAATATTATTCTGCCAATTCAATTGGGCGGTTTGTCCCTCATAAACACCCTGTTCCTGGTGGGAATCAGGATAACTTGAAAAAATATCGCTAAACTTCTGCATGTCATCCATGTAGGAAACGGACAAGACCTGTTCCCAATCGCCGTTAAACAGTTTTAATTTAGTTTGGTTTCCCGCCACCCATTGTGTCTCATCCAATAAATAATTCGGGTCATCGCCGAAGGCCCCCCCATTGGCGTCAACATTCGTGAGGGAATGAACGTAACGACCAAAAAAACTGGAGTCCAAATTAGATAAAGGCAATATCCCCAATCGCAGGGAGGCGGTAGTGTTGGAATCCGGATTGTTGACGGTATTGCCAAAAGATTTATCTGCCGAGGGAAAACCATCGGTTTCGAATCGCGAAACGGAAAGGTTGAAATTACCCTGACCACTCCCGCCGGAAGCGGTAGCCGCTTCCCGCAAGGTATCGTAGGTCCCGCCTTCCAACAAAACCGAACCTTTTGTTGGACCACTATACTGTTGAGTGATGATGTTGATTACACCGGCCGTGGCGTTAGTTCCATAAACCGTACTCAGTGGTCCCCGAACCACCTCAATTTGACTAATGTCATCGGTAAAAAGTTGATCCAAGTTGTCAAACTCGCGGTCCGTTGAAATAGGATTATTGAGGGGTATACCATCCATGAGGACCAAGGTATGACCCGCGTCCGCTCCGCGTATAAAAATACTTGAGTTTTCACCCGGCGCCCCGTTTTGAAGCAGAGTTAAACCCGGCACTCCCTGCAAAGCGTCTAAAGCGGTGCTCGCCTGCTTATTCTGAATATCCTGAGCTGTTACCACACTAATAGAATTCGCCACTTGGCCGATAGGTGTATCAAGGCGATTCGCTGTGACCACCACTTCCGGCAAAGCGGTGCCGACTTGAGCGGAAGGGGTATTAACCATGGCTTCAGCTACCGGGTTGTTACCCAAAGCTTCCGGAGAGATGGTCTGAGCCCGAAGAAGAGAGGGAATAACTATCGAGAAAATAATCGAAAAACAAAGAAAAACCCGACTGAAAAACTGATTCATTGCCTACTCCCGAGGCGTCCAGTTTCTCTTTTAAAAAATTTATGAGAACTGGACATGCAAAATTTCATTAAAACTTTAAGTTTTAACGCGAATTTTGCGAGGACTACAAAGGGAGTGATGAGGAGGAAAAACCGAGAGAAAAGGTTATCGCTCCGCTTCTTATTCCCGAAGAAGTCGTCGAAAATTCACCTCAAAGTCGGTCTCCTGGCTCGGGGCATTCCAACCTTTAGGCCTTCCCATCCGGTTAAAGACAGTGACCTAAAGAAAAACATCGCCCCTCACAGTGGCGGGTCCGCGCCGGATTCACACCGGCTTCCCAAACACCTTGAGTTGTGTGAAAGTAAATACGCCTGTTCAGTTAACTTGTCAATTCTTAAATCAGCCGGAAAGAAGCCAACTTTTCAGGCTCTGACGATAATTCCAACAGTCCTCCACAAAGAAAGCGGGAATCAAAGGATTCGATCGAAAGTGAAGATGAACATAGCTGGCCAAAAGGTTTTTATTCTCAAACCCTTCGGTAAAAGATTCCTTCATACTATTCTTCCCCTGATAAAGCAACTTCCCGGTGTAACGGCTTGACGCGATTTTGGAATAATGAAATTCATGTCCCCGGGCGGTGGTTCCTTTTGGCCCCAACAGGGTTTGTTTTGTGGTTTTGATTTCAACATAACGAAGTGTCAGGCGCTTTCGGTCCATTTGAACCTTCAAAGGTACGGCTGAAACCATGGGATAAGCTTTCCCCTCAAATCCCTGGATACTTTCCGACAAATACATCAAACCACCGCATTCAGCGTAGACAGGCATACCGCTTTCAATTTTCTTTAAAATTTCTAAACGTAATTTTCGATTTGCTGAAAGCCTTTGAGGAAAACTTTCCGGGTACCCGCCGCCAAAATAAAGTCCGTCCAAGTTTTTCGGTAAAGCCTTATCCTTCAAAGGACTAAAGTGAATCAGCTGCGCTCCCGCCTCTTGAAGCATAGATAAATTCTCAGCGTAATAAAAACAGAAGGCCGGGTCCTTCGCGATGCCAATGCGGACTTCCGCTGGTGAAAAGTCTTGAGAAGTTTTAACTGAAAGCCGTTTACGAATTCCCAAAGCTTTGACCAGCTTGGAAATATCAATGGTTTTAGAAGCGGATTCAACCGTTGTTTCCATAATGGAAAGCGCCTTGGGATTTTCTTCTAACGTTCTGAGTCCTAAATGACGCTCTGGAATTTCTCGTTCCCGGGACCGAAGCAGGCAACCCAAAACTTTTTTGCGTAAAGAAGGCTTTAACGCTTTCATGACCATTTCAAAGTGGCCAAGACTACCGGCACGATTCAGAATAATTCCCGCTAAACGGACTTTAGGATCAAAGCGTAAGAGCCCCTCTAAAATCGCCGCGGTCGTCACGGTCATTCCATAAATATCCAACACCAGCACGATTGGGATTTTAAGGTGTTTAGCGATCTCAGCGGAA
Source organism: candidate division FCPU426 bacterium (assembly GCA_963849245.1). Lineage (GTDB taxonomy): Bacteria > Oederibacteriota > Muellerivitia > Muellerivitales > Muellerivitaceae > CAWKIY01. The sequence goes on along the minus strand of CAWKIY010000009.1, from coordinate 20,828 downwards.
CTTCCGCTTGTCGTCCCATTCTTTCCGTCAAAAAGCGCCCCCATTCCTTCTATCACCGAAACATCCGAAGAAGTGGAATAGCGATTAAAACTCCCTTCCAATCCCTTCCAACCCATCATCCAAAGGTCGAGATTGATGGAATCTTTTCCTGTGGCTAACCGGTGATAACCGCCGTCAATATAATCGGGACCGATTTTAAAGGGCTGGACCTTAAACCCTTTTTTTTGAAGAAGGGCCATGAGGGTAAAAGACAGCGTCGTTTTGCCCACACCGCTGTGGGTGCCTGCCACAAGAAAAGCGGGTGTTTTCATGGTTGGGCCCGGACCTCCGCAAAGGTATCAAATAGGTAATGGGCCAAACTCAACATGGTTGGGCCCGGAACGGTATACTCCTCATTGTTAAAGCAATAAACATGACCCTTTTGAACCGCTTTCAAAGAGGAAAGCTGATTCCAAACCTTCGTTTCCTTTTCAAATTGCTCCGGCTTTACTTCACTTTTAGGCATGGCGTCGATAATGACATCCGGGTCCCATTTTAAAAGCTCTTCTTTGGAAACGATGGGATAAGGAATAGGCGAGTCTTTCAACACATTCACGCCGCCCGCCCAGCTTATCAACTCATCAATAAAACTCTTGGGACCCACGCCATAAATTTGCTGCAAACTTCCTTGGGTATGACCAATTACAAATAATACCCTCAAGGGTTTTTGTTTTACGGCTTCGCGCTGGATTTTATCTAGCGCTTTTTTCAGGCGGTCCTTAGCTTTCTTCGCCGCCTTCTCACGGCCTATTTTTTTTCCGATAATGTCATAAGCGTTTAAAATTTCTTCGATCGTGTCGCAATTTAAAACCACGGTGGGAATATTCAAATTTTTAAAAATCGCCTCGTTCTTGCCGTAAAATTTTAAGGCCAGTACCAGATCCGGCTTCAAAGAAACAATCTTCTCAAAATTAATATTAATCCAACCGCCGACTTTTTCTTTGGTTCTAGCTTCCGGGGGAAATTTACAATATTGAGTATCGGCAATCAAAAGATCCTGCGCCCCCATGTCGTAAATCATCTCGGTAATATTGGGTGAAAGTGAAATCAGGCGCCGGGGAGCGGGAGAAGGGGAACCGATGGTTTGGGCGCTTAAGCTTTGCGCGCTTAAAAAGCTAAAAAAGATTAAAATAATGTAAAACGCTATTAGTCTTTTCACAGGTAATCCTTTGGTCTTGGATTAGGAAGTGGGTAGTGTACAATCACCCTATGACTTTTCAAACGAAACCTACCGCCAAAAACTGCAGCCGCTGCGGCAAAGGCTTTCAATGCGGCACCCACGAGGCCCATGGCGGCTGTTGGTGCTCCCTTTATCCGACGCTGAACAACGTCAATACGGAAAAAGACTGCATGTGTTCGGATTGCCTTGGAAAAGCCACTCTCTTCGCGCCTCCCGAGGAAAAAAAATCTTGAGCGAACTGCGCATCGCTTGTTTTCTTCCTGCCGCGACAGAAATGGTCTGTGATTTAGGCCTCATCGATAATCTAGTCGGTGTCTCCCATGAATGCGACTATCCTCCCGAAGTTAAAACCAAACCTGTCGTCGTGCACTGCTCTTTGGATCTCGCTTCTCTCAATCTGGATCAAATCGATAAGGCTGTCAGCGAAAGAGTCCGGGCAGGACAAAGCGTCTACGCGGTGGACGAAGTCGCCATAAAAAAAGCGGCGCCGAACCTGATCGTCACCCAGGACTTGTGCCAGGTTTGCGCTCCCTCGGGCAACGAGGCCACTCAAGCTTTGAAATCCCTGGTTCCCCAACCGGATTTCCTTTGGCAAACACCCCACTCTCTTGAAACGGTTTTGAATGATTTAATCCTGCTCGGTGAAAAAACCGGTACCCGCGCTAAAGCCGAAAGACTAGCCCAACAAGCCATGCAACGCGTCTCTAAAATTGCCACGAAGACGGAGGACTTGGCTCCCATTAAAGTTTTTTTCATGGAATGGGTCGATCCTATTTATTGCGGCGGCCATTGGATTCCCGAAATGATCCATTGGGCTGGTGGAATGGATGAAATTTCCAAACCTAATGTGGATTCCATCCGAATACCATGGGAAGAAATTGTCCGTTTTAATCCGGAAGTTTTAATTGTGTCGCCTTGTGGTTACGGTACCCAACTCTCGCTTCAACAAGCCGAACGTTTAAAAGCGCTTCCGGACTGGAAAGATTTAATGGCCGTGAAAAACAACCGGGTTTACGCGGTGGATGGAAATTCTTACTTTGCCCGGCCCGGTTTAAGACTCGTGGACGGCGTAGAAATTCTGGCTCATCTTATTCACCCCGAGCTTTTCCCAGAAAAGGGCCCGACCGGCGCTTTCGCTCAAGTTCCGGTTTAATTCTTTTTTAAAACTTTTAAAACCGCTTTTCCTGTCAATTCAGCCAATAGAGTATGTTTTCCCGCGTAAACCCTTTGAGCTTTTCCCATTGGGCAAGCGACCGCGATACAGTCGGTGCCAGTTCCCGTCGCCCATTTTTTAGAAACTCGGCTTTTAACCTTCAGGTTTAAAACCGCCAAAGTCCGGGCTTCGACGGCAATTTGAAGCATCTCCAAAAGCGTCGGCAACGCCAAAGGTTTTGAGACCCAAACCAGTAAATTAATCGTCCCCACGGGATGGGAATCATGATCGGCCTTGTCGCCCACCCGAAGCGCGTTGGAAAATCCCGCGGTGACCAGCGCGAAAACCGTCCAACCCTTGCGCGACAAAACCGCTTTTTGAAACCGGCGGATATCCCCGCTGGTCATCTGTCCAACAATCTGGCAGGGAAGTCCTAATTGCTTCGCCACTTGTCTCAAAGTTTTATCCGGTCTTTCCAAATCACAGCGAAGGGTTCGGGCAGCCATCACTTGATGGTTCATCCAATGGGAAGCGATGGTAAACCCTCCTCCCAAAGGCGCCCAGCTTAAAACCCTGCATTTTTGTGGAAAAGCCGCTATTAAAGTAGTTTGCTGAATCGACACCTGAGGAAGATCGGGTCTCATGGGAAATAACTCCCGATCCCCAAAACCAAAAACAAGGTGACTATCGCACCCGCCCAAAGAAAACGGATGGCAAAATGAATATCTTCCTGGCGGCAAACCCGGCCTGAGGCATTGAGAAAAGCCTGGCGGTAAACTTGACCGCCATAGCGGTTCACCCCTCCCAGCTTCACTCCTAAGGCTCCGGCAAAAGCCGCCTCCGCGTGGGCGGCGTTCGGACTGGCATGCTTTAAACGGTCTTTCAGGAAACTTTGAACCAACCCAGGAACCGATTGTCCGGTAAAAAGAGCCGCAGGAATCAAAGCCAACGGACTCAGCCGGGCGGGAAGCCAATTGAGCGCGTCATCGAGTTTGGCCGCGGCCCAGCCGAACTTTTGATAAGGCGGTTCCGGATAACCGATCATGGAGTCACCCGTACTAACTGCCTTAAAGAAAAAAGCGCCGGGTGCGCCTAAAAGAAACGCCCAAAAAACGGGAGAAAAAAATCCATCCACAAAACTCTCACCGAGGGTTTCCACCACCGCCCGGGCGATTTCGGACGTATTCAAATGATGGGTGTCCCGTCCCACAACCCGGGATAAAAGTTTACGGGCTTGTCCTATCTTCTTTTTTTCCAAAGCTTGCCCAATCCGTCTAGCCTCATCCGATAGTCCTTTAACGGAAAGGCAGAAATAAAGTAAAACTCCTTCTAGCATCAAGCGCAGCCAGGAAAAAGATATCCAACGCAATATCAAAAAAGGAATCAAAGCGGAAATCACCGTAATAAAAAGAACCGTCGCAACTCCTTGAAAGCGGGTCAAAGAACCTCGACGTTTGAAAAAGATTTCCAACCGGGTATAGCCCGCACCCATCCACCGAACTGGATGAGGCCAACTTTCCACATCCGCTAACAGAACATCTAAAAGAAAGGCGATGCCGAGGGCAAGGGCGTTTTCTTGAATCAATCCTTCCACCCTTGAAGAGCCGCAATCAAACAGTCATTTTCCTTGGGCTTTCTTAATCCAATTCGGAAAAAAGCGTCGCCTAATCCGGGATGCTGGGCCAAACTGCGTATGAGAATTTTTTCTTCTTTTAAGAAATGTTTTAAAAGGTTGAGCGATGAAAATGTTGGGGAAATTCCTTTCAAGGTAAAGGCGGTGATGGAAGAAGCGTAAGTTTTAAACTGTTTGATCTCGCAAAGCTGGCTGTAAACACGTTTCTTTTCCTGCTGATTTTTTTTATGGGTTTCCAAAAACCATTTTTCCTGATCCAGCAAATAAAGTCCCGCCTCCAGCGCGAGAGGAGAAACCGTCCAGGGAATTTGAACCTGTTTCCACAATCCGGCGAATCGGGCCGACACCACCATATAGCCCAACCGCAGTCCGGGCACAGCGTAGGTTTTGGAGAAGGAGCGTAAGACCGCCGCGTTTGAGGGTAAAGGACGGCTTAAAAAACTATCCTCGGGATTATCCGAGATTTCCGCGCAAGTCTCATCCACTACAAAAAAGATTTCCGGATGCTTTTCCATCGCCTGAAAAAGATTGTCGAAAGGCCAGTTTTGACCCAGTGGATTATTCGGGCGGGCCAGGATGACCCAATCAGGTTTGGACTCCAGTGCCTTATCCCATTCAACCTGGGGAAAAGACCAGTCCTGCTCCTCCAAAGCCAATATCCATTGGGGTTCGCTGTCCACCATGCGAAGGGCCGGGACATAATCACCGTAGGTCGGTCCCAAAATCACCGGCCTTTGAGGCCTTTTCACCCAAGGAAAAAAACGGATAAATTCCGTGGTTCCCGCACCCAGGAGAATCTGCTCCATCGGAATTTTCATTTTCCCGGCAATTTTGGAACGAAGCGCTTCTCCCGAAGAAGGATGACGGAAGGCTTCCGCCAACTTGGGTTTCAAGGCCTCCGCTAATCCCGGCGGGGTTCCCGAAGGATTCAGCAGATTGGAAAAATCCAGAAGGTCTTCCGGCGGGCAGCCGGCGAATTTCGCGGCCTTTTCCAAGTCGCCGCCGTGGTCAAAAAGAAGGGAAGATTCGTCGCTCATAAAGCTTCTTTTACGCTATTCCTACAATCCGGTCAAGAACCGCTGTATCGAGGTGCTGGCGGATCATCTCCGCTAACCGGTCGTACTCAACTTCTTTGGAATAACTCCCAGCGGAAAGGGTTAATCCCCTGCGCCGTCCCAAAGCGGCGATCAACGAGGAGAGTAGAGACTGGTTCTCCAAAAGACCGTGCATTAAAGTTCCCATCACCGAACCTTCTATGACACCTTCTGCTTCTTGAATCGGCTGGCCATTACGGAAAGTAATTTGAAAAAGCCTCCTTGAAGAACCCGATACCCTTACTCGGCCCATGTGAATTTCATAAGCTTTGACCGGAGCGCCCAATGAACCCTGGCTAAGAAAGCTTTCTCCCACGACCGAAGCCTCCACTTGAGCAGTCATCTTTTCTTTCTCGAAATGGGTTTCCACGTTTAAAAAACCCAAACCCTTCACCGATGATTCCTGGGATTCGGCGTGAAAAGGATCTTCAATTTTTTGTCCCAGCATTTGGTAACCGCCGCAAATCCCCAAAATCGGTTGATTGTTTTTAACCCGGGCATTGAGCAAAGACTCGAATCCTTTTTCCCTCAGCCATTTCAAATCATCTACCGTGGTTTTCGTTCCCGGCAGGATCACTAAATCGGCGCCTTCGGCCTCTTCGGGTTTTTGAACGTAATGAAGCCTCACCGCCTTTTCTTTTTCCAAAGGCTGAAAGTCATCAAAGTTTGAGATGCGGGGAAACTTTAAAACCGCAATTTGAAGTAAAGCTTCGGAAGAACCCTTCCGGGGCTCATCCAAGGCGGTGGAATCTTCTTCCGCAATGCCGACTTCGGAAAGAAAGGGAAAAACGCCTAAAATCGGCAACCCCGTTTTTTCCTGCAAAAAGGAAAGACCCGGTTTCAAAATGTCCAAATTTCCTCGGAACTTATTGATGATCAGCCCCTTCACCCGAGGCCGGTCCGAAGCTTTCAATAGATCTAAAGTCCCGATAAGCGAGGCAAAGACACCGCCCCGGTCAATATCGCCTACTAAAAGCACCGGCGAATCCGCTAATTGGGCGGGAAACATATTAGCTAGATCCCTATCCTGCAAATTGACCTCAGCGGGACTCCCGGCACCTTCCATAATCACAAGCTCATATTTTTCCCGGAGCCGGTTCAAAGTCTGCTCAATTACCGGGCGAAGCCTGCCCGAATAGCCGTAATAAGCCTCGCCCGTCATGAACTCCATCGCTTTTCCCAAAACAACCACTTGAAGCCGATGGTCCGACTCACACTTTAAAAGAACCGGATTCATTTCAACTGAGGGAGCGATCCCACAAGCCTCCGCCTGAACCGCCTGGGCTCTGCCAATTTCGAATCCATCCGGGGTCACAAAAGAATTCAACGCCATGTTTTGAGATTTAAAGGGCGCGACCCAGATGCCTTTTTGTTTGAAGTAGCGGCAAAGGGCGGTGACCAATAGGCTTTTTCCGACAGAAGAAGCGGTCCCCTGAACCATCAGGGTGCGGGCCCGCATTAAAAATCCACTCCGGGCTTGGCTGGGATGCCTTGGTCAAAGGGATGTTTCACTTTTTTCATTTCGGTCACCAGGTCCGCCATCTCCACTAATTCTTTGGGAGCATTGCGGCCAGTTAAAACCACCGTCAAATTCGCCGGACGGCTTTTAATTGCCTGAACTACATCAGCCAACTCAATAAACTGATAGTTAATGGCATAGGTAATCTCGTCCAAGGTCAGTAGAAAATACTCGCCAGAGGCAATAAAGCCTTTCGCTTTTTCCCAAGCGGCCTGGGCGGCTTTTTTATCAATGTTTAGGTCTTCACTTTCCCAGGTGAACCCCTCGCCCATCGTGGAAAAATTAAGTTGAGGAAGGGTGGCGGCAAACTTACGGTCGCCGGTTTTCCATTTTCCTTTTAAAAACTGAATGACCGCTACCTTGTGATTCCATCCTAGCGCGCGGTAAACCATACCCAGCGCCGCGGTGGTTTTGCCCTTACCCTCACCGGTATAAATGATCAGCAGGCCTTTTTCCTTAATTTCCCGGGGCGTCATTTTAGGTTCGGTCATGAAGGCTCTGTCATAGAACGCTGGCCCCATTGATCCCAGAAAACCAATTCCGAAGTGGGGATTTGGGGATTCCAACCGGCTGTTTTTAACTCCGGCTCTATCGCAAAAGCTTCCGTATAACCCACACAAAGATAAGCGATAGGAACAACCCCTTCGGGCAGACCTAAGATGGGCGGGAGTTCTTCGGGTTTAATAATGCTCACCCAACCCACACCGATCCCTTCACAGCGGGCGGCCAGCCAAAGGTTTTGAACTGCGCAAACCGTACTATAAAGATCCATCTCCGGCTGACAGGTGCGGCCCAATCCTACCGGACCAAACCGGTTACGGTCGCAAGTGACGCAGATATTCAAAGCGGATTCCAGCAAGCCTTCCAGTTTTAACGAGGCGTACTTCTCTCCCTTTTCACCGGGAAATAATTTCTTCGCTTCTTCATTCGCTTTGAGGAAAGAGGCGTGGACCTTCCGGCGCACGTTCATGTCTTGAATCAAAATAAAGTTCCAGGGCTGCATATAGCCCACCGAAGGCGCCTGCATGGCCGCGTCCAATATTTTTTGAAGGGTCGCGGAAGGAATGGGATGGGAATAAAACCGCCGGACATCCCGCCGTTCTTTGATGACGCGGTAAACGGCTTTTTTCTCTTCTTCATTAAAGCTGTGAGGGGCGCTCATTCCAATTTCCTATCGGGCGTTCAAAGAAGTTCGGCGGTGAAAAAGAAGCCACAAAAGCGCCGGTACACCAATCATGGCCGTAATCACGCCCACCGGCAACTCCGTCGGCGCGAAAAAAGACCGGGCCACCGTATCACAAATCATTAAAAAAGCCCCGCCTCCCAAAGCGCTGCAAGGCAGAAGAAACCGGTGATCGTTGCCGATCCAAAGACGGTAAATATGAGGAATAATTAGACCAATAAAAGCGATGGGTCCGGTTAAGGCCACCACCACACTGGTCATCAAGGTCGCCGCCAGAATGGAGAGCGAAACAACCCAGAGTGTTGAAACCCCCTTCACCCGGGCCAATTCCTCGCTGGCGGAAAGAAGGTTGAGTTCACGGGCGAAAGCGAAAAGAACCACGAAACAAATCAATAACACCCAAAAAAGCCGGATGACAGAGGACATTTCAATCACATCCAGGCTTCCCATGAGCCAATGAAGCATGGCGTAACTTTGGGTAAAATCGGCGATGAAATAGGAAAAAAGCACCAACGCGTTAAAGAGATAATTAATAGCGATCCCCGCCAAAAGAAGCGTCACGGTGGAAAAGGATCTCAAAATAGAAGCCAACCCGTAAACCAACCCAATAGAAAGAAGAGCCCCTAAAAAGGCGAAAAAAGTCACGGTGGAAAATCCCCCCATTACCGTGCCAAATCCCAAAAGAATCGCCACTACCGCCCCGAAGGAACTTCCTCCCGCGACCCCTAAGGTAAAAGGACAAGCCAGCGGATTGCGTAAAATCGCCTGAAAAATAACTCCCGCACAAGCCATGGCCGCTCCCGTTAAGGCCGCCAAAAGATTACGGGGAAGCCGGACTGTAAAAAAGATTTGGCCGTCCTGATTGTTCTGCGCCGGGGGAAAAGATTGAAAAACCTGGTGATAGGAAATAGTCGTCGGCCCCACAAAGGGACAACCGAATAAAACCACTATGAATAGAACAAGACTGAGAAAGAGAACAGCTGTTTTCACTTGGGAAGTAGTCATGACTTCACCCCTCTCTTTAAATCAGGGGAACGGGGGACAAAATAAGGAAAATTACCGGGGTGATCTAGCCTGTCCACATCAACACTCAGAACCAATTTAATGTTTTCAACCGTCAATATCTCGCGGGGAGAACCTTCCGCCAGCGATTTGCCTTCCTTCATCAAAACCAGTCGGCTTAAAAACCGGCTCGCGAGATTTAATTCGTGAGTCGCCACGATTACCGTGAGCCCCTCTTCTTCATGAAGCTTTTGAATAATTTCAAAAAGAAGAATTTGATGAGAAAGATCGAGGGAAAGCGTGGGCTCATCCAATAAAAGGACTTGGGGTGTTTGCGCCAGGGCCGAAGCCAGTAAAACTCTTTGTTTTTCACCACCCGAGAGAGAATCGTAAGAGCGGTTTTTAAATTCCGAAACATCACAAAGCGCTAGCGCTCTATCGCAAATTTTCTGATCCTCGCGGCTTAAGGACTCAAAACGGCCCACATAAGGATGGCGGCCCATCTCCACAATTTCCCAAACACTTAAAGGAAAAGTGAAGTGAGTTGACTGCGAAACAAAGGCGATTTTTTTTGCCCTCTGCCGAATAGAAAAATTTCGAAGAGGCTGGCTCTCAAAAAGCAAAGTCCCTTCTTGGGAAGACAGAAGTCCGGTCATCAACCTCAGCAGAGTGGACTTTCCCGCCCCATTCGGACCCAAAAGTCCCACCAAGTCTCCCTTCTCAATAGAGAGGTTCATAGATTGAAGTTGGAAATTGGAATGGGACGGATAGTGAAAGGAAAGATTTTTAATTTCGAAAAGCGCCAAAGCATTCCCTTCTCAATAAAAAATAGCCGCGAAGGAGATCAGTCTAGGCAGGTTTTAAGAGACCGTCAACTTGTGCTCCATGAAACTTTCTATTCTTTCGATTAAAGGCCCTCTATTCACAAAAGAGGATGAATCATGAGAAAACCCTTTTTATTTCTTTCCGCCTCGATATTGCTTTTGCGATCTGTGTCATTCTCGTCTTCTAATAAATTTTTGTTTAAGCGCTCCACCCTTGGAGGGGGATTGGTTTCTCCGCCTTAAAAAATGTCAAGAGCTACTTTGAATAAAAAAAATAAAAATGAAATATTTTTGTGCAGAAAAAATTCAAAAAAATTTACCCAGTAAAAAAATTTAGAAAAAAAATAAAAATTTTTCCCTGATTTTTTTCAATTTCAATCCAAAATTTTCTTGACTTAAATTTAAAAAGATTTAAAAGGGGTAAGACAAGTTACGTTTTTGAAAAATTTTCTGAATCTCAAAAATTTTTTCGTGATCGACGCTCCACCTACCGATATACGAAAAAATTTTTTTGTCTCACCACTAGATGTAGTGGGTCCTTCGGAAAACAACTTGTGGATATAGTGGATATCTTGTGAATGATTTTGAAGTGATTGAGAAAAACTCCGAAAGTTAAAAGACTTTAGGGAATTCAATTCTCAATCTCTCAAATCAAAGTGCCTAGGGCTTTAAAAGGTTAGAATTTTTTTCCTTGATATAAGTCCATTTGAGGAACAATTGCTTTTATAAGTTATCCACAGATTACACACAAACGGTGGATAACCTGTTTTGAACCATACACTAAAGCTTAGGAAACCGCTTCAAATGCCTCTGGGGACAACCCGGGGATAGATTTTTAACGACGGCTTATTTACTCCCCTTTTTAAGGGGTTTTTAGCGTTTTTTATATAAGGGAGGTTTGTGGATGACCACTTCGGCTGATCTCTGGGACCGCTGTTTAGAAAACCTCAAAAAAGACCTCAATCATCAAAGCTTTGAAACCTGGTTTAAGCCCACAAAGGCTTCAGTTATCGAAAATACCTTAAGAGTTCAAGTTCCCAACGAGTTCTTTCGGGATTGGATCCGGGATCATTACCAGCCCCAAATTCAAAAAGTGCTCAAAGCCATTCATCCTGAACAATTAGAGATTCAATTTGAAGTCGAGGCTTTTGTCCCCCAACAATCCATTGATAACCTACCTTTGCTTTCCGAAAACATGGTTTCCATGGAAGTGGTCGAGAAACCTCGTCTCAGCATGCCAACCCCCGCAAAACCCTCAGGTGTGTCCGAGTTCATTTTAAATTCTAAATTTAACTTTGATAATTTCGTGGTGGGAAACAGCAACCGATTTTCACATGCCGCCTGCCTAGCTGTAGCGGAGTCTCCGGCCCGGTCCTACAACCCCTTGTTCATCTATGGAGGAGTAGGTTTAGGAAAAACCCATTTGCTTCAAGCCATTGGAAATCACGTCGTCGAACAAAACCCCAATATCAAGGTTCTTTACATTTCCTCTGAAAAATTCATGAATGACTTCATCCAATCCATTCAATCCGGCCGCCAGCAAGACTTTCGTAATAAGTACCGGACGGTGGATGTGCTGCTGATCGACGATATCCAGTTCTGGGAAGGCAAAGAAGCCACCCAGGAAGAGTTTTTCCATACCTTTAATGTGCTCTATGAGGCCCAAAAGCAGATCGTCGCCACCTCAGACAGCCATCCCAAGGAAATCAGCTTAGAAGAACGGCTTAAAAACCGCTTCGAAATGGGTCTGATCACCGATATCCAAGAACCTGATCTCGAAACCCGTATCGCTATTCTTCGTAAAAAAGCTGAAACTGAGAATATTCTGGTTCCTAATGAAGTCACGGTCTTTATCGCCAATCACGCCAAAGCCAATATCCGTGAACTAGAAGGCTCGATGCTGCGGGTGATCGCTTTTGCCTCTTTAACCCGGCAAGAAATCACTCTCGAGATGACAAGGGAAGTTTTGAAAGATTCCCTTCCCAATGAGGACCGCCGTATCTCGGTAGAAGCTATTCAACGGGTTGTGGCGGAACGCTACAACTGCCGCTTCTCGGACATGAAATCGAAAAAGCGGACGAAGCAGATTGCTTTCCCCCGTCAAATCGCCATGTATCTCTCCCGCGAACTAACTTCACACTCCCTCAGCGAAATCGGCGCCACTTTCGGCGGTAAGGATCACACCACCATTATCCATGCCTATGAAAAAATCGAGGAGTTACTTACAACCGACATTACTTTGTTATCCGAAGTAAACAGCCTGAAGAAGCAGCTGCTCGAGGGCAATTACACCTTTTAAAATTCAACTTATGCCGCACCTTAGGCTCCCGGTACTTCCGGGGGCCTTTTTTATTTTCAACTCTTCTCTCTTTATCCCCATCGGGTTATCAACAGGTGGATAAAATTCCGGATAGTTTTCCGTTAAAACGATCTATCCACAGCGATTTGTTGAAAAGTCTCGAGTAACGTGTGAATAACCGGCGGGATAAACCAAAAGAGTTGCGGGTATGTGGATTTGTCTTATAATGTCCCCAGTTTACTCCCAAGCAAATCCATCGTTTCACGCTGAAAATATAAGTAAAAGTAGGGGAGTATGCACATATCCTCAAAGCCCACTACTACTACTCTCTTTTAAATTTAAAAATCTTTTAAAGAAAAAGTTTTGACTCAAGTTAAGTAAATCGAAGGAGTTCTCAAATGAAAGTGGTTTTAACCCGAGCGGATCTATTAAAAGGAATATCAACGGTTCAAAGCGCGGTTGCCGCTAAGAATACGATGCCCATATTGGCGAACGTCTTGTTAGAAGCCCGGGATAAGAAACTTGAATTTGTAGCGACTGACTTGGATATGGGTATCCGTTGCAGTGTTCCAGCGGAAGTAGTTGAAAAGGGAAGTATTACCATTAATGCGAAGAAGTTATCCGATATTGTGCGTGAATTACCCGATGCCTCCGTTGATTTAGAAATTGATGATAGTCATAAAATGATTCTTGTGTGCCAAAAATCAAACTTTAAAGTGCATGGCTTACCTAAAGATGACTTTCCAATTCTTCCGGAAGTTAAAAAAGATAAGGTATTTAAAGTAAAGGGTTCCTTATTACAGGAAATGATTCGTAAGACTATCTTCGCTGTTTCAACTGATGAGACCCGTTATGTATTAAATGGTGTTTTCTTTCAAGTAGAAGGCGGCAAATTGAGAATGGTTGCGACAGACGGCCACCGCTTGGCTTTTATCAGCAAAAAATTAGAGGATAAAACCGATGAAAAAGCCAGTGTGATTATCCCGACTAAAACCCTTAATGAACTTTCAAAAGTTATTTCAGATATGGATAAAGGCGAAAAAGGAAAAGAGGATGAGGGAGTGGTGGTTGAGGTGGTAACCACCGATAACCAAATTAAGTTTATTATTGAAGGTGTTGAGATCATCTCGCGCCTAATTGAAGGTCAATTTCCTAATTATGAACAAGTTATTCCTAAAGAATCTGATAAAAAAGTGGAAGCATCCACTTCGGAGTTAGCTTCGGCGACCCGCCGTGTAGCGATTTTAACCTCTGAAAAATCCAATTCCATCCGTTATCAGGTGAAATCGGGAAAAATCTCAATCTCTTCTAAAACACCGGATATGGGGGAAGCGAAAGAAGAAATTGACGTGACTTATAAAGGCGAGGAAATCAGCATTGCCTATAACGCTAAATACGTTTTGGATGTTTTAAAGAATGTGGGAACCGATACAGTCAATATTGAATTGACTCAGGCTTTGAGCCCGGGAGTCCTTCGCCCTAAAGGCGACGCGGATTATCTTTGTGTTATTATGCCGATGAGGGTCTAGCTTTTAAAAAAGACTCGAGAGAAATAAAAAAGGCTCGGAAAAATCCGGGCCTTTTTTATTTGAGAATTAAATTTTAATTAAACGGAAGCGGGTTCTTCGGTATGAGGATTTTGGGCCCGAACCATGGCCAAATGAGAGATACAATCGGGACAGTAAAAGAGATGACGCTCGATTTGACCCTTTTCAGGAAAACCCAGTTGTTGCTTCAGATACGCCGCCAATAACCGCCGAACTTCTTCGCAACGAATTTCCATGACCCTCGCCTTTGTGAGCTCTTTCAGGAGCTTAACCTTACGATAAGAAAAGCAAACCAACAATTCAATTAAAGATTATCGTTAACATGCGATTGTTTTAATGCAGAGTTCGTGCCATCAATCGTAAATCATATGTAACACTCCGATTCACTCGGAAAGCGGCCTAAAATCTTTTTTCTTTCGAAGGTTTATTAGAAAAAAGTGACCGAAATAACTCTTTTTAGTTAGAAATGCGACAAAGATTTTTTTGTTCCAAGGGAAGAAAAAGCTCTAAAAATTGTAAAAATGTTTCAACGATTTTTAAAAAGAGAGAGGGGATTCCAAAAAAAACGACTAAGGATTCAACGCTATTTTGTCTTCATTCATTTTAATATGTTGAATTTTCTTATTAAATCAACTGTTTAGACTCTTTGAACCCATCCTTTGCAAAAGTCCCACAAAGTTCCTAAAATCCCTTCATGGCTTTTAGAAATTCCACTCCCCCTATTCAAACCCTGACTCAACTTCTCTCTTATCTAAAATCCCGCGAGGATTTAAAAGACCGGATTAAGCATATTGAGCAGCTGGCCGGCCAAAGCGCGCGCTATCACGCCTGGCCAAAGACCCTTTCCAAAGATCTGATCCGGGTTTTGGAAAAGTCAGGCTATGAGGCGCTTTGGACCCATCAGGCCCACGCAGTTGAAGCGTTACACACGGGAAAACACGTGGCCATTACCACGCCCACCGCCTCCGGAAAAACGCTTTGTTTTAATTTACCCGTGATGCAGTCGGTATTGGAAAATCCCGCCTCTAGAGCCCTTTATCTTTATCCCATGAAAGCGCTAGCTCAGGATCAGCTAAAAACCCTGCAAGAGTGGGGCGGGCGCCTTAAAAGCGCAAAGCTTCCTTTATTCAACGCGGAAATTTATGACGGTGATACCGCCACGGGTATCCGCAGTAAAATTCGGAAGAACCCGCCGAATATTCTGCTGACCAATCCAGATATGCTTCATCTAGGCATTCTGGCTTTTCATGATGGTTGGGTTGAGTTTTTCAAGAATCTGAAATATGTGGTCGTTGACGAGGCCCATAGTTACCGGGGTATCTTTGGTTCCCATGTAGCCCATGTCTTGCGCCGGCTTCGGCGTATTTGCCGCCATTATGGTTCGGATCCTCAATTCATCACTTGTTCCGCGACTTTAGGAAACCCGGATGAGTTTTTAACCCAATTGACAGGCCTACCTTTTGAGATTATTTCAGAAACTGGGGCGCCGCAAAACGCGAAGACTTTTGTTTTATGGAATCCCGATACGACTTCCCCCTATACCGAAGCTACGACCCTTCTGATTGAATGCCTCAAGGCCGGAATGAAGACAATTGTTTTTACCAAAGCCCGAAAAATTACCGAGCTTATCAGTCTCTGGGTCACCCAGGCCCGGCCCGAATGGGCGTCCCAAATTAAAAGCTACCGGGCAGGGTACCTGCCTGAGGAGCGGCGGGAAATTGAGGCCAAGCTTTTTAAGGATGAACTGAAGGCGGTGATCTCAACCTCGGCATTGGAAGTGGGCATCGATGTGGGAGGTTTGGACGCTTGTATTCTCGTGGGTTATCCCGGGACGATGATCTCCACTTGGCAGAGATCGGGCCGGGTCGGCCGGGGCGACGCGCCCTCGGTGGTTTTTCTGGTCGCCATGGCGGACGCCATGGACCAATTTTGGATGAAACATCCGCATAAATTTTTCACCATGAAAGCCGAATCGCTCATGGTGGGGTTTGAGAATGAAAATATCGCGCGCGGGCATTTACGTTGCGCTGCGTCGGAAGTTCCTCTAACTGTTCAGGACCAGGCGATTTATGGAAAAGTGATGGAAGAGCTTCTGCCGCCCTTGGTCCAAGAAGGCGGCATCTTAGAATCGGCTAACGGCGATAAGTGGCTGGTGACGGATAAGAATCCCCAGCGCGGCATCAATATCCGTGGGATGGGTGAAGGGTATCAAATTATTTTTCAGGAAACGGGCGAACTCATCGGCACAATTGACGGCATGAGAGCCTTTCGGGATTGCCATCCCGGCGCGGTTTACCTGCACCAGGGCGCTCAATATGTGGTGAAAGACTTGCAATGGGAACAGCGTAAAATTTTAGTGAGTGATGAACCGGTGGATTACTACACCCAGGTGAACTACGAAGAAGAGACGGAAATTCTTGAGGAACAGCAGCGAAGGTCCTTGGGCGACAGTAAAGCCCAATGCGCGATCCGCTGGGGAAGGGTTAAAATCACCCAGCGCTTTATCAACTATGAGGTCCATCGTATCGTGGACCGCTCTTTAGTTTCTACTTACGCCCTCACCCTGCCTCCTCAAACTTTTGAGACGAAGGCCCTTTGGATGGTTCTTCCGGAGTATGTGCAAAGGAGGATTACAGATTTAAAACTGCATTTTTTGGGCGGGATTCACGCTGCTGAACATGGCACCATCGCCATGATGCCCCTACACGTGGTTTGCGACCGTTGGGACTTGGGCGGCATCTCAACCCCTGCCCATCCCCAGGTGCCCCAGCCGGTTATCTTTATCTATGACGGTTATCCGGGCGGGGTGGGTTTGACCGAGCGGGCCTATGAAACAATGGAAGAGCTTTTAACCACGACCTACGAAATGATCCGTGACTGTGAATGCGAGGAAGGCTGCCCTTCCTGTGTGCAGTCGCCCAAATGCGGCAGCGGCAATCATCCGTTGGATAAAAGAGGAGCGCTTCTGATTCTGGGACACATCTTGAGCCGGGAAGATTTTAAACCGGTTAGCCCGCCCCAACCTCGTTTAGAAGCGGCACCGCCGCTTATTTTAAGTAGGATTGAGGCAAAGAAAGAAATAAAATCCCCTATGCCTAAAACACCTCCGCCTTTTGCGAATGTTTTCCTGCCGCCGTCTAAGACTGGCAGCGTGGTGTTTGACATTGAAACCCAATATCTGGCCGCGGAGATTTCCGGCGGCTGGAGCAACCTTCCGGGCATGAAGCTTTCCTGCGCGGTGGTGTATGACGTGGATCAAGCCAAGTACTACACCTATGTGGAAGAAAACGTCGATGACTTGATCGCCCATTTGCGCGCTTCCGCCCAAGTCATCGGCTTCAACACACTCCGTTTTGACTATGGGGTTTTACAGGGCTATACGTCCTTTAATCTTCAAACGCTTCCGTCCCTGGATCTGATGGCGGACCTTCAGAAAAAATTGGGTCACCGTCTGTCGTTAGCTCATCTGGCCGAACACAGCTTGGGCGGCGCCGAGAAAAGCGCTGACGGACTTTTGGCCGTTCAATGGTGGCGGGAAGGCAAATATCAGCAAGTCATCGACTATTGCCAGATGGATGTCAAACTCACGCATGATTTATGGAAATACGGACAAGATAAAAAATATATTTTGTTCAAACACAAACAATCCGGTGAAATCGTGAAATGTCCGGTAATTTGGTAATTTTACATTTTAAAAAAGGAACGGTTCGATGAAAAAATCAAGGTCCAAGCGTTTCATCACGATCGAACTTCCGATTATGTCCTTTGAAACCGATTATCAGGGCATTGTGAACAATACGGAATTCATCCGTTTCCTGGAGCGGGTCCGTTACGCTTTGGCAAAAAAATATGGGTTCAGTTTTAAGCAAGTGCGTTCGGCCAAGCTTTGGACCGTGATGGCCCATGTGGAAATTAATTACATTTCTCCCGCCCGTTTTGAGGATGTGATGCTGGGAACCGGCTGGATTGAAAAGGTAGGTCATAGTTCCCTTACGGTCGGGTATGAATTCCGCTTAAAAGGAACTAAACGCCTTATCGCGGATGCCCGTCAGGTTTTAGTCTTCGTGAACACCCAATTAAAACCCACCGTGATTCCTGCTTCCCTCCGGAAAAAACTGTAACTTTACGGTTAAAAGCCCCTAATTCGCATAAGAACTTGTAAAGTTCAGTGGTAAGCGTTATTTTAGATTTCTGCCCATTTTCTTAATAACTTTTAAAACTCGAGGATTTGTTTATGCCGAATAAAGTCAGCGCCAAGGGACTCCAGGAACAACTTTTTTCCCTCAATCGAATCGGGATTGCCCTCTCAAAAGAACAAGATCTGAACCAGCTGTTGACTCTCATTCTGACCGAAAGCCGTCAATTTACGAACGCGGAAGCCGGAAGCCTTTTTGTGCGGGAAGGAAGTCAGCTTCGGTTCTCCGTCAGTCAAAATGAGCTCTTGGAAAAACGTAAAAAAGCCGAGGCGAAATCCCAAAAGAAGGCGCCGGAAATAGTTCCTTCCACTTTTACTGGTTTTTATATCTCGCTTGATAAGAGTTCTTTAGCTGGATATGTCGGCGTTACAGGTAAAGTTTTAAATATTCCGGACGCTTATAAAATTCCCGCGGCGAAAGAATACAAATTTAACCGTTCTTTTGATGAGAAAAATAATTAC
Source organism: candidate division FCPU426 bacterium (assembly GCA_963849245.1). Classification (GTDB taxonomy): domain Bacteria; phylum Oederibacteriota; class Muellerivitia; order Muellerivitales; family Muellerivitaceae; genus CAWKIY01. The sequence continues at coordinate 2,698 of CAWKIY010000009.1, read as the reverse complement.
CGCACCAAGAGTCTGTTGATTGTTCCGATGAAAGACGCCTCTGGGAATGTGGTCGGGGTGCTTCAGCTCATTAATGCCCGTAAGTCCAAATCCATCATTGCTTTCGACAAGCATTTCGAGAATTTGGTTTTGTCTTTAGCCAGTCAAGCGGCGATCGCGATTAAGAACGCCATGTTGACTCAGGAATTAAAAGAAGCTTATTTGGATACGATTTTCCGTTTGTCCATCGCCGCAGAATATAAAGATGATGATACGGCGGTACATATCCACCGCATGAGCCGCTACTCGGCGATTTTGGCCGAAGGATTGGGCCTTTCGGTCGCGGAAGTGGAAAGCATCCGCTACGCTTCGCCGATGCACGATATTGGAAAGCTTGGAGTGCCGGACTCGATTCTCATGAAACCGGGCAAATTGACCCCGGCGGAATTTAAAGAAATGCAAAACCATACGGTCTTCGGCGCGAAAATTTTGGAAAACGCGAAAGCGGACCTGCTTCGGGTCTCGGAAGAAATCGCTTTAACGCATCATGAAAAATGGGATGGCTCGGGCTATCCCCGTGGTTTAAAAGGTGAAGCTATTCCCCTGACTGGTCGTATTGTGGCTTTGGCGGATGTATTTGACGCCCTCACAACGAAGCGCTGCTACAAACCGGCTTTTTCTTTGGAAGAATCCATGAAGATCATTAAAGAAGGTACGGGCCGCCATTTCGACGTGAAAGTCGTCCAAGCGTTTAACGACAACATCGAAAAGATCCTGGCAGTCAAAGCGCAGTTCAGCAGCTAATTTTAAAACATTTGTTTTCACCAAATTCCCCTGAAACATCCGGTTTTATCTAATAATTATTCCTGAATCATTCCAAAGCGTTTGTTTTGGGATGTCATCTTTAGGACATAAGCGAGGCGGGTTTTAAAAGCCTCGGGACGGCGGGTTGCTGCGGTCCAACCAATTCGAATGCGTTGGTAAGCTTCCGGAAATTTTCGTTAGTTCTTCCAGATTTGCGGGTCTTTTTTCAATTCTTTCAAAATGGCTGTGGGTATTGCTAAAGGCTCCGGATGATGAATGCCTTTATGGGTGATCTTCGTGTTATCACCTAAAACTGCCTCCAAGGCCAAAAGTCCCGCAGGTTACATTTTACCTTTTTGGATCATGGGATGGACCCGGGCCTTATTCATTTCCGAAAAGGGGGACCCATTACGGCGGGTAGTAAAACGCTGGCAAAAACAGTCTTTATCAATGGCTTTCAGGGTACTGTCAATCCAACCAAAACACATGGCCTCATCCACCGCGTCGTTATAAGCAATTCGGGGCTTACCGCTTTTTTTATAATAGATCAGCCAAATTTCCTTCGTGGTTTTGTGATTTTCAAGGGGGAAGATCTAGGTTTTAAAGTGGTTCAATGGAAAGGGCTCCAGAAGGGCATTGGCTAATTTGATTGCGGATTTCTTGAGGGGAAGCGGCTAAAGGCTCCACCCAGGGCCGACGGCGGGGATCGAAAACTTTGGGCAAACCGTTAAAACAATTGGCGCAGTGGATACAGAGGTCCGGCTTCCATACGACTTTGAATTCGGGTGTCGCGTACCGCATCGTAATCGGCCGTTTCATGGAAGCCTTCCTTAGTTTAACCGGCAGAACCGTCGGTTATTTTTTTTTAGAAAGTTTTTTGTAGTAATCGCCCATGCGTTTCCAGCATTCACCGGGTCTTTCGCTGGCTAAAAGTGAATAGGACTCGCAGGCCCTAAAGCCCCATGCGGCGATATTTTTCACACCGGCTTTTTCCCACATTTCCAAAGCTTGGGTGATATCCGCCTCATCCTGTTTACGCAAGCCGTAAAGCTGTATCCACCCCTGGGCTTCTTTGTGATTGCGTTTGGAGATCTCCACAATTTTTCGCGCGAAGGTGTCCACAAAACCCTCCAAGGGTACCCGAGGACCGGTGGCGTAGGGTCGCTGCTTCCAATAAGGGTCGGTGGCCAGGATATCCACGTCCGGTAGTTTCGCTAAGCTCTCCCACATGGGATTCGGCCAGCGGTTGTCGTTGGGAAGAAGGCAGACCGCGTTTTTCATTTTACGGTTTACCTTTTTGGTGGTGCTGGTGGCGAATTTTAGAAAATCAACCAGCGTCGAGTCCCGGAATTTTTCCACTTCCGGTGTCCAATAATTGGGGTAGGATTTTTTATAGATTTTTTTGAAATCCGCCTGACAAACCGAACAGTAGCAGGAAAATTCGTTCTTATTACCAACCCGGTCGTTCCATTCGGCGATCCAAAGGTGAGGTTCATCCCAGAAAAGTACATCGCCTCCGGCGTAGGCACAGGCCTCGATCCAGCTTTTAATATAGGCCTGGAATCTGGGCTGGCGCAGGCAAGCGAAACCGACTTTTTCTCCGGTGGAAAGGACTTGGCAGGCATCCGGATGCTGCATGACGAAACGCGAAAAGCATTCCCCGCCGAAAACCCCGCCGATGGCCCAGGGGCTGTAATAAACCTGAAACCCCATCTTGTGGCTTAGGGCAGTAATACGCTTCATGTTTTCCACGTTGTAGTAGAGGTCGATTTCGTCAAAGGTATGAAGGACGAAATTGCAGTTTTGTTTTTTAATTTCTTTCAGGTCTTTTTCCACATGTCTCAAAATACGGGTTGAAAAAAAACTGGTGCCAAGTTTGTAAGCCATGATTTCCTCAGGTTCTTTAGAATAAGGA
>CAWKIY010000008.1:0-6902 GCA_963849245.1 candidate division FCPU426 bacterium | reverse complement strand
TGCTGTAACGCATTGCATACGCTGCGCGCCTTCCCGCTGTTCACCGCGTTTCGTCCCAGGGTTATTTTTATATTGGAAAAATCGCGCTGCGCCTTGAGCATCCACTCGTAGCTGTCGTCCACCGAGCAGTCGTCCTGCGCGATCACTTCAAACTTTTCGCTGGGATAATTACTCTTGCTGATGCTCTCAATCGTCAGTATCTTGTTCTGCCTTCATTGAAACAAGGCATGAGCACACTGACGGTAGGCTGGTAGGCATAATCTTTTTGCACCTTCGTGGCGGGTTACCACTTGAGGATGAGCGCAAGCGTGTATTTGAAGATCGAGATCAGCAGGCAGAGAAACAGAATCAGCCAGACTAAAATCGGAGCCATCTACGCCTCGCTCGCTGCACTTTGAAGTCGTCAGAATGGTTGTAAAGGTGGGATTCGGGTCCCTAAGGCGTCCGAAACCGCGGGAACCACGATGCTGCCGACGATGCCGCCCAGCAGCAGCAACGCTGTCAGCAAAACGCCCTGATCCACCGTCAGTGAAAGCTCCGGGTCCAGCCCGTCAATCAGCGTAAACACGCCGTTCACAATGCCGCTGGCCAGAAAAAGCGCGAGCGAGAGGATATAGACGCTTTTGTTTTTCAGGATCTGTTTCAGGCTGTCCAGCACCAGCGCGCGAACTTCCTCACCCGGGGGCTGGCGGGGGTCGGCGGTCCCGACCGGACCAGCAAGAGAAACAACAGGGCCGACGCGGCCGAGGCGACGCCATAAATCATCTGCATCCCGGCAAAACCGCAGGCCGAAACCAACGCGGGACCCAGCACTTCGCCCAGCCCGATACCCAAAAACATGGCGAGAAAAATGACGCCCGTAATGGTGGCCCGGTGTTTTTGTGGAAACCAAATCGCGGCGAACTTCGTGAAGGCGTTTAAAAGGAAAGGCTGTCCGATCGAGATGCCGATTGATCCGATCACCGCCATCGTGTAATTCGTCGGAAACAACGCGCGGAGCAGTCCAAAAGCTCCCATCAACAGGGCGCCGAATCCAACCGCTTTCTTGAAACCGTAAGTGTCAATCGCCCAGGCCGCGGGGAACGCGACCACGATGTAGATGAGCATGAACATGTTCGCCAAAAGATCAATGTCTTCCCGCTTCACCCCATAAGCGGTGGCCGCCAGCGTCGCGATGGGCGCGTAGCCGATCCACAGCACTTGGACCATGACATTGATCAGCATGAATACCGCCAGCACCACCCACCGGTACGGATATAACTTTATCCCTTGCTCTTCCATCACCCCTCCATTCTTGAATCCCACAAAAGAATTGGAAAAATCACGGCAAACCCCGTAAAGACCGCGGCCGCCAGCGGCATTTTACAAGTATTTGAGGCTTTCGGAAGCCCGAAATGGGGCGCTTTATCCTCCCCTATTCCCTGTCTTAACTTCGCCCGCCCGCTGGTAACTGGCGAAAATTACTCCGGTGGGCGTCACAAAACTCTCGGTTAAGGTAAGGGCCGCCGGGATCGCGCCTCCGGCAAACAACTTTTCCCTTTACCCAGGGTCAAAGGGCAAATCCTGATCCAGAACTCATCCACTCAATCATTCTTCAACAGCAGTTGAATGAGCTGGCCGCTGCCGTGAACTTGAAGGTCAGGACCTTTTGATGAAAACCGAGTTCTTCCAATCGGACTTTTTCAGGGTTTTGGAAAGGACGTATAATTTTTCTCATGGAATGGCGCTCTCCAAAGTTTAATGAAAAAATCCAACTATCGGCCTCTTTTATCCCCTTTGAAGACCCAATGGACGCCGTACCGATCGGTCAATTGTCCATAAGTCCCAAAGGGCAGGTCATGCAGGTCTTGGAACTTTTCCTTTTGGGCCCCATCTGAAAGTTTGTCGAAGACCGGTTTGAGCTCCTCATAACCCTCACCGATGATGAAGATAGCGGTGGTATCGCCCGGTTTGGGTTCGTACATTGGGGAGGCCATCCAATCACTGGCCGAAATTTCCACTTCCCCGCTTTTCAAGTGGGCGTTGAGGGTCCTTTCGTGTTTCGCTTTCGGTAAAAGGTCTTTCATGGGGGAATCTCCCAGTTTCGTAATGGTTAGATTCCCGCCCAGGCAGGTGTGGTAGAAGGTCATGGCTTCCGCGCAATTGCCGTCAAATAAAAGAAAAGGAATGCAGCGCAGCATATTTCAGTCCCCCTTCAGGGTTCCGCGGATTAAACCAATAGAATGGCTCTAAGATTTATAGACGAGCATCGCTTTGATATACATGGCGATGGCCCCGACAATCCAACCAGCGAAAAAGATACAGACCGCTTTAAATTGATTTTGATCGCCCCAGAACCAAAAACAGCCGAGAACAACGGCCATCACGATGGCCACGGCGATTCCCCAACTCAAAAATGGATTCATCTGGCAGCCTCCAAAATGTTTATTTTTTCAGGAGTTTAAAAGCGTGGCTCCATTGGTTATTCGTCAACCCGGGAATACACCAAAGCATACAAAGCGGCTCAATAGCCCGGGCGGCTTCAGCCTTTCCCATGTCCTCCACATCCCATCCGAACTGGACCAAAATTTCCGAGACTTCTTTTTTCGAAGCCGTGTCATTGCCGCAGATGAACATACTGGGCTTCCCGCCCGCGAACTGGGGGTTCACCATGAAGGCGCTTCCCACGCTGGAAAAAGCCTTGACCCAATGGGCTTCCGGCGCCAGCTTTTGCAGCCGTTCCATCAGGGAAGAATTGATATCCGTAAAGTAATTCAGAACTCCATTGACCGGCGGAACCTTGCCAATGGGATTGGTGGTATCAATGACAGTTTTTCCCTTGAGGTTTTCAAAGCCGGCCAATTGGGCCGCGGATTCCGCGGCATCGCCTTTCACCGCCAGCACGATCAAAGCCCCAAATTTCGCGGCTTCCTGAAAAGTTCCCGTGAAGGCCTTCGCCCCGCTCTTGGATTTCCAACCGCTTAATTTTTGCGGATCACGGCTGCCTCTCATAACCTCGTGCCCATACTTCAAAAAACCATTGGCCAACGTTTCTCCCACAATGCCGGAACCCAAGACCGCTATTTTCATCTCAAACTCCTTCGCTTGAATAATTGAACGTGACTATCCTGCTTCCTCAAAGGCGGGAAAAGCAACAACCCCCCAGCCCTGCCCTTTGCCTATCTTTTAAAGGAAAAATCGGGAACTCAAGTATTAGGCGCCCCAAGGGTTTGTTGAATGGTGGCTATACCTTGATCCACCATTCCCGTAATCGCCGCCGCCATTTCTTCCGGGGAAAAGTCGGTAATCCAAAGAATTCGGCTGCCGCTTTGATCATTTTCAAAAACCTGAAAAGAGGAGTTGTGGTGGCTGAGTCTCCCGCCCACCGAGGAATAAGACAGCCGGCGATTTTGCTCATCGATTGAAAGTATCATTTCCCGCGCGACGTAACCGTTGGCAAATGTGACAGTCCTGACATTTCCGTCCAACTCAACGTTCGTAACAAAGCCTTTCGCCAAGTGGGTGTGAACAGCCCCCACATTTCGAATCGCGGACCAGGTTTCACCCGGTGAAGGCTTAACAAGAAATTCCCGGTAAATGGATGCCATTTGAACACCGCTCTTTTTCTTAAAATTTAATCCGCTTTATTTTTAAAACACTCATCCATTCCATGATGTTGGGCTCCCAAACCAAAAGCGCCGGGCGCGGCTATTTCTTGAGTGATTTCAAATCGGCTCATGGCCGCCTCCGGCCGCTTAATGAAAAATATCCGATTCTTGCGCATTATTATTTAAACCGAAATTTCGAAAATCAAGAACCAGGCCAAAACAGATTCCGTGAATGGTTGCTTTCGTCATTCTTCCGCTTTTTGATACCGCAGAAGAACCACTCCCGAAGCGAAAACTTGACTGTCCATGAACTTCAAGGCCAGATTCCGGGTCAAGGACTGAAACATGGGTTTTCCTTCGCCAAGAACGATCGGCCTCAAATAAACCCGGTATTCGTCGATGAGGCCAAGCTCAATAAAGGTCGACGCGATTTCCCCGCCAGCGACCGTCAAATACTTTCCCGGTCCCTTTTTTAGCTCCCTGACCTCTTCCGCGATATGATCCCGGATCAACCTGTCATTCGAGCCGACGCTCTCCAACGTCCTGGAAAAAACCACATTCGGCTTTTCATTCCAAAACTTGGCGTACTCCTGTTCCGCCGAATTCCAAATTTTGATCCGTCGATTTCCAATAGCACATCGTTTCATACAGCTTCCGCCCGTAAAGGTGGACTTCGACTTCCTTCTCCAACTCAATAAAATGGCGGAACACCTCATCCTCAGGAACGGTAAAGTCGATCTTTCCGTTGATATCCTCATAGAATCCATCCAGGGAAAGATTTAATCCGTAAAGGACTTTTCTCATTTTGATTCCTCCGATTTACAATTCTTTCGCGAACGAACCCCTCGATGCCCTTTCGACAAGAGAACGGCAAATGGGCGCCTATACCGCTGCCGGGGTCAATCAGTTGGGATTAAGGCGTAAAATCAGGAAATCTTACAAAGAATTGAGGCAGGCCAAACGTGAACTTCATGTTAAAAAATGTTTTTTTTAATTGTTATACCCAATCACTTTTTTTCATTCTGAGCCGCAAGCCCGTATCTTATGGCCGCTTCCAGAATATCAAGGTTGATATCTTTCAGCGCTTTGAACTTAACACAATATCCGGTCACACTCGCCTTGCCGAGTTTTTTTCCATAGGTCTTGGCTAAGTACTTCTTGTCCTTGATGCCAAGGATATAGACGGAGATTCCGGTTGTGTTCGCGCTGAGACCAATTTGATAAAACTCTCTGGTTTTTCCATCGGCATTTTTTAACGTTTGAGATCCATATCCAATATTAGGATTAGAAACAATTTTGCCTTCACTGTTTTTACCATCCAGGAACCATAATTTACAGGCTGGCATGACTTGCCGAATGGCGCGGTGCAACGCCTGCAGATCGCTTTGTTTTGGTTCAGGTTGGCCGCTGATATACTTTTTGATTCGCTCTTGAACGTTCATATCGACTCCAGGATTTCCAAGATAACTTCTCCCGCGACTCGTTTTAAAACATGACCGTTCTTAGCCCTTTGACATCAGTACGGCCTCGAACTTATCGAGGGTTTGCTTCATCCCTTCGTCCATACCGTATTTTTTGGCGCTTTCGACCGTGTGGTTCGTCGTGAGGGTCAATTTGGTTTTTCCCCCGGCTACCGGCTCGAAAGTGACCACATCAGGCGCTTCCTCAGCAAAGTCATCCGTAAACCCCTTACCCGACGGATCGACCTTATTTCCGTCCTTGTCCGACATATACATAAACGAAACGATTTTTTTAAGGGGGACGATCTCTTTAAATTCGCCGACATTCCAATATTCCGTCCCATCCGGTCCCTTCATGCAATAGTGAAAACGGCCCCCTACCCGAAAGTCGATCTTGCAGAAAGGCGCGGTAAAACCCTGGGGGCCCCACCAGCGCGACACATATTGGGGCGTGGTGTAGGCTTCCCAGACCATTTCCACAGGGGCATTGAATATCCTTTCCATCGTGAAAAGGTCCTGTGCGGGGTCAGTGTTTTTCGGCATTTCTTCTCTCCTTTTTCATTTCTTCCAGCACGTCATCCATTTTGTTGAAACTTTCTTCCCAAAAGCGCCGGTAATTCGCGGCCCAATCCGAAACGGCCTTGATAGACCCGGGTTGGAGGGTGCAGATGCTTTCCCTGCCCACCTTTTCCTTCTTCACGATCTTGGCCTTGATCAAATAGACCAGGTGTTTCGAGATAGCCTGCTGCGAAAGCTCAAAGGGCTCGGTCAATTCACGCACCGAGGCCGGCTTTCGCGAAAGCCTTTCGACGATCGCGCGCCGGGTTGGATCGGATAAAGCGTTGAAAGTAGTCGTTAGTAAATCCACAACCATATGGTTGTGGATTTAGCTCAAAAAGTCAAGGACATAATCGGCCAAAACAGGGAGCAAGCGGTCAGCGTCCCTTAACCTTAAATCCAGTCGCTCCGCCGCCAACACCACGCCTGAAGTTGAGGAAGATTTTCTTAGGCGCGCTTTGAAAAGGTTTTGTCCTCGACCTACGGGTGGACAAAAGCTTTTCTATGGCAGTTTATCTGCGCCCTCAATTTTCCATAAGGGCGCGTAATTGGCTCTTTGGTCGAAATGGACCCCCGCTTTTTCGAGGATAGGTATTTGAGCCAGCATTTCCGGAAGGGATCCCATCTGCTCAGCGGCGGCCAAGTCGGTCCAAACGCTCGCATGCACAAAAGTGTTGGTCGTAGAATCCACCCCAGCGTGGTAATAAATGAGTCCGCGTAATTTCGTAATCGCCGGCACCAAGGTTTTAGCGGCCTCAACCGAAAGACGATGAATTTCACCGTAATTTTTCGGGTCAAACCGCCCTTTTGAGATACGCACAATGGGTTCACTCATCATCCATCTCCTTTCAGCGGAAACTCTTTTTCAATTCACCATGTCCACTTCGGCTCTCCGCCGCGAACCAATTTAGTATTTGCCAAGATAAGTTGGAACCATCGGTTCCTCAACCACTTTCCCCTTTTGCGCGCCAACCCGATAAGCCCGGCCCAAGGGCCTGGATGAAACAACATGGGCGATCGAGTTGCCGATAAAGTGGATCGCCACGCCGTCATCGGCCGCGTAACCATTCTTGATCTTTCCCGTCCTTAACAGCCGATGATAAGAGGGCCGCCTCTCTTTTTCCCCGTCATAATGCGGGCAGTTGCTGCCTTTTAAAAAGCCCAGGCATTTCAATGGGGTGAGTTTCCCCGGTATCGAATCGGTTACGCCTTCCTCAAACCAGCAAATCGAACCAGCGCTGACACCCGAAAGAACAATGCCTCTTTCCCAGGCTTTTTTAAATGCCCTGTCCAAACC
>CAWKIY010000007.1:0-3278 GCA_963849245.1 candidate division FCPU426 bacterium | reverse complement strand
TAAATCACGATGGACATATCGATGCTAAAGATGTTTTTACCCACACGGGAATCGTGGAAAGTTATGAAAAAGGAGTTCTGACTTATATTGACGCCTCCGAAGACCGGAATCCGCCCCGGATCCACCGCCGGCGGTTTAGTTTTTATGATGATAAGATCAACGAAACGGTGGCGACCGATCCGGCGACGGGTCGTAAGATCCACGCCCGCGAGACTTTTTACGCGGCTTACGCGGTACCGTGAATTTTTTGAACCATTAAGGTCACTAAGAGCACGAAGTAAGGCAATTTATTTGGTAAGAATTAAATGGTTTAATCCATAGAAAAAGAGGCGTTATGTTTCACGTTGTGTTGATAGAGCCTGAAATACCTTGGAATACCGGTAATGTAGGCCGTACCTGTTTAGGCGCGGGGGCTGAGCTTCACCTGGTAGGACGCCTGGGATTTCAACTGGATGACAAACAGGTCCAGCGGGCGGGATTGGATTATTGGGAAAAAGTTACGGTCCACCGCCACGACACCTGGGAAAAGTTTTTAGAGGCGATCCCTTCCAACGCGCCGCTTTTCTTTTTTTCCACGAAGGGGTCCCAGCTTTTCTGGGAAATCGCCTTTCCCTCGGAGGCCTATCTGATTTTTGGAAAGGAAACCGCGGGGTTTCCCAAGCATTTTTACGAGCTTTACAAAAACCGGATGTACCGCATTCCCCAGCAGGAGGAATCCATCCGCAGCTTGAATCTTTCAACCTCAGCGGGAATCGTGTTGTACGAGGCACTGAGGCAAATTCGAACAAAGGGGTAAAGAATGAAAAAAACCGGATTCTGGAAAAGATTTTTCGCGGCGCTCATTGATTGTGTTTTATTCGGCGCGCTTGGTCTGGGGTTGCGGCACGGCGGGTTTAGCGCTCTTTGGATTGTTTATGAAACCATTTTGGTTTCCCAATGGGAAGGCTATACGATCGGGAAAAAGGTGATGGGGATTAAGGTGGTAAGCGCTTCCGGCGGCCCGGTGGATCTTCTTAAAGCCTTTATCCGAGCCATCAGCCAAATTTTATCCAGCTTATTTTTGGGACTGGGTTACTTTTGGATGCTTTGGGATAAGAATTCCCAGACCTGGCATGACAAGATCGCGGATACTTACGTGGTGGAAGCTTAACTTATTTCACTTCGTCCCTTTCCTTTTCTTAACGCGTGCGTTCAAACGTGTCTTTTTTGATTCACCGCAACTTTTTCATCGGTTTCCGGCTATGAAGGATTGATTCAATCTCTCTTTTCCGGCAAGCTGGTGACCGATGAACCTTAAATTTTTATCCACTTTGGTTTTTTTGACGATCACTTTAGGTATGGGATGGTGGTGGATGACGGCAAAATCCGATGAAGCTTCCTTTAAGCACACTAACCGGCTGATTCACGAGAAAAGCCCCTATCTTCTTCAGCATGCCCATAATCCTGTGGATTGGTATCCCTGGGGGGAACAAGCTTTCGAAAAAGCCAAAAAGGAAAACAAACCTATCTTCATTTCCATCGGTTATTCCACCTGCCACTGGTGCCATGTGATGGAGCATGAAAGTTTTGAAAACGAAGTTATCGCGAAAATCATGAATGAAAATTTTGTCTGTATCAAAGTCGACCGGGAAGAGCGGCCGGATGTAGACCAAATTTACATGAACGCGGTCATGATGTTAACCGGGCAGGGTGGTTGGCCCTTGAACTTGTTTTTGACCCCGGATTTAAAACCCTTTTACGGCGGCACCTATTTCGCGCCGGACGGCCGTTATGGACGGCCCGGATTTCCCACCGTTTTAGAAGATGTGGCCCGGATTTGGAAAACTAAGCCGGAAGAGGTGGAAAAGGCGGGTAGTCAGTTAGCCAGCGTTATCGCCAAGGCAGGCGCGGAGACTTCCGGCGGGGTCCTCAATCTCTCGGTTTTAACCCAAGCCAAGGAAACGGCTCTTCATTCTTTTGACCCCAAAGATGGGGGTTTTCGCGGCGCGCCCAAGTTTCCGCCTTCCATGCTTTTAGGCTTTTTAATGCGGTTTTACCGAATGACCCAGGACGAAAGGGTTCTGCCGGCGGTTGAGGTGACCCTGGACAAAATGGCTCAGGGTGGAATTTACGATCAGGTGGGCGGAGGGTTCGCGCGCTATTCGACGGATGATGAGTGGCTGGTGCCCCATTTTGAAAAGATGCTTTACGACAACGCGCTCCTGTCGCGGGCTTATTTGGAAGCCTATCAGGTGACAGGCCGGGAAGAATACGCCCGTACTGCCCGTGAGATTTTTACTTATCTCTTCAGAGACATGACGGATACAGAGGGCGGTTTTTACAGCGCGGAGGACGCGGATAGTGAGGGACATGAGGGAAAGTTTTACGTTTGGACGCCGGATGAGTTGAAGACTGTTCTGGGGGACACAGACGGCCATCTTTTTTGCCAGCTTTATGGGGTGACCGAACATGGTAATTTTGAGGATGGCAAAAGCATTCTGCATCTGAAAGCGGATTTGCCCCACAGCCTCAAGGCCCTGGGACAAGATGAAAAGTGGTGGGAAGCGGCGCGGGAAAAAGTTCTTCAAGCCAGGTCCAAGCGTGTAAGGCCCCACCTGGACGACAAGATCCTCACGGCCTGGAATAGTTTAATGATTTCGTCCCTGGCTTATGGTTATCAGGTATTAGGTGACATCCACTATCTACAGGCCGCTGAAAAAGCTTCCGCTTTTATCAGCCGGAATCTTTTCAAAGACGGCCGACTGCTGGCTTCCTACCGAAAGGGCCCGGCGGAGATACAGGGCTATATCGACGATTACGCTTTTTTCCAGGCGGCACAATTAGACCTTTATGAAAGCACCTTTAATACGGCTTATTTGAAGAAAGCCATCGACCTTGAAAAAGAAATGACCCAGCTTTTTTGGGATAACCAATCGGGCGGATTTTACTTCAATGGGAGCGACCAGAAGGACCAACATCGGCTTTTAGCGCGCACGAAAGAAGCTTACGACGGGGTCATTCCCTCAGGCAATTCGGTGGCGGCCTTGAGTCTTTATCGGTTAGCGGAGTTTACGGGCCAAAAAGAATACCGGGACCGCGCGGACGCCATCTTAAAATGTTTCTCGGGCGTCCTTGCCAAGGGGGGCAGCAACTTTCCCCAGATGCTCCAAGCGTTTCAATTTGATTTTTATGGTCCCTCCGAAATTTTTGTGATGGGTCCCCGGGAAGAGTCCCGGAAAATGCTTGAGCTTATTTGGCGGACTTATCTTCCCAATAAAGTTTTAGTTTTCGCCGATGAA
>CAWKIY010000006.1:0-3657 GCA_963849245.1 candidate division FCPU426 bacterium | reverse complement strand
TCCAAAACACATATTTTAAAAAAGATAAGAATTGTCCTTGAAACAAAAGAATTAAAGCCAGCAAAGCGGTTAAAGCTCCGGCCGCCGTCAAAACGAGAAAGTCCTTTCCAAGACGTCTTTTTTTTAGTTCGAAATAATAGACTCCGGCGCTCAAAAGGAGCCCGTTCGCGATCAAATAAAATCCGCGGTCCAGCGCATAGGCGAAAGAAATCACCGGTAGGAAAGCGGATGAGAAAACCGATATTCGGAAAAGATACTTTGAAGCTGTCTGTTTGAAAAATATTTCGTTATAAACCATAAACCAAGCCAGTAAACAGCCAAAGGTCGTCACATCCCTCGAGGGAATAATCATCCAATCAAAAGACTGCCAAAAAGGCTGATATTTTAAAAAAGCGTTCGTGACCGCCGCGGGATTTAAGGTTTTAATAAAAAGAGTCCCAAAAATATCAAAACAAAAACGCACCTGCGCTAAAGCCACGAAAGACAAGACTCCTAAGGTCCATAAAATTTTGCCGCGAAAAAGTTTGTGAAGAAAAAGGGCGGCTAAGAGCCATGTTGAGAGTTTCAAAAGCGACTCCATCGTTCGAACCGCGCCTATGGAAGCGCCAAAAATTTTAAACGCCAAAACCGCGCGTAATGGATCTTGAAACAACCCGTGAAAAAATAAAAAATCCCGGTAAGGCGCTTGACCCGCTATCCAGGAGAGGCTCGAACCCAGAACCTCTCCTTCGTGATAGGCGTCAAATCGTCCGAACGAATGATAAGTCGGTACGTTTAAAGCGAGCAGGACGGCATAAACGCAAAGCAAAATGAGGGTTAACCAGCCAGAGCTTGAGCCGCTTTTATCTTGATAGAAAGAGGAAGAAATTGTCTTTTTCTCTTTAAAAAGCGGCTCGACTTTTGGGAGTCCCAAAACGGAGATCAAGATGAGTATGAGTGAAGGGGTTAAAATTAAAATGAAAAACCGGAGAACATCATTAGCGGGATTAAACTGAATCTTCGTGCAAAAACCAACCACTTCCAATGGATTATGAAAAGGCAGAGAAATGTGATTCCATGACCCCAATCCCAAGCCAATTCCTGACACGAAGCAAATGATTAGGAAAACCAATTTAGTTGAGTAGGAAGTCATGCAATGATTTTAAAGCAGTCCTTATTCTTTAAGAACCGCAATCAACGTTATTTGAAAATGGTTTTGTAAAATTCCACGGTTCTTTCGGCCGCTTCCACCAAAACAGCGGGTGGCCGGGTAAAAGGATGGTCCGTGTTGAACTTATGATTCGCCCCGGCCAGAATGGCTAATTGAGCGGGAGGATGTACTGCCGCTAGGCTTTCGGATTCATCCGGAGAAACGCTGGTATCCTCGGACCCATGAAGGAGAAACACCGGAATCTTTAGGTTATAAAGATAAGTCGGGACATCGCCTTGCCGGCCCCATTTCTCGGCGTCTTCCAGAAAATCCACGGAGGATTTTAAAAGTTGGCCGGTTCGGGAACTTTCGACCGCGTTGAACCCTTGTTTCCGCCAGGCCTGTTTCGCTTCATAGAGATAACGGTTCACCCGCGCGATCGTGGCCCAGGTCGCGATCCCTTGAATATGGGGGGAATTCCCCGCGGCCAAAAAGCAAACCGCGCCGCCCCGGGAATGGCCCCAGAGCAAAACTTTATCTTGGGCTTTCAAATCGGGTTTTAATTTTCCCTGAATCACGCAGGCGATCACCGCGCGCAGGTCCTCGACTTGTTTGGAAATAGTGTCCTGTTGAAAGGCTTCCAGATTCTCAAAAGGGCCGTCGATTTGAGGCCCCATCCCCGATCCTGAGAAATTAAACCGCACCACGGGCAGCCCCGCGTCGGCGAAAAACTGGGCCAGCCAGGGGAAAAAAGCCCAGTCTTTGAATCCCAAAAATCCGTGGGCCATCACTACCGGGGGGCCTTCTATTTTTTCAGGCTGGGTGATCGTACCCCATAGGTCCCGCTGATGGGGACCCTCAATGCAAAAATCGACAGTAGACAAAAGAAATTCCTTTAGCTGGGGATCACTTATTTTTCTTAAGCAAATCCCGGATCTCCATTAAAAGTTCTTCCTGCTTCGTTGGAGGCGTGGGTGGAACAGGTGCCTCGGCGGCCTTACGGTTCATCGCGTTAACGAGTTTGACGATAATAAAAACGGAAAAAGCGATGATGGTAAAATCGATCAAGGATTGGATAAAGTTACCGATGTTCAATGTGACGGCTGGATGGGTTTTACCCGCCGCGTCAACGGCCGCCGCTTTAAGGGTAATAACAATATCTGTGAAGTTAATACCGCCGATCACCAGCCCTAAAGGCGGCATGAGAAGATCAGCCACAATGGACGAAACGACTTTACCGAAAGCCGCGCCAATGATAATACCCACCGCTAAATCCAGCATATTGCCCTTCACGGCGAATTCTTTAAATTCCTTCATCATGCCCATGTGGTACTCCCTTTAAATTGGTTAAAAGACTTATAAAAGTGAGTAAGCGATCCCAAGCCCCAAAGTTTCTTTGATCTGCCAGCCGTCATAGACCCGAGAGTCATAACGGAAGTCGTCTTCCATGTTGAGGCTGAGAATCTTGTTAAAACTAAAGGTCAACAGATTGTCCCATTCTAAAACTGTTTGATCCAGGGAACCGCCCGGCCAAAAGGTATCCAGCTTGGAGTCAATATTTGAGGTGGCGGATAATTTCAAGTTTAGTTCCGAAACCCAGCTGAGTCCGAATTGGGTTATTTCACTTTGAGGCAGACCCGTACTAGGGTTCACCGTATAGGGAGTCTCAAATTGGCTGGCAACCGTTTCCTTCAGTCCCAAACCCAGCCGGGTATTAAAAACTTTATCCGGAACGTATTTTAACCCCGCGCTTTCCGTGAGATAACCCGGGTCCAAGAAGTTTGAAATCTCGACCGCCGGATTGACGGCGTAGTTATATCCCGGGCCGAATTGGCTTTGGGCGGAGATAGAGACATAGGGATTGATATAGGTCCAGGTCTTCCAGGCAAAAACACTTTCCAGGTCAATCGCGTCTGTCGAAACCTGAGTTCCCTGGTTCGCCAAGTAAGTCGATCCATATTGAAGCTTGAGGGTATTGAGCCAGTTAATGGCAGGATTATCGTGTTCGAGACGGGCGTTTAAGCCTGCCTGCCACGAAATCATGTTATTGCCGCCCTGGGCCCAGTTGCTGAAAGAAGCCTGGTTCAGATTCAGATTGGCGATGACTTCTTTTTTCCAGTAATCCGTAATCGAGACCGCCGCGCTGGCGGCCGTGCTATTGGCCGTCGCGTCTGGTTGGACCGCGTCCTGAGCCCAAGCCGCGGAAACGCTCAAAATGAATCCCAAAAACCAACCCAAGTGCCTTTTCATAAATGCTCCTCGCCTTAAAATGAGCCTGTTATTCCAAATAACGCTAACCGTTAAATGCGGGTCATTATAGGAGAATCATCCGGGTTTATTTTAAAAAACAAAGGCCCTGGGAAAATTATGGTCTTTGAGAAGTCAGGAGAAGCTTGGAAACCTGAATGGGATCGGTCGTGGGAAGCTGACAGTGATAGTTTTGACAGACGTAAACTGTGGGCAGGCCGGCCTGGGGGGCCCGGCCTGCCACCCATGGAATCAGCGCCGTCAAATCCCTAGCCTGCTTT
>CAWKIY010000005.1:0-4783 GCA_963849245.1 candidate division FCPU426 bacterium | reverse complement strand
AAAGAAAGACTGAACTTGGTCATTTCACGATTATTGATTCCGGAAATAGGATCAAGGGTGACACGGAAAGGATCGCCCTCGCTTCGGGGCTGAATCAGCGTTCCCACACCGCCCCCTTGATCACCGTTATAAACTAATGGATTTGGACCAATGAGCGGCTTTTGGGCGGTCGCATCGAACGTAAACGTACAGAAGGGCGCCGGTGTCTCGATGATTTCCCCGGAAATTCTCTCCAGGTCATCCGCCAAGAGACCGCTGTATTCCCCATTTACCATCACCGAATCCAAACCAGGAATCGCGTGAGTGGTCAGCTTGACCTGGTATCCTAAGGCATCCGTTTGACTGGTCGTCCCTTGATAAACCTGATAACTGGACCCCGCCGTTCCCGTCCCCGCGGCCACCGGCAAGGAATAGGTGTAAGGTTGATTCACATTCGCCGGATTGTAGACACCGACATTTTCCCAAAGTAAGACATCTGAAATAGGGACCTTCCAAAAAGCTTCCACTGTATTTTTCGGAGCGCTCACGTAGGAAGTAACTGTGACTGCGGGCGCATAAGTTGTTCCTTCACTAAAAGCATTAATTAAGGGAAGCTGGATCTTGTCGATGACACCGAAGGTGGTTGTTCCAATATTGTGTTTATACTTGGCGTAAACCTGCTGGCCCGCGCCCCAAACCAATTCCTGCCCGGCCCAAATGTCCAAACCGTCCAAGTCATTTTTACCTTGGATTTCCATTCCCGTTGGCACCGGCCGCCCCGAAACCCGCCAGGGCGTGTCCACATCGTTCATGGCCGGAAAGAGATAATAGAAGTCATCGTCCGTATTATAAAAACCGTCGTGGGCCAGCCCCGTAAAAGCTCTAAAGGACAGAAGACCAGAATTAAACGTGACATCCGCTTCTTTGAGAACGAAAAAGATATTCTCACTGGATAAAACCGGCAAATAGCTATAGTGCAAAATATCCGGCGCTACCTTACCCAAGAAAAACAGATCAAAATGACCGGTCACGTTGGGAGCCGGATCCGCCAAAAACTTTAGGTTTAAAGTCTGGCCCTGCAAAATGGACCAAGAATCCGAATTACTCTCAAAGTCTTGTTCCAGCGAACCACCCGCCAAACTCACGATAGGCTTTTGGGCTTGCTGAGATTGTCCTTTGAGACCTTCGGTTTCAACTTCTAATTGATTTAACTGGGTTTGAAGATTTTGAATTTGCTGCTGAAGATCGGCATCAGTGGCGGGAGGATCGGCTTTGACAGGACCTGCGATAAAACTGACTAAAAGAGCGCAAAAACTGACGACTTGCCAAACTTTCTTCATAGACCCTTCTTTCCGCTTCAGTGAGGACGAAAATTGAGTACGTTCTCATTATAACTCATAATGATTTCAAGTCCAGGCATAAAACATTGAGTTTTCAAAAGCAATTGGCTACTCTTGGCAAAGCCTTCACTTAAACCGGCTCGCCAAAAGGTTTGGGCTTTTTGACGGCGAAAAGGAAAAATCAAGATGCACAATATTCACGATGTGGCCGAATTGGCCGGGGTTCATCGATCCACCGTTTCCCGGGTTTTAACCGGACAAGGCGCGGTCAGTGAAAAAAGCCGTAAAAAGGTTCTCGAAGCGGCCCGAAAGCTGAACTACCACATCAATACCGTAGCCAGCGCCCTGAAGTCCCAGCGAAAAACAGCCATCGGCCTACTTTCCTTTTGGCTGGGCTCCCCCAATCCTTCGGAGTCTTACTACCTGCAAAGCCTCGCCGGAATCGTGGATGAGATCACCAAGTCTAAATTTCACCTTCTTTTAAACAATATCCAAGGACAGGTCCATCCCGAAAACACTGAGTTGAATTTTTGTTACGAAAGCCCCTTAGCTGGAGTCATCCTGATGGCGCCCCGCATTAAAAACGAGGCCGATTTAAACTTCCTTAAGCAGGTTCATATCCCTTCTTTGCTTCTTTTATACCGTACAACAAACCCGCAGTATTCCTGGGTGGATCTGGATAACCGTCTGGGAGGCCGCTTGGCCACGGAGCATCTTATTGAGTTGGGACACAAACGGGTGGCTTTCATTGGCGGTGAGTTGGAGTTCTCAAGTAATTCCCGGGACCGTTACGAAGGATATCAGTTGGCTTTAAAAAAGGCGGGTTTAAAAGAGAACCCCCAGTGGGTCCGCAACGGGGTCTTCTCCCTGGAGCACGGGGTTCAAAGCATGTATTACTTCCTCGCTTTGCCCGCCTCTCAAAGACCGACCGCCATTTTTTGCGCGACGGATATGATTGCCTTCGGTGTCATGAGCGTGGCCCAGAAATCGGGAATCAGAATTCCCGAGGACCTTTCCGTCGTCGGCTTTGATGACTACGAAAAGGCGTCCCTCTCACACCCGCCTTTAACCACGGTTCATCAGCCTTTTTTTGAAATCGGCCAAAGAGGGGTCGAGCTTTTAGAAACGATGATTAAGGAAAAGACGCCCAAGCCGATGCATTTGCTGATCAAACCCGAACTGATCGTCCGCCAATCCACTTCCGCTCCCCCCAAAAAATAACCGACCTTAAACAAAATCAATTTTAACCACAGGCGTGCTCCGCACGCACAGATGAACGCTGATATTCTTTAAATAGAATCCTCATCAGAGTTCATCTGTGGTTTTAAATTTTTCAGAAATTGATGTTTTAATTTATTCGGAGTCCAGGGTCTGAACCGGAGATGGAATAACCGTTGGTTTGGTTTCAAGTTTCAATATTTTAACCGCTTTGGGCGCGCTCATGAAATCATCCAGTTTTTTTTTATTGATATCCAGCCTTTCAGTAAAAGACTTTTGTTCTTCCGCCGTCAATTGGTTCGCTCCTTGTCCATGATAAAAGGCGTTCAAGGCATCTCGATGAATCACCACCAACTCTCGGTCAAGCACCCCGGCTTCAGTTTTTGTGATTTTTCCGAATTTAAAGGCGTCGTGAACATTTTTACGCTGATAAATCACCCGGCCATGGATCTCAGTCAACCGGCTGTCCATCCCCATACCGTTCGTCCAGGATGAACCCGAAGTACCCATGCCCCAATCACGACCGTTGTTCTGCCCAACCGCGGGAGATGAAAAATTCAAAAACAAACAAAAAACAAACAGAATAAAAAAATTCATAAATACCTTCTCGATATCGTAATTTTAAAAACCGATTCAAATGGAAATAGCACAGTACCATTCATTTTAAATTTTAAAAAAATTCTAAAAAACTTTAAATCGAACTATAAGACTTCCCTATTTGACTCAATCTAAACCTTAGATTTAAAACGGCTTCGCGGATTAACCGTCTTTGACTTTTTGCCCGAGCGATTCAGAAATTCCTGTAACGAGCCCGACCTGTCCCTGCCGCCGCTCTTGGCCTGATAGAGGCTCTTATCCGCCATCTTGACCAGCATGGCGGGAGTCACGTCACCACCCCGATAAGTAGAAAGACCAATACTCAGGGTAATTCTTTCTTTTCGGAGTTCCATTTCTTTCACGACCGGCTTGGCTTGACGCATTTCCCTGAGAAGCCGGTTAACCACAACAGCGAGATTCTGGGGAGGTGTCTCGGGTAGAATTACCGCGAACTCTTCCCCTCCCACCCGGGCCAATATGTCGAGACTTCGCAAATGATTTCGAAGCAGATCCGCCACTTGCCGGATAATCTCATCGCCCGCGTCATGCCCATAGGTATCATTCACCCGTTTGAACCGGTCGATATCGATCATCAACAGGCTGAAAGACCGAAAATATCTCTGGCATCGGTTTAATTCTTGGGCCAAAGCCCGGTCAAAAAATCGGCGGTTATAAAGGCCCGTCATGGGGTCGGTAAAGGAAAGACTAACCACCTGCTCATGGATGCGGAAAGACTCTATCGCCAAACCGACTTGGGTGGCGTAATTCAAAAGGCTGGCCACATCGGATTTGGTGATGGGCCGGTTTTGATCCAAGTTATCGACAGCCAATGCCCCAATAGCTTTTTCCTGGCCTAATTGCAGTGGAACCAACGCGTTGTTATAAACAAGGGTCCTAAACTTATCCTTGCCCGCGAACCGGTTCGGAATATTGTTGGAATAAAAGAATTTTTTATACCCGTTCATCACATCGGAAAAGTGGCCTATGCCGCTGCGCTGGTGGATGGGAATCCGGTCTTTATTTTTCTCAAATTGCCCGTTTTTTCCGATCCCCAAAGCCAGCCTGACATTTTTCCCATCCGGCTCCAGTAGAAAAATCCCGGCCCTTTTGAACCCCAGACCCTTGCAAACCGACTGGATAATAAGTTTCAAAAGACTCTCAAATTTAAGCCCCCGGCGCATCCCTTCCATGACCTTTTGATACATCAGAATTTCTTGAGTCAGAAGTTTTTGGCGTTTGAGGATTCTTTGAAAGTTCTGTCGGGAAGCGCTGGGCAATTGAAGCTCCTGGTGACGGAAGATATCGTTTGGATTCGTTGAATCCGATAGGATTATCCCACCGAAAACCAGAGTAAAAAAGAGTTTTATTTGTTAAGAAAAATAGCGGAAGAAAGATAATTCTTCCGAAGAAACTATTTTAAAACAAGAAGCTTCGCGATGAACTGGCCTTGGTTGGTGTTGGCCACAACATAATAGAGGCCGTTGGCCAGATTGTTTCCCCAAGTGTCCTTGAGCAAAACCGGAATCTGAGACAGGTTCGACTGCTTGGGAAACTCCTGCTCCTCCACTTTGCGATAAGCCAGGGTAAATACCTGCAATTTGACATCCGAAGTCGTTGTTAAAGGTAATTGCAATATTACCTGATTGCCA
>CAWKIY010000004.1:0-9141 GCA_963849245.1 candidate division FCPU426 bacterium | reverse complement strand
CGGCCTCGTTGCAGCCGACTTGGTGCGGCCTGCCGCTATCGAACAATTAGCGACTTTAGCTAAAGAAATTGATGTCCCCATTTTCAGACCCGAAGGCGCGGAAAAAGCGATGGATGTCTGTATCCGTGCCGTGAAGACCGCCCTGCAAAACAATTGCAATATCCTGATTCTAGATACCGCGGGACGCCTGCAGATTGACGAAGAAATGATGAATGAGATTTCGGATATTCAAAAGAAACTTAAACCGACCAATATCATGCTCGTTGTGGACGCTATGACGGGACAAAACGCCGTCAATGTGGCTTCGGCCTTTCATTCCCGCCTTCCCTTAACCGGTTTGGTTCTCACTAAGGCGGATGGTGACGCCCGGGGCGGCGCTATTTTCTCAATCACTTCCGTTACCGGCGTTCCGATTCAATTCGTCGGCGTTAGCGAAAAGATGGATGGTTTAGAAGCATTCTATCCCGACCGGATGGCCTCCCGCATTTTGGGTATGGGCGATATGTTGACCCTCATTGAAAAAGCCGAGGAAGTGGCCCGCCAATCCTCCGTGGAAAAACAAAAACTTTCCAAAGGTTCGGACTTCAACATGGAACAGATGCTGGATCAAATTCAGCAGTTGAAAAAAATGGGCTCGATGGAAGAAATTATTTCCATGCTTCCTGGCGACCACGCTCAAAAGAAACAAATGATAGCCCAGGCCCCCGATGAGAAAAAAATAAAGCGCATGGAAGCAATTATTCTTTCAATGACAAATAAAGAGCGGCGTTTCCCTCAGCTTTTAGATGGTTCCCGCAAACGCCGTATTGCCGCGGGAAGCGGCACACGTCCCGATGAGATCAATACTCTTTTAAAACAATACGACGTGATGCGTAAAATGGTAAAAAAGGGCGGCATGATGCAAAAAGCGCAAAACCTGATGGGCGGTTTGGGCCGAGGCGGCTTTCCTCCAGGCGGTTTACCACCCGGATTTCCCCGTTAAAAACTAGTTTTTCCATTTAAAAGAAACACTTCGTCTTGATTGACCTTTGAAAAGCGGTGGCGATACAATGCCCTACTAAATTAATCCTTTAAGTTAAACGGTAAATTCATGGCCTTATTTGGCAGCAAAGACGATAAAAAGAAAGAACTCCTCGAAGCCGCTCAAAAGCTCTCGGAAGCCGGCGATAACAGCAAAGCCATCAAAGAACTTCAAAAAGCCTTGGATGTGGATCCCAACTATAAAGAGGCCCACACCGCCATGGGTTTCATTTATTCCGATCTCGGCCAATATGACGACGCTATTCAGGTTTTCAAAAAAGTTATTTCCATCGATAACAATTCCCCCGAGGCTTGGAACAATCTCGGGCTAACTTTTGCCCGTTGTGAGCGGTATAAGGAAGCCATCAAAACCTTTGAGGACGCGATTTCCCGCAATCCAAAGATCGCCACGTTTTTCAACAACTTAGGAAACGTCTACTATGAACAGGGACAATACGCCCAGGCCATGCAAGTTTTCCAAACCGCCGTGGAATTGGACCCCTCTTATGCCGAATCCTATCACCGTTTGGGAATCGATAAAGATACCGCCGGCAACATGGAGGTAGCTCTTAAGCGGCTAGAAGAAGCGGCAAAGTCAGGAAAGAACAAATCTAAAGTGGCCTACGACATGGGCGTACTTTACGCCAAACAGGAACTTTTAGACAAGGCAGTCAAAGCCTTTCAGGAAGCGGTTCGCTTCGACCCTCGCTTCGAGGCGGCTTACATGGCTTTGGGTTTCGCCTTTGAACGCAAAGGCGATTTGCAAAAAGCCCTCGAAACCTTCGCCCAGGTCATCACACTCAACCCTCAAAGCGCGAAGATCCACAACACCGTCGGCCTTATTTACGACAAACTGCGCCTTTATAAACAGGCAATTAATGAATATCGAATTGCGATTAAATTAGAACCCAGCTATGCCAATGCGCACTTTATCTTGGGGCAGGTTTACGAGAACAAAGGTATTATTGAAAAAGCCGTTGCGGAATATGAAAAATTCGTCCGTATCCACGAAACCGGCGCCATGGTGGATGAGGCGAAATCCCGTATTGCTAAAATCAGAAACACCACATCCGAAGCGGTTGAAGAAGAGTTGAACCTTAAAAAGCAAGACGCGCCTATGGCGGCAGCTGAAGCTAGCCCAACTGCACCCGTCAACGAATCCGCTTCTCCTCAACCTGCAGCGCCTTTCGCCGCCAAAGCAGTTCCCGCTGCGTCCGCCGCCGCGCCGGATGCGGGCGGCGTCAAATTGACTGATCCAAAAGAATATTTAAAACAGGTGCTGGCAAAAGCGAAAGCAGCCAAAAACCCTCAACCAGCTTCTGCGCCAGTTCCAATTCCTGCCCCTGCAACTAAACCAGCCGTTGCCGCAAAGCCAGACCCTATTTCACCTATACCTAAAACCGCTCCTGAGACTTCGGTTCCTGTTGTTCCGACACTGGAACCCCAAGAACTTCCTGTCCCCGCAGCGCCAATTCCTATTGTCGCGGAACCGGCTTCTCTTCCGATTCAAGATGAACCCGTTGTTTCTCAACCGATTGAAGTAGTTGAAGTACTAGAGGCATCTCAATCCCATATCACGCCGGTTGAAGTGATTCACTACGAAGAAGAATCCCATTCACCTATACCTGTCTATAATCCTGACCAACCCTTACCCGCCTCTGCCTTGGACGGCTATGTTTTGGACGAGGAAGAAGTTTTGAACGCTATTATTCAGGTTGATACCGGTAGTTTGGAACAGGAAGCCCAGGTATTGGAAGCCGCGGAAGCGATCAGCGTCAATCACTCGGATGAGGACCTTTTAGAAGATACACCTGCTCCGCCGACTCCTATCCCGATGCCCTCTTTGTCTTCCCGTTCCAAACCCGTCTCGGCGCCTCCCAATCCTTCCGGTTCTCCTATCAAGCATGGATTTTTCTGATTTTTAACCCCCGTTTTTGTGTTGCGTCTTTCAGGAAGAATCCTACAATTGGTCCGTCACCCGAATAATAAAAGGAGATGTTTATGCCCGATGTAAGCTATTTATCCAAATATGCCCCCTTTAAAACCTTTGATGGTAACGATCTGGAAGCACTGGGGTCCGTGGGTGAGGAAAAAACCGTAAAAAAAGAAGATTTGATTTTCGATGAGGATTCTAAAGGCGACAGCATGTATGTCATTAAGTCCGGCGCTGTTAAGATCATCAAAAAAGTCAAAAATCAAGAAAACACCATCGCGGTGCTAAATCCCGGAGAATTCTTTGGAGAAATGGCCCTTTTAGATGGTCTTCCCCGTTCAGCTGCGGTTCGCGCTACCGCTGATTCAGAAGTCTTTATGATTTCGTTAGAAGGCTACCAACAATTGCGCAAAGAAAAACCTCATACTGCTTTAAAATTGATGGATATCATCATTAAGGTTCTATCGAACCGCTTACGTCAATCCAATAAAAACCTGGAAGTTATTAGTTTTTGGATTGAGTAAAATTTAAAAATAAAGAAGCTTTTAAAAGAAACGCTAAAATCCTTAAAAAATCGGGTTTTAGCGTTTTTTATTAAAGCTTAAATAGTCGAATTTTTAATCGTTTGAAGAAAAGCTCCAAATAAAAAAGCCCCGGATGGGGATCCGAGGCTTCAAAGAGGGGGGGATCCCCTCAGTGTCCAGCCGTTAAGCCGGAACACAGTGATCAAAATTAGTTCAGGCTCTGCTGTTTCTTGGCCTGTTCTTCTTCCCATTGCTTACGGCGATTCTCACGGTCTGTGTCCAATTGCAAAGCGGTTACCACGTTACCAATGCGGGCTTGAATGTTCTTCAGCGCCCTTTCCTTGCCTCCGCCGAAATCCGGTACCACAATTTCGCCAAAATTATTAATGTGGGTTTTAGCGAAAACTTTTCCCTGTTTTTCATACACTTCAACTTCGAAATCTTTTTCGTGAATATTTACTTTTATTTTTTCAGACGAAGAGGCCATGGATGACACCTTTACTTTAGTTAATTGAGATATTCCGTTGTGGGTCGGTATATTAACGATCACTTTAGCCTTTTGCAAGTGGGGCTCAGCCGTCTACGACCATTTTGTTGCGTTTAAAGTGCAGATTTCCTTGCTTCTTGCCATGTAAATTGCTATATACCCTTGAAATCAGACTTACTTATATTGAACCTTTTTAGGGAAAAAGTATGTTAGCCAATATTCGAAGTGCCGCATTACTGGGAATTGACGCCTATCAGGTGGAATGCGAAGTCGACATTTGCCCAGGTTTACCAACCTTTCAAACCGTAGGACTGCCCGATGCCGCAGTCAAAGAATCCAAAGACCGGGTTAAAAGCGCTATTACCAATTCCCAATTTTCTTTCCCCGTTCAACGAATTACCGTTAATTTGGCTCCAGCCGACACTAAAAAAGAGGGACCGTCTTTTGACCTACCGATGGCCGTCGGCATTTTGGTGGCTTCTAACAAATTGCCTGAAAAAGCCGTAGAAGGCTTTTGGATGGTGGGCGAATTGGCTCTTGACGGCAAAATTCGGCCTATTCGGGGTGCATTGCCCATCGCTTTGGCCGCTCGGGACGCTAATATTAATGGTCTTTTAGTCCCGGCCGAAAACGCCAAAGAAGCAGCGGTAGTCCAAGAGGTCCCTGTTTACGCCGTAAAAAACCTGCGGGAGGCCTTTGAATTTTTAAGCGGAATCAAGAAGCTCAATCGGACCCAAGTAGATATCGAGGAAGAGTTCAAGCAACACTCCAATTACAGATTAGATTTCTCAGATGTTAAGGGACAGGAAAACGCAAAAAGGGCTCTCGAAATTGGAGCCGCTGGCGGGCACAATATTCTTCTCGTCGGACCTCCGGGATCAGGAAAGTCGATGCTCACTAAACGACTTCCTACCATCCTGCCTTCGCTTTCATTGGAAGAAGCGATTCAGACCACTAAAATTCATTCCATTGCAGGAACATTGGCTAAACGCAGGGCGCTCATGGCAACCCGAGCTTTTCGCGCGCCACACCATACCGTCTCTGACGCGGGACTCATTGGCGGAGGCACTATCCCTAAACCAGGAGAAGTGAGTCTCGCTCATAATGGCGTTTTATTTTTGGACGAGTTTCCCGAGTTCAATAAAAATGTCTTGGAAGTTTTACGACAACCTTTAGAAGACGGAATGGTGACCATTTCACGGGTTCAATCGACTTTAACCTTTCCCGCCCAATTCATGCTCGCGGCGGCGATGAATCCCTGCCCTTGTGGCTATTACACTGATCCTTCAAGGGAATGCGTCTGTACCCCGCGTCAAATTCATAAATACCTCAGTAAAATCTCTGGTCCACTTTTAGATCGTATCGACTTGCATATTGAGGTTCCGTCTTTAAAGTGGAAGGAAATTTCCGACAACTCTCCCGCCGAACCGTCCAGTGCTATTCGCGAAAGAATCAGCGAAGCCCGGAAAATTCAACAGGACCGTTTTAAAAACGATGGGATCCATTCGAACGCTCAGATGACTACTTCGCAATTAAGAAAGCATTGTATTTTGGACGAACCTTCCCAGATCCTTTTAAAAAACGCTATGGAAAAATTCGGTCTATCAGCTCGAGCCTTTGACCGGATTTTAAAAGTAGCCCGTACGATCGCGGATCTAGATGGTGAGGAATCTCTTGCGCCAGCTTATATCGCTGAGGCGATTCAATATCGAAATTTAGACCGAAGTGTCTGGCGAAACTAACCAGTCTTCAGTTAACGGTTAACTGTACTCATATCCGGATATCGTTGACCTGAAGCGGCACCCTTGGGAAAAGACTCATTCAGCGCTTTTAATTCTTCCGGCAAAAACTGAACTTCCACAGCCTTAACATTTTCTTCCAAACGGCTAATTTTCTTAGTTCCTGGAATCGGAACCACGTCTTCTCCTTGCGCCAGAACCCAAGCCAGAGCTAATTGAGCCGGGGTCACGTTCTTTTTCACCGCCAAGCTTTCAATTTTATCCACTAAGTCTAGATTTTTTTGAAAATGGTCTCCTTGAAACCGAGGATTGTTACGGCGCCAATCCTTGGGATCTAAATCCTCAATTTGTTTAAAAGCTCCCGTTAAAAAACCTCTTCCCAGGGGACTATAAGATACAAATCCTATTCCCAATTCCCTCGTGGCTTTAAGAATCTCCTCTTCAGGTTCCCGGCTCCAAAGTGAATATTCCGTCTGCAGGGCTGAAATAGGATGGACTTTATGCGCCCGGCGAATAGTGGCTGGGGCCGCCTCTGAAAGTCCCAGATACCTAACCTTTCCTTGTTGCACTAGTTTTGCCATGGCTCCAACCGTTTCTTCTATCGGCAAACTGTTGTCCACGCGATGCTGATAATACAGATCAATCGAATCGATTTTGAGGCGCCGAAGTGATGCTTCACAGCATTGAATCACATATTCAGGGCGCCCGTTGATTCCGATAAATTTCCCATCTGAACCGCGTTGATTTCCAAATTTAGTCGCTATAACAATTTGCCTGCGCCTACCTTCAAAGGCCCTGCCCAATAATTCTTCGTTTTTAAAGGGGCCATACATATCTGCTGTGTCAAAGAAATCGATACCGAGATCAACCGCCCTATGAAGAGTATTAATTGATTCTTGGTCGTTATGAAGACCATAAAATTCTGACATTCCCATACAACCCAAACCCATACGCGAAACGCTTAAACCCTGTCGGCCTAATAAAGTTTTATTCATGCGCTCTCTCCTGCATCCGTTAAATGGATAATTATGTTAGTTTCATCTCTTGAGCAATAGCAATCTGATGCTTTTAATAGGCTCTAAATAACTTGATTTAAAACCTCCTGAGCGAAAAAACGCATTAAACTTGACCGAATTTAGCTGCTGTATGGCAGGAAAAAGTTGAGTAAATCTCATTTCCTCGGTTTTATCAATAAAGATGGTCAAAATTAACGTTAAAATGGATAAAGTCTTTACCTGTAGTCCCATTCTTTTTAAAAGGCATCCTGCCACACTATTCGCTAAGAAAGACTTAAATTACCCGTGATTTTCAAAACCAAAACTTTTATTGATAAAACAATTCTCTACAGTTTTGGAGTGGCTATCCTATTTCTAGCCTATATCAGTATCACCACTTATATCGGCCTTCACCACGTTAAAGACAGCGCGGCTTTAGCCGAACACTCCTACGAAGTCATGTCAGGACTTCAAAAGATACCTGAAGATTTGAAGGATGTAGAGAGAGGCGTCCGTGGTTATTTGCTAATAAAAGATCCCGGCTTTCTCACAACCTTTCAGCTCGGTAAAAAATTGGTTCTGGCTGACATGGCATATGTCGAACTCCTTACAGAAGACAATCCTTTTCAACAAAACAATTTGGATGAATTAAAGCCCATCATTGAAGAAAAATTAAAAATTGCGGACACATCTATAATTTACAGCCAAAGTGGTCAAACCGCCGAATTACTCTCACTTCAAAAAAAGGGCCGCGGAACAAAATTAATGACCAGCGTTCAAAAAAAAATAGCCGAAATGAAAAGCCACGAACTCAATCTTTTACAAAAACGAAAATCCGCGCAGGAAAAAAATATTGATGTGGAATCCCTGATAATTATCGCCGGCAGTTTGATTAGTATTTTATTTTCCGGAATCGCTGCCTATACCATTAATCACCAAATATGGGAAAGACAGGCCGCCTCTCAAAAATTAGCCGCGAACGAAGAACGCCTGCGGTCCCTGCTGGATTCGGCAAACGACTCTTTTATTACAACCGATGAAAAAGGAATTATTGTAGAAATTAACCCCGCTACGGAAACACTTTTTGGCTACACAAAGTCTGAACTTCTGGGGCAACCGATGAGTCTATTGATGCCCAAAAGATTTACAGAACAATCAGGCAACAAGCCTTTCGAAAAATTTCTTGAAATGGCTCATTCTTCTAGTGGTTTCAACCTAGTGGAACTTTTCGGGCGTAAAAAAGATCAGACCGAATTCCCCGTGGAAATTTCAGTCGCGTCATGGAAAGCACGAGACATTCAATTTTACACGACCCTCTCACGGGATATTACCGAACGTAAGTTTTTCACGAAAATGCTCTTAAAAAACGAACATCGCCTCTTTCAGTTTCTGGAAGCTATCCCTGTAGGAATTTTCGTCACCAATCAGGACGGCAAGCCTTATTACGCCAATCAAGCAGCTAAAGAACTTCTGGGCAAATCAGTTGATCCTAAAGCTACTCCAGAACGCTTGTCCGAAGTTTATAATGCTTATTTGGCCGACAGTGATCAACTTTACCCCATGGAAAAGATGCCGATTCTCAGAGCGTTATCTGGAGAAAAATCTGTCATTGAAGATATGGAAATTCACCACCATAACAAAATCGTACCGGTTCAAGTCTGGGGCGTCCCCATTCTGGACGAGGTGAACAAAGTAAAATACAGCGTCGCTGTATTTCTTGACATCACTGAACGGCGCCAAAACATGAAAGCCCTGCAAGAAAGAGAGGAATTTTTCCGGACTCTTTTCGATGAAAGTCCTATGGGTATGATATTAGCTTTCCCGGATTCTACTTTAGTCAATGTTAACCGTTCCTTTTGCACCATGTTGGGCTACTCTAAAAACGACCTGATTGGCCACTCTTATCTCGATTTCAATCACCCTATGGACGCCAATATAGAAAAATCACTTGCTAAAAAGCTTTTCGATAAAATTCTTCCTCAATATCAAATGGAAAAACGACAAATGACAAAAAATGGCCAAGAACTATGGTGTAAAACCTTCACCTCTGTCATCCGCGACGCTAATGATGAGCCTCTCTTCTCTTTGTCCATCATTGAAAACATCACGGAACAAAAAGAAGCCGAAACAGCCTTAAAAGAAAGCGAAGAAAAATTCCGCAGAGTTTTTGAAGAAAATCCTCTCGGAATGATTTTCGTTAATCCGGCCGGAATCATTCAGGACTCCAACAAAGCGTTTGGCGATATGCTTGGTTATAGCCGAAAAGAATTAACTAATTTCAATGTTTATAACGCCACTCATCCGGATGATCATGATATTAGTAAAACCATACCTCTAAACGATTCTGGAAACTCACAGATTGAAAAGCGCTACATTACTAAAGAAGGTAAGACGATTTGGGCCAATGTAACTCCGCTCGCCATGAAAGAAAACGAAAAGACCA
>CAWKIY010000003.1:0-9346 GCA_963849245.1 candidate division FCPU426 bacterium | reverse complement strand
CAGGCCCATTTCAGTGAACTTTAAAAGAAGACGGCGGGCCAAAACGATTCCCTTTTCAATATGAAAAGAGTCATTCATATCAGGATCATTAATGAGTCCCTTCCAACCAATAGTTGTCCGGGGTTTTTCAAAATAAACCCGCATGACCAAAACCATTGTGGACTTTACCATTCCCGCCAATTTTTTAAGCTTCGTCGCGTACTCATTCGCGGCCTGAACATCATGAATAGAACAAGGACCTATGACGACAAATAACCGGCGGTCTTTGTGATCGAGAATAGCTTCTACTTCCTTGCGGCCATTTAAAACCGTTTCATAAGCCGTCTTGGTTCCCGGCAGTAAGGATTTTACTTTTTTAGGCGTTATGAGGACGGAAGATCCAGCCACGTGCGTGTCTTGAGCCTTCGCTTTCAAATTGACCTTGCCGATAGAGGTGTGTTTGGGTTTATGAAATTTGATTTTATTTGTCATTGGTTTCGCGATTCCTTGATGAGTTTGAGGGACGAATTATAGGGATTTTGGGAGGGACTTCCAAGTAGAAGTTTCCTCAAGAAATAATTGCTTTATTGAGATTAAATCGGACCAAAAAGATCAGACAAAATCAAAGATCGGTCGCTCTTTTATGATGGGTCAAGCTGGGCTGTAAAACTTGCTCGACTTTCGGTTCTAAAGTTTTAAGAAATTGAGTCGGATGAGGACAATTTAATAAAACAAGAGGAGTTGGACTGGCTGTATCAATTTCAATATGGCCGTAATTCAAAATGAGGCCTAAAAAACTTTGTTGATATCCCGCTCGGCGAACCGCGCCGTAAGGAATAGTAATCACCCGATGAACCGGAAACCAGTTTTCAATGCGGATATTATGCGTCGAAAGACGATACCTTGTGCCGATCTGCCACAAATGATGATAGATGGCCGCGACTATCGCGATAACCGTTAAGCCTCTCTCTCCCCAAAAAAGCCCCACATTCGCCCAAGCTTCCGGAAGACCCCGAAGATTTTTAAAAACCTCATAAAGATAAGGTGGAAACCAAAGGAAAAAATGGTGAATACCGACGCAAAAAAGCGCCGCCAAAGCATAAGCGAACAAAACGACCCACCAGGACGGCATAGCCTTAAAAAGAATATCCGTAGAAGCCGGCTTGGCCTCTGCTTTTTTAAAAACATGTGATAACGGCGTTGATTTCATAAAAGCTGTCCTTTGAAGTGACATAACTCTATCAAAAAAACTCTTTAACTGCAAAACACCATCCCGCCGTTATG
Source organism: candidate division FCPU426 bacterium (assembly GCA_963849245.1). Taxonomy (GTDB): domain Bacteria; phylum Oederibacteriota; class Muellerivitia; order Muellerivitales; family Muellerivitaceae; genus CAWKIY01. The sequence goes on along the minus strand of CAWKIY010000003.1, from coordinate 8,083 downwards.
GTTTAGTCCAGGAACTCCCCAATTCCTCAATTGTTTTATCATCCACAAAAGACTTTAAAATCCCGACGGAATCTTCCAATGTCAGTTCGCTGCGAACGAGATAACCCTTCCCTACTTTTAGTAAAATCAGGGCACCTTGTTCTGGATGTTGAGAAAGAACTAAAGGAATTCTCCATTCCTTGCTTTTCGGAATCAAACCGTGACTAACAGGTCCCATCTCCTGATTAGAGTTAATGCCCAATATCTCCGGTAAAGTTTGGCTTTCAGACGTATCCAGTTGATAAATCCATAAATGATAAGCGTTAATTTCATCTCCAGTTTTAGAAATGAGACGAAAAACAGTTTGTTTATTCGTAACATATTTTGAAGGGATTTCAAAATAAAGAGCCTCAAAGTGCCTGGTATCCCCATCGTTTTGGGTTCGGATTCCCAACTGAACCCATTGATCGCCTTCTTGAACCGCAAGAGACATGCCTTTGATATTGCGACCTGTATTCACCCTAATCCACAACCGATGCTTAGAACCCGGCTCGGTTTTAAGCGTGAATTGATAATAACTCGTAAAACCTCTTCCTTTATCCTCAATCAGTTTTTTGAGGTCCTGTCCATCAGAAAGTTTTTGGGTATCCTCGTAAGTTCCGCCCTCAAAAGTAACCGCGTGATTTTTTTCGGAATCAGCGTTATCCACGTCAACTTCATCGATTAGTCTTTGATGGGACTCGGCCTTCGACACATTAGCCGTCACCACTTTATCCGCCAAGGTGCCTTCTTCCCATCCGCCTTTAGTCAATGTTAAAAGCCAGTCCGGCAGCACTTCCCGGTCGGGATAAGAGGGTCCAATAAAAAGACAACCGCCTTCTTCCATGAATTTTTTAACGGCTTTGGAAAACTTGGAATCAGACCAATAGGTTTCCGGTTTAAAATGATGTTTACCTGATGAAAAAGCACCCCGTCCAAAAACAGCGACTTTCACTTTGGGATTTCCCTTCTCATCCAAAAGACCATCCGCGATATCCGCAGGAGAAACCGGAAGATCAATATCCAAAAAGCTATACAAGGCAGTCACTTTACTCATCAGTTTTAATTCACTTCGCCCGATGGTTACAAACTTCTCTGGATCCGTATGCTTATGTTTGTTAAAAATTCCAGTGGGTGACGTAATGAGTAAAAGATTTGAACTACTCACAGCATAAGGTTCGGGCTGGAAAGTTTGTGGTTTCGGCGGGTTTAATTCTTCCTCCGGAAGAGCGGCGTCTTCCGTAACGATAAAAGAAAAATCCTGGGATTCAGACAAGTTTAAATGGCATCGAGCTTCTCTGCCATTTCCATCCACAGCGGTTTTATCCCAAGTAACTGCGCCTTGGGACTCCACATTTCCCAATAAGTTGTGGCTTGCCCAAAAATCCACAGTGATATCCAAAGGTAGTCCCTTTTCCAAATGAAGACTGAAACTCCATTGTTTGGGGCTGTTTCGCTTCATGTCCAGCGAGACTTGAGAATGTCCCACTAAAAGTTTTTTAGCGGAAAATTCTTTTTGGTCTTCCGGCATATGGGGTGAAAAAACCACGCGATTATTACCCGCATCCGGGGCAAAACCCGTTAAGAACTCGAGTATGGATTCGGTGTTCAAGCCGCCTTCCCAGGGACGTACTCTTCCACTGGTCCCCACACCCCATGCGGGAGGATTCCAGGGGTGATAATTACCATCGTACATTTCAGCGAATTCACCTGAGGGAGTAACGGTTTTAAAAACCGCTTTATAGGCTTTTTCAGCCCAAGGCAGACGGGCTTTGCAAAAGGCGTAAAGAAGCTGGCCGGGATTCATGCCCACAAAAAAATTAACGGTCGGCGTTGTTTTCCAAAAGCCATCTTCCCGACCCAAAGCAGGATAAGCGTTTTTGAAAGCCTCGATCGCTTTTTTTGTGGTATCAGGCGTTTCGCCCAACGGATCCAAATCGTTTCGGGCATAACCACACCAAAAGGGATTTATCAAGATATTGGCAAAAGGCGAGTTATAAAGCGGTCCCAACAAGGATTGGCCGGGGGCCCAATAACCCGTTTTTTCATTCCAATAGGTTGATTCGGCCTGATTTCGGACATTCTGCGAAAGTTTTTTTAACTCGGAAACATCTTTGTCCATCTCTAAAAATTTGCCCATATAAGCTAAATGATCGGCGGCGGAAACCAGATCAAAACTGGAATCGGTGGCGAAAGCGTATGTGGAGAGATAGTAATTAGGGAAAGGAACTTGCTCAAAACACCGAGACTCCAGACACCAAAGGTACGTTTCATCTCTGTGGAAAAAATATTTATTATCCACATTCGTTTGACCTAACACACAGCGGTTGAGATAAGTCCAACGGGATCGGATAAAATCAATATCGCCGGTCGTTAAGTAATACCACCAATGTTGAAGCACAATCCAATTAGGGGTTTCGGCATGTTCCACATGCATATTGGAAAGATCTTTCAGATGATAATTCAACGGATAGTCTACCCGGATACTATTGGGTAAAGATCCCATCGAAGAGCCAACACCGTAAAAGAAATCCATAGCTTTCCTGGCTTCCACCGGATGTCCTGTTTTCAAAAACCAACGAATGGGACCGTTATTATCTCGAATCCAAGTATAGGAGTAACCAATCAAGGGTGAAAAACCGCCGCTATGCGATTGCTGACATTTGAAAATGGTGGATTCGATATCAAAAAGATCCGCGACCTTTGAATCACCAGAAAATTCTGTGCCCTGAGAAAACCATTTTTGATAATAGTCGTAGGTTTGATTTAAAAGAGCCAGAGCGCCTTTTTGCCTTATGTCCGAAGCAAGTTCCACGTTTTCGCGGTTAGAATCGGCGGATAGCAAAAAGAAAGCGGCCCAAGTTTCCCCACCGGCTTTTAACGAAGGGACACTGTAATGAAGATTATTGTCCCAAACACGGACATAACGCGGATTAAAAGCTGCCAACCGCCACAGAGTACGTCGTTTAGCGCGGGCGGCCTTTTGATCAATAACAAGATCACGATCCTCCACTTTTATTTTAGGTTTAACATTCCAAGCCGACTGAATCTTAAGTTGAATATCCAAGTCGTTTTCTGAATGATCGCTGGTATTGGTTAAATGAACTAACCGAACTAAAACCGGGGGATTATCCCATGCGCTATCCTCTTTATTATTCGCAACCGGCGCAAAATCATATGTTTCGACAGTTAATCCATTCCCTTCCGCGTGAACTTTCACTACTCCAGAACGCCGAACCCATCCGATTTGCTGTTGCGGCATCCAGGCTTCAACACCCGCCCGGGTAACACTCATGTGTAGTGCTCCTAAGTCGGGCTCTTGATAGGAGTCGCCATAGATATTTGACCAAGACCAAAGGGGACTCGCTAAACCAATGAGGGCGAATGTTTTTCCATTTCCAATGCAATAAGCACCCGATTCATTGATTTTGAGAGGCTGCTTATCGAGGTGATAAGTCTCGTTCCAGCTATAAAGATCGTTTAGCCAAGGCCGATCCGTCAAAACTTGAGCTCCTGCCTTTTCCAGAGATAGCTTATTGGAAACAGCCGTAGATAAAACAATAGGCGTTTCAATGGGACTTGGAACCGCAAAGGTGGGAGGCGGGGTTAAATCTTGTCCAAAAACTCCTTGAATTTGCTGGGAGAATAATATTCCCAGCACAAACCCAATCCGTAAATAGAACTTTCTCATGATTTTTTGCTCTTTTTTCTTTTAACCGGCATCTCAGACGAAACGGGAGTTACCTCAACCGTCGGAGTCGGTGTTGGAACTTCAACGGGTTTATGCATTTCATAAAAATAAACATTCCCTTTATACGAAACTGGCGACAAGTCATATTGGTGAAAAAAAGACGAAAGTTGCCCACCCGGAAACTTCATCAAGCGCTCAAATTTTCCATACCAAGGATCATTTTCATCCTCGGCCTCCGCCATTACCCAGACTTTTCGATGATGTTTCCAAACCTTTTGAAAAACAGCCGCCAAATCCTTCCAAGGATCAGGTTTCACTAGTGGCTCTTTTAGTTTCGATTTTGGCTCTCCTGCTTTTTCTGGTTTTTCCTCGTACTTTTTAAAAAACATATGAAGATTTAAATATTTCCGTTTCTGATAACGATCTATGTAGAGAGGAATCGTGTTAATGCCAGTCAATACCAAAAGGTCATCTTTGTTCAATTTCCAATCAATTGCTTCCAAGATAGGTTTAGGCCCGTGGGACAATGCGCTTTTTTTGACATTTTCTTGAAAGTTATAAAGGAACAAAAGCGACATAATCCCTGCCCAAATCAAAATAACAATGGATCGATTGGCAAAATGTAAAACAGGATTTTTCCACCGCTGAGAAATGTCCGAAGCCACCGCTCCCATCAAAATCCAACAGGGTGCCGTTGAAGAAACCCAAAATTCAATATTCCACGGCTCCCACCAGATAAAAAAAGGAACAAAGGCCGCGATCCATAAAAGACCTACCCACAAAAGCTGGCGTTGATGATCCCAAAAGAACTTAACTCGAAGAATTAGAAAACTAAGAATAATCAAAACGGCATAAAGAAAAATTATTTGTACAGTCTCAAACGTAAAGGGGGCGGCCATGGTTTGTTCGGGGCGGGTCTTTGCCAAAAAAGCCTGAAGCATTGCGAATTTGCCTTGTTGGAAACCTGTCTGCTGAGTATACCCGCCCCAGGCCTGAACATGAAAGTAAGCGAAGACCCACCAAAGCCAAGTTTCATAATTTTTTTTGAAGTAAACGAATCTTCCTACAAAAACATAGGCGCTTAAAACACTAACGCTAAGAACGGTTAAATAGTAAAAACTCATTTTCAAACGGTCCCAAACCGCGCGGTTATTCATGCACCAAATACCGCCAAGAAAAGCTGGTATTAAGAGCAAATTAGTTTGGTGGCCTAAAACCGCCAAAGCATGGACCCCGCCCAATAACAAAGCTGTTAATGGCGCTGCTTTTTTTAAATAGGTTAAAACATACCAAGCCAATAGCGGTGTGGTGGTGGCTAAAATACGAACACCCGGCGAGGTTGAAAAATACCAATAGCTGAAGGTGAAAGACAAACCCAGCGCAGATAAAAATGAAATAAATCGGTCGTTGGTTTCGCGGACCAAAAGATGAAAAACAATTAAGATTCCCAGCACGCCTGTGAGAATGTCAAAAAACTGGAGGGATACCAAACCATCCCAGTCCGCGCCATGCGTTTTTCCCCAAAGGAAAAATAGACGGCCCAAAAGGGTATAAATAAGATGATGCGGATGAAACAGGTCGTAAAGAGGGGTATCTGGATTTTCAATGCGGGCCGAAAAAACCATTCCATCATAGGTATAGTTGACCGGAAGATGAGAAAGGTAAACAAATAGGCAAAAAACACCCAAACCAAAACCCAATAATAAGGTGCTAGCAGGTTTGGTCCACTCGCGCATCCATCATCCCTTTATCAATAGTCTGCCCGTTGCCGGAACAAAATCGACTGTATTTAATGACAAAACGATGAGTTAGGCAAGCTCCCTTACTTTTTGGTTTCCGGCACAAAGTCGATGGAAACCGAATTGATGCAATATCGTAGTCCGGTTGGCTTGGGGCCATCATCAAAAACATGGCCTAAATGACCGCCGCAACGAGGGCAATGTACTTCTGTGCGGCTCATGAAATAAGAGTTATCTTTTTCGGCGTCGACATTCTGGGGATAAATGGGCTGGTAAAAACTTGGCCAGCCCGTGCCTGAATCAAATTTAGTATCGGAAGCGAAAAGCTCCAGACCACAGGCGGCGCAAACATAAATACCTTTATCGTGATTATCCCAATATTTTCCAGTGAAGGCCCGTTCGGTCCCCTGTTTCCTCAAGACTTCATATTGCTCAGGCGTTAAGGATTTTTTCCATTCGGCATCTGTTTTAACTATTTTGTCTCCCATATACTTCCCCTTTTTTGTAATCGGCGTTTTTTCCTGCGCGAAAACATTTAAAGTCATAAACATCGTCAGTAGAATCACAAAGCCTCGCCATCTTCGTTTTTCTTTCATTTTTATCCTCACACTATAGATCACTTGCATTTGAAATACGGTAAACACAGTTCAATAGGTTACATCTCAAAAACCTAAGCCAAACCTTGGCGTATTTTTTCGCCCGTGACCAAATAAGGACGATGGGTTCCGCTTTTGCCTTTAATTTGTACAGGTTCCAAGGCTTCCATTCTAAATTGATCGCTCGCGATCAAAGCCAGATCTTGATTCACAAGAATTTCCCCATCTTTTGCGATCGAGCAAAGCCGGGAAGCAAAATTAACAGTATCACCTATTAGCGTAAATTCCATTCGGCGGGCTGATCCTAAGTTTCCAATGATGACATCCCCCGAAGCCAGACCAATTCCCAAACCCGTCGGGATAATTTCACTATACGCGTCCTTAAAATTGCCCTGAATTTCGTGAAAACTATCCTGCATTCGAAGAGCGGCCAAGAGAGCTTTTTTTACGGCGCTTTCTTGTGCCTCGGCTGAAAAAGGAAAAAACGCAAGAATAGCGTCCCCCATATATTTGTTAATCTCTCCGCCGGAAAAGGCAATGACTTCTTCTAATTCCGTAAACATTCGGTTCAAATAACGAACTGTTTCCTGTGGTTTTAATTTTTCAGTCATGTTCGTAAATCCCCGAACATCTGAAAAAAGAACAATAGTCTTTATAAGTTCGCCTTCCCAAACCGCTTGGCGGCCTTTTTGAGTGGCGAAAGCCGAAGCCTTTGTCCCGACAAACTTGTCTAATACGTGGCGGGTTTCAGAAAGTTTTTTCTGAGACTCCTGAAATCTTTCATGTCCCAAATCCATTAATTCTTGTTTTTTAATTTCCATTTCTGAACTGGATAGGTGTCGGATAATTTTAAAATCTTCGGGTAGAATCTTGCATTTCAACAAAAAAAATTGAAGCTCTAAAAAAAATCCCGTTTGAGCTTTCGACCAAAGATCCCGCCACGAGAGAACAAGAATTAGGGGGGGAATAAGTCCAACCCCCAGGCAAGCGATCCAATTTTCGGTAAAGAACCAGCAAAGACCCGCGCTGGATAAAACCAATGCGAAAACCCAAATGACCATCGTCGAACGCTCAAAATGGTAAGCGCTTTTATTTTCAGGAGTTGAGGACATAGGTGCCTGCTTCTTTATTTAAATCTGTTTCATCATAACAGTTCTAAACAACGAACCACAATTCACCTTTGTTTTTCCATCAAGCTATTTGTTTTTTTGAATGTATTGGAATAATTCCTCGGCTGATTGTTCGACCGTTAAATCGGAATGATCCATAACGATTGATTCGGCTGTTTTTCTTAAACCACCAACAGAGCGATTGTAGTCCCTGTCATCCCTGGACTTAACATCTTCCATAACTTTATCCAGGGTTGTCTCTATCCCTGTTTTTAACAAATCGTTATAGCGGCGCTGTGCTCTTGTTTCGACTGAAGCATCTAGAAAAAACTTGTATTGTGCGTCCGGAAAAACATCGGTTCCAATATCGCGGCCCTCCAATACCGCGCCCCCATAAGGAGCGCTGTCGACACGGCCCATCTGTTGTTGGCGGGAAACCAAAATCTTTCGAACTGGAACGGAATTAGCGATATAAGCAGAAGCTTTTGTCACCTCGGGTGTCCGTATGGCTTTACTAACATCTTCCCCGTTTAAGAAAACCTTATTTTCCGGTTCGCCAGGTTTAAGTTCAATTTTGGAGTCCTGAACAATCTTTTCCAACTCCGCGTCATCTTCTAAATTAGCTTTTTGACGCAAAGCCGCCAACGTGACAGACCGATACATGGCTCCAGTATCAATATGCAAATAGCCCAATTTGTGAGCAAGCGTTTTAGCGACAGTGCTTTTGCCAGCACCGGCCGGGCCGTCAATCGCTACAATTATGGTATTACTCATGGTTGTGTCACCCGGCGTAATATTTTTTCAAAGCCCGGAAAGGAAGTGTTGATATTTTCAGTATCTAAAATCGTGGTGGGTCCTTGAGCAATTAACGCGGCCACTGCTAAAGACATGGCGATTCGATGATCTCCACCGGAAGAAAGCTGATGTCCT
>CAWKIY010000002.1:0-4134 GCA_963849245.1 candidate division FCPU426 bacterium | reverse complement strand
TCCCGACGAGGTTCTCAAACGCATTGGCTGGGAAAAAGTCAACGCGGTCAAAAAACGGCGGATTTATACCGTGGATCAAGCGCTATTGAATCAACCCGGACCCCGCTTGATTGAAGGAGCCAAATGTATCCAACAAATTATGGGTCAATCCTTTTGGGGTTGGCCTTTAGCCACATCGCCTTCCATCCGTAAAGTGCTCGATTAGTTTTTTCCCGCCTCAAAATACCAGCCAGTTTTACTGCTTTTTCAATTGTCGGATCATTTTTTTATTTTTAACACAATTAACAAAGCTGTTCCTTGGTCGAAAACTATTCGTGAAGAGTGAGCGTTTCAATAGTCCCCGTTGAAGCGGTTTATTTTTTTTGAAGGGAATCCGGCCATGGAAGCTCTCATTTCGCCTCCCGACACAGGTTCTTCCTTCGAGTCACTCCATAAAGACTTAAACGCGTTAAGCCACCGGGCGATTCAAGCCAATGTCCGTGACTTGGCTGAAGCGTTGGAGTTGGCCCAAGTTTTTAAACAGTGGACTTCCCGAGCGGTTGAAAATTGCGGGGAGTGGAGCGAAACCTTCCGCCAACAATCCGAAGAGATGATTCGGGATCTCAAGTCCGGGGTGCCGGTGGCCAAAGCGATGGAACAGCTTCTGCGTGTTCTCTTGCAAGCGCACCGGCTTTTGGAAAAAGAACAAAAGGGAGAAATTGAAAAAGAGACAGACTCTCCAACCCTTTCGCGTTCCTCCAAAACCCAAGCTTCTACTGTTTCCCGCGATCATCTTTATGTCCGCCCGGAAGACCAGGGACTTTTTCAAATGTTTCTTCAAGAAGCCCCGACGCTTCTTTCCGGCATTCAATCAAATCTTCTCCTTTTAAGCGCGGGGCAGAAAGCCGACTTACCGCGTGTTTTACAGATCTTTTATGTTCTCAAGGGCCAATGGGGATTTTTAGGTTTTTACCAAATGAAACAATTAAGCGAACAGTCCCTAGCCCTGTTGGAACCTTTCACCAGGTCAACTCAAACGCTTTCCGGGAACGCCATTGATATCCTATTAAGGGTTTTGGGATGCTGCCGCTCCCAAGTGGACCGGATCGCTCGGGGCGCCGGCAAGAATCAGGTGGAAATCTGGGATGCGGGAGAGGTTTTGAATGAGGTTAAAGCCCAAGTTCTTCTTTCTATAGCATCTATATCAAAAATTTCTCCAGTCGAAGAGGAGGTTTTGGTTTCAGACGCTTTTGCCCTGGTTGAAGAAAATTTTTTCCGAGTCCAAGACAGCCAAATGGAAGGACTGTTGGAGATTCTGGGAAACCTGATGATTTCTCAATCTTCCCTTTTAGAGGAAAGCCTCGCCGCGGGTATTCAGGGAAAAAACGCCACCGAGGCCGCCCGGATTCTCAAACTAACACGCCAATTAAGGGATCAATTTCTGGCCTTTCGTATGGTTTCGGCTCAACCTCTCTTTGATCAAATGAACCGTTTTGTACGCCAACTTTCGAAGACAACCGGAAAAAAGGTTTCCTTTGTGATGGAAGGCGGCGAGAGCGAGATCGATAAGTCCCTTCTTTTCCAATTGGCCAGCCCCCTGGAACAACTCTTAAGAAACGCTTTGGATCACGGCATCGAGACTCCTGAGGAAAGATTAGCCATGGGTAAGGCGCCGGAAGGCCTCTTGCGGTTGAAAGCCAGCCACCAAGCCGGGTCATTTCTTCTGGAAGTGGAAGATGATGGAAGCGGGTTGGATATGGAAAAACTGAGACAAAAAGGCGCGGATCTGGGCATTTTTTCCGCGGGGGAAAAGGTAAATCCAGTTCGGGTCATGGAAATGATCTTTAAGCCGGGAGTCACTACGGTTGAAAATCCTTCGGCCGGACAAGGGGCCGGATTAGATCAAGTGGAAGAAAAGATGGAAGACCTGCACGGTTCTATCCGGGTCCAAAGCCGCGCCGGCCAGGGATGTAAGTTCGTCCTGAAAATTCCCCGGACGCAGGCCCTAATCGAAGGCCTAGTGGTCGAAGCGGGCCAAAAGAAATATCTCATGCCTCTCTCACAGGTACGAAAAATCTCCCATCCGACGCCGCTGAAAGCTGAGGACGAAAAAGAAGTCTCCCGAGCGGCGGGCCCCGCACCAGTAGAGTTAGCGCAGTTTTTAGGGGAAGAAAGACGGCCGGGCGTAGCCCAATTTACCCTGCATGTGGAATCGGGCTCCCATCAAGCCCAAGTTTTGGTGGATGAGGTGCACGGTAAGCAGCAGGTTCTCGTGAAAAAAATGGACGAAGAGGGTAAAAAAACCGGTTTGCGCGGCGCGGTGGTGTTGGCGGACGGCAAATTGGGTTGGATTCTTGATATGCGCCTGTTGGTTCAATCAGCCGGGCAAGATGAACGGCGGAAGGAAGATTCTCATGGAAAATCTGATCAAAAGTGAAATGAAGGATTTCAATGGAGTGACTTTCCGTGTTAACGGAACGGTCTATGCCGTAGACGCTTTGAAAATCCGCGAAATTGTGGGGGGAGCGGAATGGAAACCTCTTTCAGTAGAGGGTGAATCCCAAAGTTTTATTCAACTGCGCGGTAAAACCGTGCCGGTACTGGATCTACGGGAGAAATTCGGTTTTGTCTCTCTGCCGACGGAGGGTTTAAATTCCTTTATCACGGTTCAAGGACCAGGGAGCGACCGCGGGTCTTTGACGGCGTTGAGAGTCGACGCGGTTTTAGACATGATTAAGCTTTCGGGCCCGGATTTAAAACCCCTGCCTGAATCTTCCCATGAAGCGCCCGCGCGTTATTTGCAGGCTCATTTTTCCCGGGAGGAAGAATCAGGTTATGTGCTTCATGTGGAAAGTGTTTTAGAAGAGGGTTTTTCCAGAACCCCGGAACTTTTACTGGAAAACAAGGCAAGCTAAAAGGTTTGTCCGAATAGTTTTTTTAAAATTAAAAGTCAAAAGAGAGAGCTGAGAGGTGGAAAGATGAATCTACAAAAGCGTTTATTTTTGAGCGTTGGCATCATGGCCTTGGCGGCCTTGGTGATCGGGGTGATTTGCGTGCAAGCTTCCCGAAGCCTTTTTGAGAACCAGTCGAAAGTTTACAACAGCGGCTTAGCGGTCTTTCATTTGAAAAAAGTCTCCGACGCGCTTTCGATTGATGTCACCCAAGCGGTACAAAAGGTTCGCGACGCGGCGCCTTGGGCCTGGGAAGACGGGGCGAAAGTGATTGGGGAAGCGGATAAAACCGCGGACGAGCATTGGAAAGCCTATATGGCCATGGATAAAACGAAGGACGAGAAATACGCCGCCACTATCGTGGACGCTCTTTTAGCCAACAATAAGCACTTGATGGAACAGTTAAAGGTGGATTTCGCCAATAAAGACGCCAGGGATTTGGAAATTCAGGCGGGGAGCGTGCTTTATCCCTCCATTGGTCCCATTTTGGATAACCTTCGCAAGCTGGAAGATATTAACGAAAAGACCGCCGACATCAGCGTGAATGAGGCCGAAAAGGGGTTCACCAGTAGTTCCAATTTCATGATCGCCGCGGTGGTTTTGATCCTCTTAGCCGGGTTCTTCACCAGCCTTTTTATCGGCACCGTGTCTTTCAGACCCATTGGATCGCTGGCGCGGAATCTCGATGGAAACGCGGAGCAAATTTCCGGCTTGGTTCCGCAGATTTCCACTTTAACCGCCCAACTGGGGGGCCAATTGCTCGAATCTTCCCGTCAATTACAAAGGGCAGGAAGTTCCATGGAACAGATGGCTTCTCTGGTTCAGCACAACGGCCAGGAAACGATCCGGGTGAAGAATTTGGTGGAAGAAACCAGGGTCTTCCTTTCCGGCGGCCCGCCGCCGCCGCGGGGCGGGCGGAGGCCGCCCGCCGCCCACCGCCACCCACCACCGCGGCCACCGCCGCCGCCGCCGCCGCCGCCGGCCACCAGGCCGCCAGGGGCGGGCGCGGGCGCGCACGGCGGCCGCCGCGCGGCGGGCCCGGCCCGGGCGCGGGCGGCCCGCGGGCGGCCGCGGCCGGGGCGCGGGCGGGCCGCCGCCGCGGGCGGCCAGGGCGGCCGCCGCGGGCGGGCGGCCGCCGCCGCCGCCGCCGCGGGCGGCCGGGCGGCCGGCCGAGCAAGCAGCAGCAGCAGCAGCAGCAGAAAAA
>CAWKIY010000001.1:0-55224 GCA_963849245.1 candidate division FCPU426 bacterium | reverse complement strand
GACAATGTTCTGGCTTTACCCCAGTGAGCGTTTAAAAAAGAAGTCCCGTTGATGGTGGCGTCCTCAAATTGAATAAGGGCATCATTAAAACGGCCTGCTTCCTCATAGGCTTCCCCCAAGTTATTGTGCACCACTAAATTATTATGAGGATCGATTTTTAAAACATTTTCCCAAAGAGAGATGGAGTTTTTCCAAACAGAAACCTGTCGATAAGACTCAAAACTTAATAAGGGGACCGCTACAACAAATAGAAATATAAAAACAGCCCGCCAACGGGACAAAAGAAAGACGAAAGCCGCGGCAGCCAGAAGAAACGGGCCAAGAGAGGGTAAATAAGTAAATCGGTCCGCGGCGGCTTGATTGCCGACTTGAACTATCCCTAAAACGGGCGCCAAGGATAATAAATAATAGAGCCAGGCGGTCGTAAGATAAGGTCGTTTTTTATGTAACTGGAAACAAAACAATGAAATCAAAAGGACTAATAGAGTCGAAATCAAATATTCCAGGGAGAAAGTTTTTTCCAAATGGATTGGGTAGAAGCCGCTTAATCGAATAGGGACCACCATTTTTAATAAATAAAATAGGAGTGAATGACAAGCATTCGTAAAGCGAAAAGATAAGGGCGCTTGACTTAGATCCCAGCCAGCCCCGGCCTTGAACTGTGTCAGTACCGCCACTCCCGCTGATAAAAAGGAGGCGGTGAAAAAAGGAATCTTTTCTATCCAAATCTTGCGGGGCGATCTTTTCAACGGCCAGTAATCTAAAAGAATAAGGATGAAAGGAAGGCTGACCGCCATGGGTTTGGAAAGAATCGCTAAAAGGAAGAATGCCAGACAACCGAAGTAATTCCATCGTCGGTTTTGCGGCAAGGAAGTATAGCTTAGGTAATTCGAAAAACTTAAAAGAGAAAAAAGACAATAAAGAAGATCTTTTCGTTCAGAGGCCCAAGCGACAGATTCCACATGAATTGGATGGATCCCGAAAAGAAGGGCGGTTACGAAAGCCACAAACGACGGCCTGTCGAAGACTTCTTTATTATGTTTTTGGATTACAGTCAAGAGTTTGTGACTCACGAGAAAAACCATGGCTGTATTCGCGAGATGAAGCATGAGGTTGTCTAGGTGATAAACCCAGGGTTCCAGACGTCCTATCCAGAAGTCGAAAGCGAAAGAGAGCCAAGTTAGAGGGATCCAATAGCCTCCATAAAAATTCACGAAACTCCAACGGATGGTCGTGAGATTCAGGTGACGGATGTGAAGGTTATGCTGGATATAAAGGGTATCGTCCCAATCGACAAAGGAATTATCCAGTACATTTAGATAGGGCAATAGCGTTAGAAGAACGGAGAGTCCGAGAAGGATTCGCGCCCATTCATGGTTTTTGGAAGTCGTCATGGTTTCCTTTTAACCGCATTCATGATCCGCTCTAGTGTATGACGTTGTATCTTTTTTTGGGCGGTGAGATCAAAGATCGAAATAAAGAGACAAGTGAGATGGGCAAGGGTAAAGACATTAAGCCTGTTAGTCTTTTATCCATGAAATTGCTGAATTTAAACGATAATTCACTATGTTTCTTGGCAAAAAAGTAGTATTAAAAAGACTAATATTTCGCATAATTCTTGAGATGATGGCGATATCCTTTTGAAGATTTTATCAGTCAACAGGGTCCTTGTAGGGAGACGAATGAAAACGATTTTAGCGGTTCGAATTAATTTTACTCCGTCTCTTCAACGCTCTTTTAAAACCTTGCTCCTCTTTACTTGTCTTCTTTATGGAGCGGGTGTTTCAACCCTTGCGGCCCAAACCGTTTATACGGGGGGGGAAGCCAGCTATTACTATTGTGATTGTTCCTCCGCATACGCTTGCGGAACTCTTTCACCCTGCACAAATAGTGGAATTGCCAATGGGTCTCCAACCCAATATATGTGCGCGATGAATACGGTTGATAAGGGAACCATCGTCAACTGCGGTCAATGTATTAATATTACCGATACGGCTAATGGTAAGACTCTACTGGTTGAGGTGTTTGACGCTTGTCCGGGTTGTGACAGTCTTCATGGAGTTCATTCACTCGATTTGGATCAGGCAGCCGCACTCGCATTGGATCCGAACTACCTTAACGATGGAGTATTTCCGATTACTTGGAGCGTAGCTTCTTCGTGTGTCGCTGGTCCTACAAACACACCCACCTTTACCTATACACCAGTACCGCCTACGAATACTCCCACGAAAACCAATACACCCATACCCACTAAAACGTTTACGCTTACACCTACTCGAACCTACACCCCAACAGTTACTAAAACGAATACCCCGGTATTTACGAACACGTTTACTTCTACCCCAACCAATAGCAACACCCCGACGAATAGCTTTACTCCAACGAAAACCAATACTCCCACAAATACTTTTACTCACACGTTTACCGCCACAGCCACCAGCACTTCAACTCCGACGAAAACCAATACTCCGATTTTCACCAGCACGATTACAAACTCGCCGACAATCACGGATACACCGACGATTACAATGACCCCGACGACGACCGCGACACCAACCGAGACCCATACGCCAACCAGTACCTCAACTGGGACCAACACTTTTACGGCGACCGCGACAAGAACCAATACACCGACCTCGACTTTTACCAACACGTTTACGTCTACCCATACATCTACCCCCACTAATACCTTTACTTCTACGAAGACTTTTACTTCCACAAATACGCCGTTGTTTACCTATACCATTACCAATACCCCTACCATCACAATGACTCCAACCAACAGCTATACGCCGACAATTACTTTTACCCCGACTTCTACTTGGACTTTTACCCCTACCGCCACTACAACTAATACGGATACGGCTACCGCTACCAATAGCTTTACCAAGACGATGACCCCTACCATTACAAATACACCCATCTTTACTTATACCGTTACTAATACTTTCACCGATACCTATTCCCCTACGAACACAAATACCTTTACGGCTACCTTTACGCCAAGCTTTACTTTCACGCCAACGAATACACCGACGAATACACCTACTAGTACCCCAACCTCCACTCCGACCTCTACTTCTACCTCAACCGTAACTCAAACTTTTACTTCGTCCGCGACGGCCACGTCCACGAATACTTCAACATCGACACCTACCGTTACATTCACGAATACCTTTACCAAAACTTTGACCCCGACCGTAACTTCGACTTCGTCCGCGACGGCTACCCCGACCAATACACCCCCAATTACCGTTGTGAAAATTATGCCGCCATATCCCAATCCGGTTCTAGGCCCGGGCCCTATTTCCATTCAAATTCAAGCTCCAGTTGGTTCTACGGTTGAGTGGAGCGTCTTTACATTGGCATTCCGCAAGGTATACGACGGTTCAGCTTCCATTCCGGAAAATAACATCACCTTGACTTGGAATCTAAAAGACAAAATGGGAGTGCCGGTGGCGAACGGCCTTTATTACATCAAAGTGCAGGTCAATGGACTCAATCCTCAATTCAGAATTTTGAAGATTTTAGTCACCCGATAATTTTATTTTTAAAAGAGTTTGAAGATTTTGTTCTTAGTAATTCGGATGAAATGCTTTTCTTCAGGGATTTCTGTATTTTTCCAACCAGCCTTGCAGTTCTTTATCGTTGGGATCAAGTCTAAGAGCTTGCTCAAAACATTGAATGGCTGAGTCCCGGCGTCCGGCACGGAAATAGACGATTCCTAAATCCCGCCAAGCCCGGCTGTCGTTGGGATGTTTTTGCGCGTTCTGTTCATAGCTCTCCAGAACTGTATCGCTGGTTTGAGAAACACCTGCTCCGGGTGTGACTGCCGAGTCGGCGGGCAGCTCAAAGTGTACCGCTATCTGGGATTTAGGCTGGCTTGGTGTAGGTGCCGGAGTTGCTATTATGGTGACAGGCACAACTGGTACCGGATTAGGGAAGTCGTAGCCAACACTTAATTGTTGGGAAGCTCCTAAATCGCCATAAGGAATGTAAGCGTAGTCCAAGCTAATATCGGCGAACCGCACGCCGGCACCGGCGGTAAAATTAGCAAAACCCGTTATCTGATTGTCCAATAGGGGCTGTTGATAACCCACTCTCAAAAAATAACTCCTATCAATTCCCATTTCCAGACCACCCTGTAATCCGCTAACACCATTCGGCTCATATGTGCCCGCAAAAGCGGCCAAGAGATCTTTGTTTGTGTCCAGATTGAACCGGCGGGACGCGCCTACCCGAAGGTCTTGAGCCAAAGATTGACCATTGAGAGGGGTGCCGAAGCCGCTATAAGTTAACCCCAGCCGGAAATATTTCTCGGCTTGCCAAAGCAGTCCTAAATCCGCGGAGAAGGTTAAATAAGAAGCGTCCGCGATTTTTTGCTGGATCGCGTGAAGGTCAAGACCGATAGAAAAGCTCTTAAACCATTCCCGGCCCCATCCAACGCTTAGACCCATGTCGTTATCGGTGAAGGTTCCTTGGGATACTCCGGAAGCGTCCCGGCCGTCGATGTTTCCCCAATTGGTATATTGAAAAGCACCCGCAAAACCACCGAGGGAGCCGGCTGAAAATCCATAAAGCAGCGTTTCCTCAAAGGTTCCAGCCAAATAACTGTTGTGATGGAGGGATATTTCAGATTGCGATAATCCGGAAAGGCCCGCGCTGTTAAAAAAGAGGGCAGTACTATTGTCCGCGACTCCCATGAAACTCGATCCCAAGGCGTCCGCCCGGGCAGAGGCGCCGGATAATCCCAAAGGTGTCGCCAATCCGGCGGTTTGAGCCAAGCTTTTTCCAAAGCAAAGCATGGAAAGGCCAAGACCGATTAAAAAAAGTAGGCGGTTAAGTCTCACTTCTTTACCGCCAGGATTTGTGGAATGTAGGCATCCTCGCGGCCTGAATCGTAATTCAGAACAACGCGATAAAAGTAATGTCCGGAGGCCCAAGAGCTAATGTCTAACGAACTTGATTGAATTCCCGCGTGTTTTGATTCGTTTGTTGATCCAACGAAATTGCCCCAGGCGTTCCAAACCTTCACTTCTGCCGTGCCCGATTCCGCCATGGTATAGACGAATTGCACTCGAGGGCCGGGAGCGGGATTGGGCGCGACGTAAGGATGACCCGATGGAGGAACCCAGGTCGGGGATAGGGTCACGGTTTGGGTAGCAGTGGGTATGGGCGTATTCGTCCAGGTTACAGTTGGAGTGATAGTGGCGGTCAGAGTATTCGTGCTGGTTGGCGACGCAGTTGGCGTATCCGTCGGGGTTGGGGTAAGTGTGATGGTCGTAGTTAGAGTAGGTGTGATGGTCGGGGTATTTGTCGCCGAAAGGGTCGAAGTGAAAGTCTGGGTGATTGTCGGTGTGTTCGTTACGGTGTTGGTGGGTGTGGAAGTAGGAGTACTGGTGAGAGGTGTTATCTGGCATCCCAAAGCCAGTAAGGCCGGGCCAAAGGATTCGGCGGTGATGACGCTGGCCGTTGGGAGCATTTGACCGGTAAAAAAACCGCCCGAGGTTGGTTGGTAGTCACTGAAAACCAGGTTTGTCGTGCTGGAAGAATCGCAACTGATGGCTAGCCATTCGTAACCCGAATTGAAGATCGCGGAGTTGCCCAAAGAAATAGTCTGGGGAATGGGACTGCTGCCATCAGTGTAAGAACCCGTGGCCAAAAGATTAGTGGGATAGGTACCGGTGCCGTTATCCCCATATATTCCCACCGTATATTGATTAGTAGTGCCGGTGTCGTAAGCGATAAGGGCTGTCACGGAAGAGGCGGAGGGAAATTGTACCCGGGTTAGATAAGTGTGGGTGGTAGCGCCGTCGTTGAAGGGCCCAAGATTCGGCGCAAGACCCGTTGGACCGCAAGGTATGGGAGTCGGTACGGGAGAAGTGGAACAAAAGCTGATGTAAGCGGCAATCGTGCCCGTGTTGGTCGGTCCCGTCGGATAAGGGTTCGATAAGGAACCGAAAGTGTAACCCTGTGTGTTATAGGCCGTTTCGCCGCTTGTCACATCGCCTGGGATGTTATTCCCGGTGGTTGACAAGGCGACTCCCAACCAATAAGTTCCAGCGGGCATGCTCACGTTTGACAGACTGAAAGTATTCCAGGCATTTGCAACCGCGGTTTGGGAGCCGGTTTGAACAAGTAAATTTCCGGGAAAATGACTGCCGTTATCGTAGTAAACGGCCATTTCGACTTGTCCCGACGCGGTTTCCAAATAGACAGAAATGCCTGTAGCGGTGGCGGCAGCCGAAAGAGTGACAGGACTAGATGGCAGGTATTGAGAAACTTCAATGTTGGATGAGTTGATAATGGTTGAGCCGTAACTCCCCGGATAAGTACAGGTACTGATTGTCGCGGTGGCTGTGGGTGTGCTGGTTGGGGTCGGAAGGGCGAAACAGAATGTTCCATTGATCCATAAAGCAAAAACAAAAATGAAAAACACCTGTCGCTTGAACGTGGTTTTCCACCGAATGTCTGATTTTTTCATTTCAAGAGATTGACGACTCAGATTCTAACTCCGTTAATTTTCAGCAAATGGCTTGAGATACTTTTCCTGACCTTATTGTCGTTTGAGAACTCTCCAAACGAGGCAAGAATTTAACCCAATTCCTTGAGTTTTGGATAGAAAAATGCTTTGGAATTGGGGAGTCGGGTATAACCGATTAAACCGACTAAAAATGCATAAAAATTGTTGTTGGAATTGGGCTTCAAGGCAGATTGGGTTTAAGGCTTATTTTTTTTGATTGATGATAAGAGCCGGATTGAACCTCAATGAAATAATCACCGGCAGGAGCGGATTTTCCATCGGCTAAAAGGCTGTCCCATTGAAAGGACCAATGGCCTGGTTCCACGAAACCGCTGTAAAGAAGGCGGATTTCATGCTGGGAAGCGTCAACAATCCGCACGGTGACCAGGGATTTCTTCGCTGTATCAACCACCACGCTTAACTCGTCGCCTTTGGCGGCGGGTCCTGGTTGTACAGGGGCAGGTAAGGCCAAGATAGGTTTGGAAACCATTTTAGGAGCGGGTTTCACGGGCGGGCGGGTTGACACAGGCGCGGTTATCACGGGTTTTGGCGCTGTTATTTGAGGGACGGCACTATATTTCCATAAAGCGATTCCACCTGTTCCCGCCGCGACGATGATGACCATTTTCACCCAACTGCTGCCGCCGGCCCAGCCGCCCCATCCGCCTGCTTTGGGAAGGGCGTGAAGGGTTTTGGGAAGATGGGGTTGTGGCAGGCCGGTGGCGAGGTAATACTTTTCGAGGCCGTTCTCGAAACGCAGGACATCCTCGATGGAATTTTTCAAAATTCCATCCAGAGAATCCAATTCGGATTCGCTCAAATCCCGCTTAAAAAATTCCTGGATTAAGTCAGCCAAGGGCACCTTCCCGCAAAGTCTGTTGGACCAACGTCTTGAGAGCTTTCTTGCACCGTGAAAGGCGTGACATCACCGTACCCAACGGAATCTTCAGCATTTTTCCAATATCAACGTAGGCCCGTCCCTCCAAATCCCTGAGACGGATGACTTGGCCGCATTCCTTGCCTATTTTTTCAAGGCACTTTTCTATCAGCCGCAACCGGGCTTTTTTTTGGTCTTCCAGGCCGGAGTTATCATTCTTTCTCGCGGCTTCATTTAAAAACGATTCGAGCGCGGAATGATCCTGGGCCACCAGCTTTACCCGCCTCCGGTAGCGGTTATAGCAAAGGTAAATCCCAATCTGGGTAAGCCAGGTGCCCAGGCTGGACCGGAACTCAAACTCGGGGAGTTTTCGGAAGGCGGTGATGAAGGCTTCCTGCACGATGTCCTCCGCCTCGTGGTCCTGGTAGCCCAGCAAGTACACACAGTCCTTGTAGAGCCTTTCGCGGTGGGTGACGTAGAACCGGGTTTTGGCCTGGTCGTCACCCTGGAGGATTTTTTGAACCAGCTCGCGTTCGTCCAAAACTTCCCCTATCTGATGAGTGTTTACAGGAGAGTCCTTTATTCCAATATCCATAAAAGATCCTTTTTCCAATACCTATCATAGAGTTCCACGATGGGGCAAACAACGGTTAGTTCGTTTTGCGGGTACCCTCTTTAAATATTTTTCTTACGATGGGAATAAAAACCGACGGTTCAAACACCAATCGTAGTAACGGTTGAATGGCTTAAGTAAAACCCTTTAAAACGGGGTGTTTAGGCCAAATCGTAAAATTTTGAACGGAGAATTGGAAAATGAAGAAAATATTTTTGTTGTTGATGGGAATGATGGTGTTGGCGGGGTTGGCTATTTTAGGGGTTTCCTGCGGTTCCAAAAGCTCTTCGCCTTCTTCGCCGGGGTCTTCCAATCCAGCGCCGACGTCGACGCCTTTGGGTCCAACTTCGACTTCAACAAGCACGGGGACGCCTACCGTTACTTGGACGCCGACAAGCACGCCGACGAGAACAAGCACGCTCACGGTAACCTTGACGAGGACCTCGACAAACACGGCCACACAGACCTATACGCCGACGGTGACGAATTCATTTACCGTTACTTCCACGTTAACCATTACTTCCACACCAACCATTACAAGTACACCCACGCAAACTTACACGGTCACGAGTACTCCAACTAATTCCCTGAGCGTTTTCACGACGATCAGTGGTTATTTGAATGATAGCAACGGAATCCAATACACCAATGGCAACCTGTGGGTGGCAAACATTGGTAATAATACTCTTCAGGAATACGCTACGAGCGGTGGAAGTCCTGTAACGAGTATCAATACGTTTAATTCCGGTAAGACTTTTGGTTATATTTACGGTGTCGGTATTGACCCTGTCACCGGGAATGTTTATGTGGCGGATGAGACCAATTACACGGTTGACGTGTTTAGCCCAACGGGGGTTTACTTAACCGCTTTCTCGCCTTATCCCAATCCACTTGATGTGGCCGTAAATTCAGCGGGGACCACGGTTTATGTCACAACAATTGGTATTGCCGATGTCAGTTCGGTTATCGCTTATTCCATCACAGCTGGTTCTCCCCCTACCTACACGTCACAGTTCACCATTGGCGCCGCAGGATCACCCAATCCGTTAGCCCCCCTTGCCGCCGGATTACGTGTGGATAATAGCGGTAATGTTTGGGTTGCGGATTCGGGGAATCACCGAATCGCTGAATACAGCGGTTCTGGAACGTTTATCCAAGCCTTCACGGACCCAGGGCTTCCTAATCCTTTTAAACCGGAGGATCTCGTGCTGGATAGCTCGGGTGATGTTTACGCCGCGGACGCGGGAAACAAAATCATCGTGAAATTTAATTCGTCCGGTGTGGAAGTGGCTCAGTTTGGAGCGGGTATTACTTCATTTCAACCGTATTACATGACTACGGATGGAGCTGGCGATTTCTACGTTTCGAATGGGACATCCGATTTCATCTTGGGTTTCCATTAAGCCTTGCGATTGAAACTGCGGTGATTTGAAATACTTTTCGTCAGGATCGGACGCTGAATAGGACCGTCCATTCAGTTATGAATTCGGGATGAGTCCCTCTCTTGTAAAAAACTTTTTATCGAAGCCGGGTTCAAAGGAACCCGGCTTTTTTTGTGGCCTAAAATCGAAAGTATGTTTGATGGTTCTGTTTTTTTAAAAATCGTTTTGAATCTTGGAATCGAAAAACTATTTTTTCAACAGCTTCTGAACGGAAATCGTTTTTCCTTACAACGGTGATCAAAAATTCAAAAAAATAAAAAGTCCATTTGATTGACGAGAATTAGACATACGATACGCGAGACATTTGTTACCTTTGCGCCCACATGGAACAAAGTTCTTTCCGGGAAATTATTGTTATTGGTTCTTTGATAAAACCAGCAAAGAGTCCGGTGTTGGGCCTTGAATTTTTTTGGAAATCGGATTCCAAATTTTTACAAAAAGTTAAAACAGTTTCGTTGTGGATTAACAAACGGCGGTTAAGGTTTGTGTTCAAGAACAATCCTGTTTTTGGGAATGTCTGGCGATTTAAGATTGAACGGGAATTTTTTTGTCTCGGTTTTAAAAACGAAAGGGAAAGAAAATGAAAAAGAGCCTTCAGGATTGGATCCTATCCTTCTTTACTGGGAGGACTTTGGTTAAATTATTCGGGTTTGTATTGATCCTGGTCCTCATTGGTTCATCACTGGTGGCCTTGACCGGCGCCGGTTCCAAAGCACCCGGCAAAGGGAAAAACAGCAAAAAAGAAGAAGAGGACAAGGACAATCCCCGTGAAAGGGCTCTATGGTTCGAAAGGGTTCGCAGGAGCAAGGATAAAGAGTCCGCCGCATCCCACCTCCAACGTGCCAAGGAGCAGGCCAAAAAATTGAAGGTCATTACCGCCTCGACGCGACCTTCCCAGGCCGGCGGCTCGATTTTCTCTAAGAATGTATTTGGCTATGGCGGTTGCGATTGGCAGGAAATCGGACCCAATCCCCTCGTCGATCCGGATCTGGGAAATGTTTCTGGACGTGTTTCCGCGTTAGCCTTGGACCCGAACGACAACACAGGTAACACCCTTTACGTGGGTTCGGCTTACGGTGGAGTCTGGGAAACCACCAACGCCTTGAGCGGCTCACCTCACTATGTACCCATCAGCGATCCTACCCAAAGCCTGGCCGTTGGCTGCATCGCCCTGGATGGCAGCGTGAGCCCTTCCATTATTTATGTTGGAACGGGGGAAGGAGATATGAGCGGGGATTCCTACTATGGGGTGGGGATCATGAAATCGACGAACGGTGGAGCCAATTGGACCCTGACCAGCACCGCCAACAGCCCTTCCGGGCCGGTTTCCCTTTTTGGTTTGACCTTCTGCCGGATATTGGTCGACCCGAAAAATCCTCAGGTTCTCTTGGCGGCGGCTCAGGGGACCCGGGGTTACCTGGACAACGGCTTGACCACGTCCACGGGTGTCTACCGCTCGACTGATGGCGGAAACAGCTGGAATTACGTGACCACGGGGATCACTGGAACTAATTTTGCCGGCCATCCCTGCAGCGACCTGGCGTACGATTCCTCCAATTCCACCTATTACGCTGCAATACGCGGCCTCGGTGTTTATAGATCCACGAACCAGGGGAATAGTTGGACCCAGACCACCACACCTTTTCCCAGCGGCCAGCCGGGCACGGACTCCGTTCTTTTCCGGGCGGCCTTGGCGGTTCAAAACGGGACCGTTTATGTCCTGATGTCGGATGTCAATGGAGCTCCCTCGGTTTTGGGCCCCGGGGATACGGGTTTGTCCCAATCCACCAACGGCGGTCAAACTTGGACGCCCATCAGTCTGCCGCCAGGCGCGGCCAGTGACGGTGCCTTTTCCCTCGGTTGGTACAACCTTTATCTGGCCGTTCCGCCGGGAGGGGGCTTGGTCGCGGGTGCTGTGGATGTGTGGTACGCGGCAGCCGCAAACGGGAACAGTACGACTTGGAACCCCCTCACTGATTGGGGCGCCAGTGTTTCGCACGCGGACCAACATGCCTTCGTAGCCCTGGACGCGAACAATTGGTTCATCGGCAATGACGGTGGGGTTTGGGAAACCTCCAAGGGCGCGTCCACTATCGGATGGAACAACTTGAATACCGATTTAAGAACCCTCCAATTTGAAAGCGTTAGTCCGGATCTGGAAAATGCCGGTACTTTTGTGGGGGGCACCCAGGATAATGGCACGGAGACCGCAATTGGTAACGGGCCTACTTGGAACATTTCCCTCGGAGGGGATGGAGGCTATACCGACACAAATCCCGCGAACCCCACCCAGTATTTCGCTGAAATGTATGATTACAGCCTTTTTGTTTCGAATGATTCCGGAAGCGATTGGAACCCACTTACCGATTCCAACGGAATTACAGATCAGAACGGGCCTTTTTATGTCCCGTATAAGATCATTCCCGGGAACCCGGCTCAGATCTATCTGGGAGGGGAGCATGTTTGGAAGGGGGACAGCAATGGGTCAGGTTGGACGGCCCTGGGCAACAGCCTGGTGCCGGATGTGTACGGTAACTTCATTACGGCGGTCGAAGCGGCGCCCTTGAATAATCCACAGGTGATTTACGCCAGTACGGCCGAATGGGGTGGAAGCACTCGTCTGCCTTCCTCCACGCCCCCCGTTTTCAAACTTTTCAAGTCCACCGACTTTAACAACTGGACCGACGTTACCGCGGGCCTTCCTGTCCAGCCTATCGCGGATATCAAGGTGGACCCGACCAATTCTTCCTTCGTTTACGTGGCCCTACAGGGTTTTGGGACCGGCCATGTCTTTTTCAGCCCGGATGCGGCCGCCCATTGGATTGACATTTCCGGAAACTTACCGGATGCCCCGGTTAATTCAATACTACTGGATCCGAGCAATCCGACGAATGTTTACGTCGGGACGGACGTGGGGGTTTTTTACCTCCAAATCGAAGTTAATGTCGGCTTTAACTGGGAACAACTGGGCAGCGCGTTGCCCGATACGTCTATTTTCCAGATCAAGATGGCCCAAACCACACCCAGAGCCATTGTGGCGGCCACCCACGGCCGAGGGGTCTGGACCATTTGTCCCTTGGACGGGAATCCGCCGCCCTGTTTCAGCGCGTCCAAAGTGGAAACCTGTAGTGGTGGTAGCGGTTGTTTCACCTCTCCCACCGGTATCGCTGGCGCCCCCAACAGTCCTTATTTTTACTTGGTGGACGGAGGAACGAATAAAATTTATAAGTTCAACATTAACCTGAGCTCTGCCGGATCCCCCTTCGCGCCTCCAGGCGGATTTGGCCTGGCCGTGCGCGCCACGGTGGACGGGCAGGATAATGTCTATGTCACGGATATCATTAAGAACCTGGTGGATGTTTTCGACTCGAACGGGAATTTCCTCTTTTCTTTCAATGGTAGTTCCAGCGGAAAGGCCTTCAACAACCCGATCGGCTTAACGGTGGACCAGAAGGGAGACCTTTTCGTCGTGGATACCACCAACAATCGTGTGGTTGGATTCAACGTGAACGTGGGAACTAAGACCGCTACCTTTTTGTCCCAGGTCGGGTCGCCAGGGGTCACCGCGGGTCAATTCCAGCAACCGGTGGGAATTGCCGTGGATGCCAGCGGCACCAACCTCTATGTGTCCGATACAACGCCCCGGGTTCAAAAGTTCAACGTCACCAATCCGGCTTCACCCACCTACGTCTCCAATTTTTTTGTTTCGGCGGGTATGTTGGACTACGGTTTATATAACTCCAAGAATGCCACTGAATTGGAAGTGGGACCCGACGGAAATATTTACGCCGATGTGGATGTCAACACCCCTCTCTTCGGTTCCTCGCCGGTGGACCTGCATTACATTCAGATCTATGACGGTAACGGGGATTTCCTGACCCAGTTGGGAACTAGCGGGGGCCCCAATGTCGCGGGTCTTTGCGGTCCGGCTTTCGATAACTGTGGGGATTTGTATGTGGGGGATTCCCTCACAAGTAAATTGGAGATATTCCAACCCTGTAGTTCAGCTTGCAGTCCCACCACTATCGCCACGGCGGCTCAAATTTCACTGATCATCCAAGTGAAAGCGCTGACGAGCGGGGCCCAAGGCACACAGGTGACGGATAACCTGGCCCCAGGGACTCATTTTGTCTCTTCCAGTATTACTCCAGCCTCGGTCACGGGAAGCCAAGTGACTTGGAACCTTTCCTCCATCCCTGCGGGGACCACTCAAATCACCCTCAACCTTTCCGTGGACAATTCGGTCGCCCTCGGCGCCCAACTGGTCAACTTGCCCTTGGTAAGCGTTACGGGAGGGGCGGCGGCCGCTTACGTGGAACCCTTCAACGTGGTCGTCGGCGCGACGCTGCCCACACCCACCTTTACTCCCACCTTGCCCCCAAACGCTTGCGTGAATTTCTCCGGGTGGACATCCGGCACGGCCTATTCGGTCGGGCAGAAGGTGGTTTACGGCACCGAGATATACCAATGTCTGCAGGCGCACACGTCCGAATCCAATTGGATGCCCCCGGCTGTTCCGGCCCTTTGGAAGGATATGGGACCCTGTGTGGGCACTACCCCCACTCCATCCCCGATCCTTTGTTCAGGGGTGGGGAATTGGAACGGCAATTTTGTTTCATATACCGTTGGAACCTTGGTCCTGTACAACGGAGAACTCTATAAGTGCATCCAGGCGCACACGTCGGAATCTAACTGGATGCCACCAGCCACCCCAGCCCTTTGGCAGGATATGGGGCCCTGTTCGGGTCTGACTCCGACTCCGACCCCGGGCCTTTGCGCGGGCATGTCGCTTTGGTCGGCCAATTCGGTTTCCTACGCGGTAGGAGCCAAGGTGATCTTTACCGGTTCCTTGTACCAGTCACTGCAGCCCAATATCTCCCAGCCGGCTTTGCCGCCGAACGCGGCTCCGGCCCTTTGGCAGGATCTGGGTTCCTGCGGTCCGCCGCCCGGGGCCGTTGGGATGGGCCCGGAGACCCTAACCCCGACTCCAACGGCGACGCCCAGCCCGAGCCCCACGGTTGGAAGGGCTACCCAGGTTGTGGCCGCGCCCAATTGTTCTCGGAATGGGGAACCCATCCATTTCAAGTTCAATCTGGCTCAATCGGCCCGGGTGAAACTAACGCTGTACAACCTGGTGGGGGAACAAGTCTATCAAGAGCAGACTTGGGGAAACAGCCTGACCTGGAACCTTGAAAGTCAGTCCCACCAAACGGTGGCTACCGGTCTTTATATCTATGTTGTTCAAATTGATGATGGTGGGTCCGTTAACTTGATCCATGGAAAGGTTTTGGTATTGAGGTAGTAATCTTTTTATAAACTTTTACCTCTTAGGATAGAAATATTGTCGTGAATAGAGATTCTTGCTATAAGGTCCTAAGAAAGAACTAAATGGGTGTAAGCATAGTCGAGTGGTCCGTTTCAACGGGGGCCTGCGTCTGTACCCATGAAGGCAAAAAAATAATCCCTTGAGAAAAGTTAAGGGAAAATAAAAATGATCAGGAGATATTTATGCGTATACTTACTTGGGCTTTGATGATTTTTATGGCCATTGCGGGAGCCTGCCAGGCACAAGACAACGCCGCTCCAGTTCATAAAAAGAAAAAAACGGCTGTCGCTCCCGCCAAGCCTAAATTGATGCCCATCGATATCCAGACGTTCGGATGGGGACGACACGCCACGAACGGCTATTACTACAATGGATTGCCCCTTGAAAACCTTCAACAATTCAAGGACGTGATTGACCCCTTGGGGGACGCTCAGGCGAGTGAATTGCTTCGTTCCTCCGCGAACAATGATGCGTGGGGAACAGGACTTTTTTGGGGCGGCTTGGCTTTAACGGGGGCGGCTTGGGTTGACTTCGCTATTGAGTTGGGCGGGATGGAACAAACTACGACCAATCAATATGGGGTTCCCACGACTACTCTTCATGATCCTGATTTGGGCCCTTTTGCCATCCTCTTAGGAGTGGGAACCATCACCTGGGTCGGAGGCCTCTTTTTACAAATTGACTCGATCAATAACCGTTATGACGCGGTCAATCGCTATAACTATGTGGTACAGCATAACAATAGCTTGTCGTTTATGTTTATGCCCGATACCCATCAGCCAGGCTTAGTATTCACCCAGCGGTTTTAATTTGGGGCCGGTAGTGGGTTTAACTTTAGTTACGCCGGTGTGTTGGGAATAAAAGTTGTCAGGAGCTTTTTATGAAAAAACCGATAGTTCTTTGTTTTTTAAGCTTGGTATTTGGTTTTAGTTTTTCTCCTCTTTGGGCGGCCAGCTTTGAGGGCGTGGTGGTTTGCCAAATGACGGTCAATTCCCCGGGTGTCGAAATCAATAAGCCGGTGAATGTTTACTATAAAGGTTCTAAAGTCCGAATGGATTTAAACCTCAACGGCCAGGATCAATCCTATACACTGGCGGATTACAGCAAGGAAACGATGTTCATGGTTTATCCCAAATCGAAAACCTATGAGAACCTCGGTTGGTCGGACGAATTAATGGGGGGCAAAGAGGGTGAAACCGTCACGAAGACGGGGAAAACCAAGAAAATCTTAGGTAAGACTTGCGTCGAATGGGTTTATCAAGGTGGCAGCGAAACGGCGCATGTTTGGGTCGCTAGCGGGATGGGATCAAGCCCCAATTTCACTGAAGACGGAATTTGGGGAGCCGCTCTGGCGGGTAAGGATCTTTTTAGTCTCAAAGGAACCATTACGCTTCAGAAAGAATCCGGTAATGTGGTGACCACGATGGAAGCCACCAAGATCGAGGCGAAACCCCTGAAGGACTCCCTTTTCGCCCTGCCCACTGACTCGCAACCCAAATCAACCGCTTCGGTCAAATCCCAATTTACTCCCTTCGAATTACATGATGCATGGAGGGATCATGGTTGGTATCACGATGGAATTCAAA
Source organism: candidate division FCPU426 bacterium (assembly GCA_963849245.1). Taxonomy (GTDB): domain Bacteria; phylum Oederibacteriota; class Muellerivitia; order Muellerivitales; family Muellerivitaceae; genus CAWKIY01. The sequence continues at coordinate 38,857 of CAWKIY010000001.1, read as the reverse complement.
TGCTAAGCAGCCAACAAATGGCAGCGGTGATTGATCCATTGGGGGACGCCCAGGCGAGCCAAATGATCCACTCCGCCATGGACAAGGAGGCCTGGGGGTATGGCCTTTTATGGGGAGGAGTGGTGGTAAGTTGCTTGTCTCCAGTTGGCTTATTACTGGATATCCCTCCAAAAAACTCAACGAATGGATTGGGGGATCAAGATATAAACCTAGGACCCCTTTTTATTATCCTGGGCGTGGGAACCGTAGGATGGGTCACGGGTATGTTGTTGGTATTTGACCAGTTTGACGCCAGCAACAACGCTATCAACCGTTACAACTATGTGGTACAGCAGGATAAAAACCTGTCTTTGATGTTTCTGCCCAATACCAACCAGCCGGGCTTGGCTTTTACCCAGCGGTTTTAGCCCGTGTAAAAATTCAGAGAATGAGTTTGAAGGATAAGGATTTCAGGAATGGGATCGCTTTTCAAGCTTGTACCGATTTTCGTAAGAGGTGTTAGGTTGGATAGTCTTCTGGATTGAATTAGGGAAAAGGCCTTTCTCTGATATTCTTTTTTGTTTCATTTGGGGAATAAAAAGCCGCCAGCCGACTCTAAGTTAGTACCGGAATAATGGCCGCCTGGTTTTTAATTGTTTTAGTTGGATCAAAGTCTAGTTTTGGTTGAAAAAGAGAAAATCGTATAAATAATCTAAAGGCAAAACTGCATGGATTCCATTATTGTTTGCCGTTTTATTGAAAACTGTTGATTAAAAATTTTCGTCTTGAAAGCCGAGTAGAATCTAATAAAAGTTTATGAAAGCGCTTTGAACCATGTGGCTGGCCTGATTGGGCAACTCGCTATAGTACAGCGCGGGGTACTAGTGACTTGTCAGAGCAGGTTTTACATCTGTATTCAGTCCTGTTTGAGGAGCGGTTTTAATTCAAACATTTTGCAGAAATGTACTTTTCGAGTCGAGCTGGGTTGCTGGATTGTAGTGCCATTTTTCTCAAGGAGCTTTTTAATGTTAATCCGATCAAAGTGGTTTTTGACCTTCGTTATTTTGGCCGCTACATCCTTGGGTTGGGCAGATGAAGCCCCAACCACAAGCCCGACTCCGGCCGCGACGCAAGCCGCTGTCTCTACCCCTTCTTCCGATAAGATACTGTCCGCCCTTGAGGAAGTTGAGGTTTATGGGGAGCGGGTAGGCATCGCTCGGAAGGAAATTTCCGGGGAGAGAGTCGACGACGTCCATAACACCGGGGATTTAAGCGCTAGCCTGGACGAGGAATCGGGTTTGGAAACCCAGGGAGAAGGAATGGGTAAAACCTGGAGCGTATTGGCCATTCGAGGCCAGTCTTTCCGGGAGACGGTGATTTTGGTGAACGGCCAAAGAGTGCCCGAGAGTTTCAATTTGGGGAGTATTCCCACAGAAGATATCGAAAGGGTGGATGTGCTGGAAGGGGCCCAGGCTCTAGCTTATGGCCCAGACGCCCTAGGCGGCGTTATCAACATCATCACGAAACAGCCGGGGAATAACCCCTTGAACCTGCAGGTGAGCGGGGGAGACTTCAACAGCTACCAGTTCCAGGCTTCCTTACCAACGTTTAATATCGGCGGGATCCAGAATGTTTTGAGCGGCAGTTGGTACACCACCGATGGCTATCTCGCGCCTGTGACGCTGAATAATGGCACGGTCTACGGCTTTACCGATGAGGTCCATTGGGATATCAGTCACGCGGCTTCTTGGTCCATGGGTAATGACAAGGCTGTTCTTTCGAGCAGCTTTTTCCGCCAGATTGGCAGCGCTCCGGACGCGGACAATGTGGTCGCGGCCGGGACAGACCAGTATGATTTGGACGGGAGGCAGGACGCCTGGGGTGTGCAAAGTTCTTTCAAGGATACCCATCCTTTGGGCGGGGATTGGCAGATAGTCCCTTCTTTCTTCGGCAATTACTCGAACGTGATCCGTTCTAACCCCATTGGCCAGGATCCAACCTCCGGCGTTTACAATTCTTATCTCAATCAATATCTGGATTACGGCGGGCAGGTCTATGTTTCCGGCCCAGCGGGAGATTTGTTTCCCCACTTGAGTTTCGGTCTGGAAGCCAGGAATGAGGAAATGTGGAGCGATCTCTACGGCAACCCTTTGCGCCGGGTCGTATCGGGAGTATTCCAGGGAACTTTAAAACTGACCGATTCGCTGCACCTGGACCTGGCCAACCACCTGGATGATTACAGCGATTACGGCTTGAAGGATAGTCCAACAGGAACCTTGATTTTTGACGCTACGAAGGACTGGCAGATCCACTTGAGCGCCGGCCAGGGAACCAAGGTGCCGACTTTCGATGAGCTTTATTTACCTCCCACTATTTGGAATGGCCCGGGCTTTAACATTCCTCCCAATCTGCTGGCGCAAATGGAAAATTCTCCTTTCTTTAGTGCTTTCAATGGGACGATGGGGAATCCCAATCTAGTGCCGGAGCAATCGCTGGACTCCGAATTAGGGACGGACATTACCCTGGGGCAGTGCTTGATTCAGTTGACTGGATTTCTCAACTATTACCAGAATCTGATCAATCCTTATTTGAACCCGGGCGGTATCTGGACCTACCAAAATATCGACCACGCGCTTTTTGCCGGAACGGAAGACAGCGTTAAATACCGCTTGAATGACTTGCTGTATCCTTTTGTCTCCGCTACTTGGATTAGCGCCACCGACCAGAATGGAAATCCTATCCAGGGCCGGATGCACTTTAAGTTCGTGATGGGCATGGAAGTAAAACCAGAAAAGCAGTGGTCCCTCGATATGACGGCCCGCTATGTGGAACGTTATCCTGTAGCACTTCAATATCTGACGGATTTTTATCAGAATAACGGTATCCCGGTGTTTCCAGCGAATTATTGGGATTTAAGTACGAATGCCAAATACACCATTTCGGAACATTTGAAGGGTTTTATCAGTGTGCAAAATTTACTGAACTCTCCGATGGCTTCGTTCCAGGGTATCAATCTGCCCGGGCGGTATTTTGAAGGCGGCCTGCAGGCGATGTTTTAAAAGGCTGTTTTTATTGAAGAAAGAAGTGAAGTTGATCAACTTTGGCTGTTTTTATTTCGTTAATAGAACCCATGGTTAAAGCTGTAAATAGAAAGCGAAAATGGTATGTGCTAAAGCCGATGCGGTCAAACGCATCGGCTTTTTTTTCGAAAACTTGTCTTTCGTATAACTACGACGAATAAAAATGGTTATCCGATCTTTACCCAGTGATTTTAATCCTCCAAATCCTACCTTGTTGTGAAATAGGCTTGGTCAATGGAAGTCAGTCTTTTACGAGCTTAGGCGCAAAACTTGTTTGAATTCATCCTTGTAACGATTTTTAGAACAAGTTTTAGTTTGGTTTTCTCCAGGGAAAAGGAATTCCTTCCGGAATGGTTTTTTTTATTTCGGCTAGGGAATAAAAGTACTAAATTCAAACACTCATCTAAAGACCCATTTATCTTGAACAACGATCGGTTATCGATCAAAAGGAAGGCGTATGACTCGGCGGAACATTTTTTGGGGGATTATTTCGGGAAGCGCTTTTTTATTTTGCTGTTTTGTGCTCTTGGGAACCACCTCAAGGTCCGCCGGACTGGACAAGGATGAGGAAAAAGAAGGCCATGAAGATATCCAGAAAAGGGAACAATGGTTCACCCGTCCCCGCCAACAGGGGTTAAAGGGACGTAATCCCGCAGAACTTTTTTTTCAGGCCCGCCAAAAAGTAAAAACCATGCCGAAAGCGATTGGACCCTCCCGATCCACGCTTGCGCATGCCAACGCGTCACCCGCTTTGGTCACGGCCAACTTTACGTTTGGTTCCTGGAACGCGGCGGGACCCCAGGGTCTGCAAGGTTCAACCGTTTACTCGGGACGGGGAACGGCTATCGCGGTGGACCTGAAAAACGATCCCAGTGGCAATACGGTTTATTATGGCGCTGCCAGCGGCGGAGTATGGAAATCCACGAACGCTTTGAGTAATGCGGCTACGTTCGCGCCCATTAGCGACCAAACCGAAAGTTTGGTAGTGGGTGCCATTGCCTTGGACAGCAGTTCCAACCCCGCTAATGTTTATGTCGGTACGGGGGAGGCTAATGGCGGCATCAATGATACTTACTATGGAATCGGGTTTTTGAAGTCAACGGATGGGGGGAATACCTGGAATCCACCTGTTACCACCGCGACCGGACCTAACGGCACAGTTTCCTTATTTGGACTTTCCTTTTCGAAAATCATCGTGGATACCACTAACTCCCAAGATATCGTGGCCAGTACCACGGAGGGCTCTTTCAGCGCCGCTATTCGGCCTGGTTCTCTCCAGCCTTTGAGCGTTTCACCCGGTGTTTTCTATTCCTCAGACGGCGGAAACACTTGGACTCAATCGTCCAGCTTGGCGGGCGCGACCGTGAATGACATGGTTTATGATACGACCCGTAATACTTATTTCGCCGCGGTTTATGGAAATGGTATTTATGCCTCCACGGACAAGGGGCACACCTGGACCGCTGTTACTTTTCCGCTGACTTATAACGCCGGCGCGTTTTTTAACCGCGCCAGTTTGGCGACGCGAAACGGGATTCTTTACGCCTTGATCACGATTGGGGGAGCCCTTTCCCAACCTACGCCTCAAGATACCGGATTGGTTCAATCCGTCGATGGCGGGAACACCTGGACCCCCATCGCGGTCCCCCCTGGTGGTGGAGATGTGCTGGGCGGGCAGTTGGAGTATGACCTGTGCATGCTGGCGCCCCCGGGTTCCAACGATTTGATCATCGGTGGGGTTGTTCTTTTTATGACCAACAACGTCAATGGTATGAGTACTAGTTGGACCGATGTTACCCCGATTCATGGCGACCAACATGCTTTTGGTCTTTTTAGCAATACGGGTTATTACATAGCCAATGATGGGGGGCTCTATTACACGACTAACTTAGGAAAACCTCTCAATGAACTGAACGACACCCTGAATACAATCCAGTTTTACAGCGTCAGCCCGGACTTGAAAACAGCGGGCCTTCTGATTGGTGGATCCCAAGATAACGGAAACGATGTTAATTCTGGAAGCGGCCTTAGTTGGAAAGAAGCCTTTGGCGGAGATGGTTTTTATACTTTGGCGGATCCTCAAAATCAGGGTATTTATTATGGAAATACAACTTTTGGAGACGTTGAACGATATGATTCCTCGATCCAGAAGGCCGTGACGATCTTGAATCCCATTGTCGGCGGTGTTCCGCCTATAGAGATGGTTCCGCAAGCTCCTGGATCCATGATCGCGGGCGGCACGCAAGTGATGATGGGCCCGGTCAACCCTCCTTCACCAGGCGCCGGTTGGAACGCTATAAGTCCTACTTTCTCAAACCCCATCAATTTCCTGGCACCGGCTTCCAGCGATGTGAACACCATTTACTTGACTGAGGGCCAGGCGATCCATAAGACCACGAATGCCACTAGCGCCAGTCCCACTTGGTCCTCCATCAATCCAGCCGGGCTTTCTTTGCCCTTAGGTCATATCGCGGTCAACCCCGGTGATCCCAACACGGTTTACGTGGTCGTCGAAGGGTTTTACGAAGGGCAGAAAATTTACAAGAGCACGGATGGGGGTACCACTTGGATCAATATTTCAGGCACCCTTCCCAATATACCCGTCAACTGGATTACGATTGATCCGCAAAATCCGGGAAGTATCTATATAGCCGCCGATGTGGGAGTGTTCCTGGCCACCGACGGAGGAACAGTCGGAGAAGGCTGGCAGACAGTTGGAACCGCGCTACCCAATGCCCCTATTCTTCAAGTTAAAATTTCACCTGTAACCCGGCAGTTGGTGGCGTCGACTTTTGGACGTGGAGCCTGGACCTTGGATATCGGCGGGGTCTTGAACGCCAATCGCCCGCCCACTCCTACGCCCACCTTTGTCTGTGTCCCAACGGGCGCGGTATGGAACCCCATTACCCCGGCGGCGCAATTTGAATCTCGGACTTGGTTCGGGTCCGCGGTTTTCAACAACCAGATGTGGGTGATAGGCGGTCATACCGGAAGTGGTTCCATTACTCCCAGAGATAACAATGATGTTTGGTATTCGGGCAATGGGAAGGATTGGAATCAAGCTGGTCTTCCGCCTTTCGCTGCCCGTGAGCAGTTTGGTCTCCTGGCTTTTGATCCTGGTGACGGTTTGGGCCAACGTTTGTGGGTAGTGGGCGGATTTAACGCTCTGTCCAATCCCGTTTCCCTTTATAACGATGTTTGGTCTTCCTATGACGGCCAAAACTGGGCGTTGGCCTCAACGCACGCTAATTTTCCGGCCCGGGCGGGATTCGGCTCGGCCGTTTTCAACAACCAAATGTGGGTTATTGGTGGAGGCGGTTATGACGATGTATGGTCTTCCTTTGACGGCATCCACTGGCTACAGGAAGCCAACAACGTGGGCTTCCTGCCCCATGGTGTTGTCGCCGCCGGCGTGTTGAACAACCAGCTCTTTGTGATGGGGGGAGGATCCTCCAGCACCGATCCCAACCGGGTGTGGTCCAGTCCGGATGGGGTTAACTGGAACCTGGTAACCGCCAACACGGGCTTCACTCCCCGCAACAATTTCGCGGGACTTTCTTTCGGCGGAAAGCTTTGGATCATTGGCGGCTCCCAGGGAACAGCGCGTTTCAACGACGTCTGGTCGTCGACTGACGGAAAAACTTGGACTCCGGCTCCCGGGGTGCCGCCTTTCCCAGCCCGGTCCAATGGCGGGGACCTGGTTTTCCAGAACCAACTGTGGGTGATCGGGGGGGATTCTAGCGTCTTGCTAAACGATGTCTGGTCAACTAGCTGTACCCAAGGGCCGCCAACGCCCACACCGAGCTTTACCCCGGTTTGCACCGCGCCAGTTACCGCTGGTTACGCTGGAATTGGCTCCGTGACGGGCCATGTGGATAATGCCCGTATGTACGCAAACGCCGTCACCCTTTCAGGGCCTATGAACGTGGAAAGTTTATCCCTTTACATTGGAGACGTTACTTATTCGGGAAGTACTCCGCCCCATGAATTTATTTTGTCGATTTACGCCGACAATGGAAGCGGCTACCCGGGTGCGCTGATAGCTCAATCCGGTTTTCAACAAGCCACCTCCAACAGTTGGAATACGGCGGCTTTTCCCTGGACAAGCCTTTCTGCTGGGGTTTATTGGGCGGCTGTCCAGGTGGACGATGGCGATGGAGGAATGGCAACTGCTGTCAACGAAAACGCCGGTAGCGGCAACTTGGCTTACGTGAGCAGCGGAGTGGTTTTTGGTTCGGCTCCGTTAACCTACCCGGCTGGAACTATCGTTGCTTCACAGCAGGTTTCCCTCTACATGACCGGTTGTTCCTCTTCCGCCATCGGGGGATCTCAGGTCGGTGCCGGCTTGGTGGGTAATGTAATCAACCAAATAGGTAATATTATTGGAATTCGGTTCAATCTTACCAACAACCAGTCGACCCAGCTGGATTTGAGCGGGATTGAGGTGCGCTATTGGTTTGACTCGAACTGCCAAAGTACACCCGACATCCGCGCTTGGATCCAGGGCAGGGAAGTGGGTGATACGGGGAGAAGGGATAATGGCAGGGGAGGACTGATCCTGACTTCCTCGGGCGCGCTCGCGCCGGGCAGTTCCATTCAATACCTTTCTTTTAAGTTCAACGGTGGTACTTTACCGGCGGGAAGCAAAATTACGATCGGGTCGGTGGCCAATTTCGCCCAGAACGTGTTATCTAATTGTGGTCTTTTCGCGGTTACCACGGGAAGCCAATTGACCGTTTACCAGGATGGGACCTTGATCTTGGGACAAGTTCCACTCCTGGGGGCTACGGCCACTCCCACAGCTACACCCACGCCCACTTGTTCGACGGTTTCAGCGGGAAAAGCCGTGGCGGGGAAGGATGTCTATCCCGATGGGTTCAACACGGTTCTGGGTAGTGTTTTCACCCTTCCGGCCGGGATAGTGGTCAGCCTTTCGGTGAATATTGAAACTAATTTTGGGAATGGCCAGGTTCAATTGGGGATCTACAAGGATAATCAAGGGACCCCAGGGAACTTGTTGGCGCAATCCCAGCCTGAAAACTATTCAGGTTTGAAAGGAAATCAGCAATGGATAACCGCGCCAGTGCCTTCCACCTTGTTGACGGCGGGGAAGTATTGGCTGGTGGTGACCGCGTCAGGATCGCCTTGGGTTACGGGTGATCCGGGAACGCCTAATTCAGGCGTGATCAGTCCTTTTGCGCCTCCTATCGGGAATTTACCGGGAACTTTTCCAGCCAATGAATTGAATACCATTGTTTATTCCATTTATGCCAATGAGTGCGGGGCTTCAATGACGACGCCGACAGAGACTTTAACGGTGAGCGCGACGGCTACGCCTACAATTTCACCGACTGTTCGGGGGTTCGCCACTCCCACGCCGACTTGTCCCTTTGCCTCGTCGGCCTTTTTCAATTGTGGACCGACGGCAACGCCGACGCAGGGACTTTTGTCGGCGGCGGTGATCAAGGGTCCGGGCATATTGGCGAGTCTTTTTAACCTGACTCCAACTCCGACACCCACGCCGGTGGTGACGATCCCTGTGGCGGACTCCGATCCGCTTGTGTTATCGGTGGTGACGGTGCCGCATGTTGCCCACGGTGGAAAACCAGTTAAGTTGCTGTTGACGCTTGCCCGGACGGCTAATGTCCAATGGACGATTTATTCTTCTATTGGCGAGAAAATGTACCAGTCCACGACGCAAGGCCAAACGGGTTTGAATACCCTTACTTGGCAGGCCCGTAGTCAAACTAACCAGGCGGTCGCGAGCGGTATCTATTCTTATGTGATTGAAACTGACGAGGGTTTAAGCCAAACCTTCAGCAAGGGAAAGATTTTCGTTTGGCTTTAAGGGGAGAGGGAAGTTCCAGTGGGTAAGACGGACTGTCTTAAACTCGAGAAGGCCGCAAGGGCATTAAGGCCCTTGCGGCCTTTTTTATTTAAGCCAAGCTGTTTTGTTTTAGTGGAAGGAATTTTTGGACCCGTTTTGCGGCCTTTTGAAGATGAAAATTACATCAAGTATTACTTTAACTATTCTTAAAACCATTTGTTTATAAGGGAAATATCCGAATTCAAGAACTGCTTGGATTGGGATACATCCGAGATCGCATGACCTCACGATTTTTCTGCTTTTAAAAGCCTTAAAACCCATTTCGAATGTTTTTAGAAACCGAAGAAATAGGCACGAAATGACCTGTTTTTTTCAAGTTCGAGCGTTTTTGACAAACGTATTGTGAACGCTTCATGTGATTAATCTTTTAAAAAAAACCGCTTTAAATGCAAAAACGGCGGAATCGGCGTGATTTTTTTAGGAGTATGAATTAATCGATAGGAATCACAGTGCTATAAGAAAAAGGAAAGATTCAAAAGAAGAAACAATTCGGAAGAATAATGACTTAAGGGTTGGGGTGTTAGAAAAACAAGGGAATTGAGGACTTTCTCATTGGCGTGAGCTTTCCGCATTAGAACTTTGGTCTTGGTAGATTTTTGTGATGAGCGGTTGTTAAGAGGCGTCTGAAGGTGGAACTTGAACGTCTTTTGACAGTTTTAGGGGCATGACATGGAATGTTTTTGGTATTGCGGGCGTAATAAGTGTCGCAAGTGGATTTATTTTATCCCGATTTAGGAAAGTTCGTCGTTATCGACCCTAACGTGGACGGGCGAATCGGTCCAGTTCAATCGTGTTCTCTTAATTTTTTATCTTTTTAAAATAACTCGGCTCTTTTTAATTTTGATATAGCTCAGTCCGAGGTTCTGGGTAAACTATTGATCGAACACCAAGGCATAGCCGCGCGCGCTCAAGGTAAAACGATTTGGGAGTGAATAGTTCCATGTTTACTTTTTTCGAGGGAGCCAGTCTTAAAGTGGCCAAAAGCCTGATTCAGGTGACCGGATTGAGAGAAAGCGCGGCCTTGTTCAAGGAAATCCAGATTTCCAATGTGGAAAGAGATGAGTTGTTGAATTTAGTTCTCGCCCTCAATGCCTGTAATTTGGCTCAAACTATGAAGGAAGATTTTATTGCCAATGAAATTGATGTCTTCGACAGCCAGGATATTGTGGATGATTATGTGGTGGAAAACCTCCGAAGTCCCGAATGGATCATGATTCGCGATGGCGCCGAAAGGATGGAACTCTGCCTGAAAATAATGGGAATCGTTGAGGAACTGCAAATTCATTGGATTAGCCATGAAGATCCGAAGGGGCCGGGACCTCGTTATTTTTGCGTGACCGATCTATTACGGCGTTTAGGAAGTGAGAAGAATACCAGCCTTCATGACGCCCTTTTTGAGTTTATGTATCGGCAGCATACGGCTTTTATTAAATATTTTAGGGTGCTTTTAAATAAACCTGAGATGGGCGAGCCTACTTCCTTATCGTGAAATGAGAAAGCTTTTTAAGGAAAATCTCCTGGTTCCCAAGAAATCCCTGAGATGTTATATAATTCTGCCGGTTTTAAAGGGTTTAGGGAAAAGCTACGGTTGAACCAACGAAAGGGAAGGTAGTTTCATGAGTAATCCGCTTTGGAATAAAAAGTTAAAATGCCCTTTTTGCGGTTCGGAGTTTGAAACTACTCGTTTACGGTCCTCGGCTATCAAGATGAAGGAAAAAGAAAGTGACTTTGGCGGAATTTACGATGGCGAATGCCCCTATATTTACGCGATAACGGTTTGTCCGCAATGCACTTTCGCCGCGCTCAACAAAGATTTTGACTCTATTCGGGCTCAGGCTGAGCCTAAAGTCATGGAAGCCAGCCGCCAATTGAAGCAGTCGGACCGTAAAAAACCTGATATTTTTGGTTTAGGCCCCAGCACCCCTGAAGTTGCGATTAAACGGCATGAATTAGCCATCGCTTTCATGAAGATGAGGTCTTACGGAAACTTGGGCATTCTAGCGGGCCTTTATTTACATCTGGTTTGGCTGTATCGCATGATGAAAGAAGACGCCAAAGAGAAGGCAGCGATGGGTCAAGCGGCGCAGGCTTATCTTGAGTTTTTAGAGAAAGGTTCGGATCTACCGGAAAATTTGGGAGAACCCGGGGTTTTTTATTTAATCGGTGAGCTGAATCGCCGGCAGGGATTGTTTAAAGAAGCGCGCCGATTTTATGAGCAGGCTTTAGCCAGTAAAGAGATTCGCAGTTTTCCCCGTATCGCCGACCTCGCCCGTGACATGATGCATATGGCCAAGGATCAAATGGCCCAAATCGAATCTCAAAGTTAAGAAAGCGGTTTTTGGCCCGGTTTCTTGAGAAATGGTTAAATCCTTTTTTACCCTGTTTGAATCTATCTGCGATAAAATTGGGTAAGTTTTAACAGAAAAGACGTGGATTCGCCGGAGGATTTTAAATGGCTGTTCAAAATGGTTGGATGGAACAACGTCGTCAAGAACGCGTATCGGCCACTTTAAGGGTATCCTATCGGGTTCTGGACGCCGCTGAAAAAATGGGAGCGTTAGATCAACCTCGCTACAGCCAAACGACGGCCGAACATTTACCTGATTTATCCCAGAAATTTAACGTTTATCACGCGGTCACCAAGGATATCTCCGAGGGGGGATTGGCTATTTCAGGCGAACATCCCTTTGCCTTGGGGGAACATGTGGAAATATCCCTTCAACTTCCCCAATATAAAGTTCCGGTGACTTTTCTCGCCGAAGTGAAAAGATCCAGTTCCTTTTTCGAGTTGGGAAAGACCATGTATAACGCGGGAGTTTTGATACTGGCTTTGGACCGGGATGGCATGGATCGCTTAAGCCGTTATCTTTTGTCTGAAAAACTCCGCCAACAGGCCAGCAAACCCCGATAATCCCCCGAAGCACTCGAAAGTTTTCGTTACTCCAGCCTATTCACGCTCGTGCTTTAATTTTTGGTGAAGTCTTCTTCAAATAGCTAATTCTAGTTAGGATCAAAATAGGTTTCTAATTGAAGAGTTTGAAAGGAAAACTCAACTTATGCCGACTTTCAATCAATTTTTCAGCGATCTAAAACTTCTGAAAGCGCCGATCGCTCGGGCGGCCTATTCGGACCGGACTTCCTGGATTATGTCCCAATGCGCGGAATTAGCCTATTTAGAGGATGAGAAAAAGCTCCGGGCGGGATTAGCCGAGGGCGATTTTAAATTAATTCAATGTTTTAAGGGAACTGAGCAAAACGCGGGCTATTTGGCGGTTTCGGCAAAACATGGATTCGCTGTTTTAGCCTTTAAAGGGACGGTGCCGAGCGAATGGGGAACGGTGAAGACTGATTTGAACTTTTGGTTTTATAAAAAAGGCCCGGGGGAATTTCACGACGGATTTTATACGGCTTTTAAATCCATGGAAAATGAAATAATGAGAGCTTTAAAAAAGATGAGAGTTCCGATTTATCTCTGCGGCCATAGTTTGGGCGGGGCTATAGCGATTATGGCGGCAATTAATTTGCCGAACACGGACCGTTTTGGCGCTTGTTATACTTTCGGATCTCCTCGAATCTGCGATTTAAAAGAAGTGATTTATTTTTATAAAGTCCCGGTTTACCGGGTTGTGCATTCAAATGATGTTGTTCCGGCCCTTCCGCCTTTTTGTTTTGGTTACAGCCAAATTGGGGATATTCGTTTTATCAATGATTTGAACGAAATTATTCCAGGGAGCGCGGCGGTTTTCATAAGAATAGGAGTGCAGCTAAGGGCTGTCTTTACCTTGGCTTTCAAGACTCTTATTTCAGATCATGCTATCGCGAGCTATTCGGAAATTTTGATGAAAATAGCTGAAAGTCGATCCGAAGAGGTTTTAAAACCTAAGATCGAATATTTGAGATTTAAAAAGTAAATCCTTCTTTTTAATTAAAATGACGCTTTGCTGAAAGGAGAGTGCTTAGGTATCAACCTAAGCACTCCAGTGTTTACTTCAGAAAGAGCCGTTTCTTGTTCTCAATTTAAGTTGTTGATGGGGGCAGACTATTCCAGCAATCCAGAAGCATTTCTTTCAGGGGCCTGGCTTTTAGACCCAGCTCATTTTTGGCCTTTTTCGAGTCTTGGAAAACATTGTCGGCCAGAACTGTTAAAACTTCAGGAGTCACCGATGGTTCTTTTCGGATGAACGGGGACGCGAGTTGGGAAAGCAGGGCGAAAATCTGCAGCGGAATTTTGGGGATGCGTTTTATCTTGGGTTTTAATCCGAAAATCTCCTCGATAACACGAAAGACTTCTACGTAAGTCGCGTTTGTTCCCGCTAAAATATAATTCTCGCCTTTCTTTCCGCGCTCAACCGCCGCCACATGGGCTTTGGCCGCTTCAACCGCGTGTACAAAAGAGGCGGCGCCGGGAGGCGCTCCGGGCATTTTCCCTTCTTTGACCTTACGCATGGATTCACCCCAATGATCCCGGTCCAGAGGACCCAGGATGGTGGCGGGATTTAAGATGACCGCATCAAGGCCTTTCTCAACTGCTTTTAAAATTTCAATTTCGGCCAGGGTTTTGGTTTTGAGATAACCCACAAATGAGTGCAGGCCTTCTTTGGGAAAACTTTCATCAATGAGAGGGTGAGAAAAACCATAGACCCCTACGGTGGAGGTGTGAATGAAGCGTTTGGCTTTTCGCTTGAGGGCCGCTTTAATTATCGCTTGGGTCGCTTCGACATTGTCCCGTTGAAGGGAAGCGTTGTTCCCCCGCCAAAAACTAACTTTAGCGGCGGTGTGAAAGACGGCGTCTGCCTGATCGGGCAGGGCTGATTCCAACGAATCTTGATCGAAAAAAGAACCCTCTTTTAAAACGATATCGAGTCCTTTTAACCGCCAAAGATCGGAGCTGGACCGATGAAAAGCGATAACTTTCCAATTTTGCGAGAGGAGTTCCCGGACCAGATTCGCGCCAAAGAATCCAGCCGCGCCGGTAACAAAAGCGGTTTTTTTAGTCATCACTTGTTTCCATCCACAGAAGATGTCCGCCGACTATAGGCAAAACATTTTCGCATAAGTTGATAATGTTTTTGAGGTTAAATTTCTGACGGCGGGAAGGAAGGGAGAATAAAGAAAAAGCTCCCTCTCGTTTTACGGGAGGGAGGAAAGAGTGCTCAATGATTTATGAAATTGTTTCTTCGATGACGGCTTTAGGTTTAATTTTGATTTTTCGGTTTTTGAAACGGGCTTTTTTAACGAGGGCCGGCTCGTCTTGATTAGCGGCCAGCTTCAATGGATTTTCATTGAGGTAGAACTTTTTGGCGAGTCCATCGTCGGACTTATCAAAAATTATATAGGCGAAACGCATATCCATTTTTCCGATGATGCCCATACCCCATTCAGGCTTTACGGGTAGTTCGACAATTTTCCCCAAATCTTTTGTGTTAATTTCCATGTGTCTGACATCCTTTCCAATACAGCCTTATTCGTTTGTTATAGATCTAGGATAGTCCTTTAAATGGGGATTTGTTGGCTTAAGTCAGAAAATAATGTTTGTCAGAAAATATTCTTTGGATCATTTGTTTTTGAGAGGAGGGTGAAGAGCATGAAAAGACCCTATTAAATAGGGTTTTCCGGCCATTTATGGCGGGGATAGCGGCGCATGAGCTCTTTACGGATTTGGGGGTAATGCTTTTGCCAGAATCCAGCCAAGTCACTGGTGATCTGAACGGGTTTATGTCCGGGGGAAAGAAGGTGCAATACGACAGGTACTTCGCCCCCGCCTACAGCAGGGCCATTATTCATGCCCAAAAAATCCTGAAGGCGGGATTCACCCCAGGGTGGTTTTCCCGATTCGTAATGAATGGTTAATTTGCGGCCGCCAGGAAGGGGTAATTGCTGCGGCGCGAGGCGTTCGAGCAGCGCTTGATCTTTCGAAGAGAGGTGGCTTTTGAGGGTTCTGACCAGTCCCGCTGATTTTAAATCCTCGAGGCTGCGGCAGCCTTTGCAAAGTTCTTTTAAAGTTTTTTGTACGGTTTCTTCTGAAAGGGCTGGGAATTCTTTTGTTCTTTCACTCACAAAACTTAACTGGTTTAAAAAATTAGCTAATTCTTCCGGATCGCAATAAGAGACGGGACCCGCGGATAAGGCTTGTTTTAATAAAAGCGACTCAGCTTCAGGTCCGAAGTCTTTGACGGACAGGGTTTTTTCATCTAAAACTAATTGATCGTACTTGAGACGTTTAAAGCCTTCCACCCTTTGGGCTTTGCTATTCCATTCGCAAGTTTGTTCCTCCACTAAATCGCCGGGAAAAAGATCGAGAAGCCAGTCCACCTCAATGGGACACATGGACCTTACTTTGGATTGGGCCCTGGCGCCTTCACCTAGCCGGCCATGGACACCTTGGGTAATTTCCTGCGCCTCCACAACAACAAAATATTCATGTTCCCGGGTGAAGGCGCTGTCGCTCGCGACCGCGCTGCCGCCAGCGCAAAGCAAAAGTTCTTTTTTGGGCGGCCCCTGGTGGCGGGCACCCATGGCGTCGGTAGGTCTGATTCGGGCGACCCGGTCGGGAAAGGCGCAGAGCAATCCTTTAGCTAGAAGGCCTTGATCCGCTGACTTGTTTTTCTTTCCTGCCGAACCGCGGCCCAATTCCATCAGCCAGTTTAGCTTGTCTTCAAGACGGGAAGCCTCGAACCCGGGCTGGTATTTTCGAAGTTCATCTAACAAGTCCTCGGACCCAGTCCTCTCCTCACTGATAAAAGCGGCAAGCTGGCAGGCTTCACGGAGAGTTTCCGGGTCATTGGGAGCGAGAGTTTTGATTTCCATTAGTAATTTCGCCAATCTTGGCGGCACGGGCAGTCGGGCCATTTGCTTGCCTGTTTCAGTCAGTTGATTTTTCGGGTTGAGCGCGCCAAGGCGCCTCAATAAAAGATGGGCAGCGTCCAGCGCGCCGGGAGAAGGTTTTAAAAACCAAGGGAAGGCTTCGATGCTGTCCACACCCAGACTCAGCAGGTCCAGCACACTGCGGGATAGGTCGGCGCGTAAAAGTTCCGGCAGGTCAAAGGCCGCCCGGTGCTCAAAATCATATTTGGTAAAGAGTCGAAGACAAAGTCCCGCCTGCAAACGTCCGGCCCGGCCGGTCCTTTGGGCGGAAGAGGCTTGGCTGGCCGGGATAGTGACCAGACTGTTGAGTCCGGACCAACTGGAAACACGGGATTGCCGGGTGAGCCCTGCGTCCACCACCGCGGTGACCCCGGGGACGGTCAGGGACGTTTCAGCCACATTCGTGCTAAGAATAACTTTGTTGCTGCGGGTGGGATTGAGAACCCTCTGCTGTTCTTCCACGGGGAGACCGCCATAAAGAGCGTGAACTTCAAAAGGTTCCTGAGCCAAGATGTTTTGACAGCGTTTAATTTCAGGGAGGCCGGGAAGAAAAACCAGGGTTGTGCCGGGGGCCTTGACCGCGAGCTGACGGACCGCGGAGCGCACTTTGAGGCTCAGGTCCGGCTGTTCGGGTAATGGAAGATATTCCACCGTGACAGGAAAAGTACGTCCTTCGCTTTTAAAGACCTGACAGCCGGAGAGATAATCCGAAAGGGCCTGGGAATCTAAAGTGGCGCTCATGACTAACAGCCGTAAGTCGGGCCGGGAACCCAGTTGGAGACGGCGAAGCCAGGCTAAGCCTAATTCCAGTTCGAGGCTGCGTTCGTGAAATTCATCCAAAATGACCGCGGCCACAGAAGCCAGAGTAGGGTCCGCTTGGGCGAGAGGCAGCAGCATGCCGTCGGTTAAGAATCTCAGACGGGTTTCGGGCCCAAGGCATTTTTCGAAACGAAATTGGTAGCCGACCCTTTTACCGGGGGCTTCGCCCAATTCTTCAGCCACACGCATAGCGGCCATTTTTGCGGCTAAGCGCCGGGGCTGCAAAACCCAGATTTCTTTTCCTAGGGCGAAAGAGGAGGCAAGCAGGGCCGGAGGCACCCGGGTGGTTTTACCCGCGCCGGGTTGGGCAACGACAACGGCTGAATTGTTTTTTTCCAAAACCCCGAGGATTTGCGGAATAAGAGCGTCAATGGGAAGGGAAGTGAGGGTCATAAGGCGGGATTAATTTGTCCGGTGATTTGATTGTAGGACTTTGCCATGGGGCCGAGTATAGGTAGGGGCAAGAGCCTGGTCAAGTTAAGGACCGAGACTTGGTTTCTAATTAACTGGTTATTATTTGAATTAAAACAAATCGTTTACGTCGCTTTTGAGCGTATAAACAATGGCGGCGAAAAGGAGGCCGATTAAAAAGACTTCCCTAGGCGAATTATCCTTATTTCGTGGGAGAAGGGACGCCATCATTAGATTACGCTTTTTCAAGCAGCGGCTGTTGACCGATTAAAGGTGATAGCGCTTGCATGATTTGAGACACACTAGCGGGTTTAATCAGAAAGGAGGTCAGGGTGTCTTGCTTGTAAGCTTCTTTTAATTCGCGCAAAGAACAAGCGGTTAATACCAATACGGGTTTCGATTTTAAAAGGGGTTCTTCACGGACCATTTTCAAAAAAGCTTTTCCGTCGATTCCTGGCATTTCTAAATCGGTGATAATGAAATCAATATTTCCCTGAAGTGCTTCATTGAAAGCTTGTTCGCCATTATTGGCCTCCAAAATAACCGAACCGGGTATTTCGGTTTCCAGCACACGTTTGATGAAATGCCGGATAGCCGTGGAGTCTTCGACTAAAAGTATTCTTTTTAATCCGGAAGTCAAAGCGGCTGACGAAAGAGAACTGCGGTTTATGTTTTCAATGAGTTCTAAAAGTTGAAAACGTTTTCTTTTCAGGACGCAGTCTTTTACCCCGGTTTGATTTAAAAAGTCCGTCTTGTTCTCCAAAATGTGATCAGTGAAGAGAAAGACTGTTCTTTGGTTGGGATCCAGCAAGGCGATTAAATCTTCGCCTTCGATGCCAGGAAGGGCCCATTCGGTAATGACTAAATCGATTTTTTCTTTTAAAAGGTGGCGGTCAATCTGATCTTTGGTTTCCGCAGTGAGTACTTTATAACCGATACCTTCCAGGCGAAGAGCTAGTAAATGCCGGGAGTCCTGCTTGGTATCGATGATGAGAGCGCTTTTATGATCTTCCATGTAAAGAATCCTCCTACGACTCGGTTGTGACCTTTCACGGTGGGGGGTTATTAAACAACGATCGATTTACGACAAGACGATCATTTGTTTTGTGAAAAGCCGGTTTCAGCCGGCGGGGGAAGAGGCTAAACAATTCGGATTTTTCAAGAAAGATGAAAAAATCCACTGCTCAAATTATATTCCTGTTGAGCTCAAAAGGGAAATGTACATAAATTTATTTCAAGAAAGTCGAAGTGATGTAGCCACTTAATAGGCGAAAAGTTTGCCGATAGCCTGCCTTTAAGCCCATTCTGTCTAAAAGACAACAAATTGCTAAGTCGAAGCAATTTGAATAAATATTTATCTACCCCCTCTCTTAAGATTTAATTTTGCCCATCATGGGATCCGTTCGAGCCAAAAATTTTCAATGTAACTGATGACGACCGCGAAATGCTCGACATCCATGGGCTTAACAATATAAAAGTTCGCGTTGTGCTGATAGGCCTCGCGTAGATCGTCGTCACTGCTAGAGCCGCTCATGATAAGTACCGGGATATCTTTTAAAACCGGATCTTTGCGGATTTTAGCCAGAACTTCGTGACCACTTAAGAGAGGAAGACTTAAATCTAAAAGAATAAGATCGGGTTTGCCTTTGTCTGAAAAATCCTCAGCTTGTTGAAGGACTGCTAGGGCTTCTTCACCATCCCGTGCTACTTTTAAGTGAATTGGAAAACGGGATAACCGAAGGATCTCCCGCATCAAAATGACGTCTCCCAAATTGTCTTCAACGAGAAGAATTTCAATTGGTTTTTTGGCGGTTTTTATTTGGGTCGACATTTTTTCCTCCTCGTAAAACGGGTGAATAAAATGGTTTTTGATGGAATGGATATAACGTTATCCGATTGGACGCAGGTAAAATGAAAAAGTGTTGGAAACTACAGGGGATCAACGTTGTAAAGAAGGATGACAGTCCTTCTCACTTAAATTCTACTCTCTTTAAGGTTTTCCAAGTCTGCTTTATTTATTTTTTTTAACGCATTTTTGATGCCATAAAAGTTAACATTTTTTAGCCCCAGGTCTAAAATTGGGAATACTTATTACTATTTAACTAAAGTGTTTTGTGCTTCTGGGAATTTAATTGGCATGTATTTTTATTATTCCTACAATGCTTTAAGGGCTAGTGGTTATTGGGAGTTTTATAGTTAGGCAGATAAAGGTTTTTAAACGAAAGAAGTAACTTCGATGAAATGCTCGTTTTTTGCCATGTTTTTCATTGTTTTTTCAAGCACCACTATATCAGTGCTAGGGGCACCCCAATCAACGGCAACTCAGGAACCAATGTCCTTAACGGCGCAGACGGATCACTTTTCTGTTCATAAGCTGATTAATCGTTTTGACCATCAAATTAGTTTTGTCAACAATGGTTTGTTTAGTCATAAGTTAAATCAATCCCAATCGAAATCCTTATTAGTCCAAATAAACGCAGCTAAAAAAGAAGCTAATGAACAATTTCTAAAAAATAAGGGCCACGCTTTGACTCGAGATCAGTACAATCAATTATCAAACAAGGGTGACCGTTTGGATAAAGCAATCACAGACGCGATGGACGTTTATCAATTCTCAGTTTCAAATCACTAGGTATTCGTTTTGAGTTTTATTTTATTGGTAAGGCGTAAAAAGGCGGGCAGATTATGAGCTTTAAGCTGCTTTTAGTGGTTGGTATTTTTTCAGGGGTTTTAATTTCAGGTTGTGAACAGTTCTCGTTTTCGACCGATATTCCTCCGGATCCGGCTTTTTCTCATGGAAGTCCTGAAGAAAAGCGGGCGGTTCAACTAGTTCAGAATCTGGCAGTAAAACATGGCTATAATCCCAAGAAAATGAATTGGCAAATTATTCCTAATTCCGAAAGTGGGAATTTTTCGATCTTTCTTTTTCCCAAACCGGTGGATTTGAATCATCTCAGGAGGAATGAGGCTTTGTTTGCGATTGTACAAGCTAAAACGGGAAAAGTGATCGAGTTTAGTGATCCAGGACAAGATAAAAGAACACTCGAGCATCAGCCCTAAAATAATTTAGTTGGAGGATTTCATGCCTTCTTGCAACGGATGCGGCAAGGATTTATCAGAGGTTTCCCGTAAAGCGGTAAAAGAGAAGGGAGCTAAAGCCCGTAAACTTTTTGATGTCTCCTATCGGTGCGGCAACAGTACTTGCAAAGATAAGGGAAGGGACAAGCACTTTCTTGACGATGGTCTGATGGTGATTCCGCTAAATGATTAGGATTTTAGGACTCGAAGTAGATATGTTTCGCTTCAAAGACCAGTTAGATTTATAGTGTTCAATAAAACTCATTCTTTTAAGAAAACAGGGACCCATTAGAGGGGCCTAAGTCCTTCAATAAATGCTCGTAGTAATGATTGACCCACTCGTTAAATGCGCTTTTCTTCGAATTGCTTTTACTTTCCCAAGACTGATCCAACTTTTCCAAAAAATCCTCGAACTCATCAAGGGTTTGAAGGACCAACAGTTTTTTCTTTTTTAATAAGAGTTCTTTCATCGTGTCCCTCCTTTTTGAAACAGTTTTAAGCTTTTGATTCTATTGACATTACTTAATGCATATTGAATGCCAGAAAAAAGAGAGTAAAGAGGCCTTTATGGAAGGTAAAACGCCATAAAGCCTTCATCCTTTGAACAATTCTTTAAAGACTTGTTCAGATTTAGAGCACCTAAAAACAGCGGGTCTGTTTTAGGTCACGTTTTATTGATTTTCAGGGGTTATTTCAATCGGAAGTTTATCCAAAACAAGGGTGCCGCCGACGTCAATTTGGACGCCTTGATAATCGAAAGGCCGCGCATCGCCACTGATGAGATCCGCCCAACGACGCAGAATATTGTTGGCCCGCATGACTCCAGGGGCATGATATTTATCAGAAAGAACGGATTGATTTTTAAAAAAATCCACAGCTTTTTGTAGGGCGTTCGGGCAAATTTTAAAGCAAACATCGGTGGCATAAAGGTCGGCTTGGGTCTCGAATTTAGGTGAAAGCCATAATTGACCCATGCCGTTATTATGGGATAGAAAACTTTCCTGTTGCATGTGTTGGAATTGGATATGCCCATATTCATGGGCTCGAATGAAAACCGCCGCTTCTACAGCTTTTTTCATTAGAACCGGATTGTAATAAATGACCGGGCCTTGAGGTGTGATGGAAGCTTCAGCGTAATCACCCAATTGCGGATTTGGAATTTCCGGAACATTTAGAGGGGGATTCCAGCAAGGAGATGGAGTGGTTTGAGATGTGGGTGTTGGGGACCCATCCTGTGCCTGGATTTGTGAAACCAAGAATAAAATGAAAGAGATTAGTATCAAATAAGAGAATTTTTTTTGAGTCATTTTTTTATTTTACGCTCTTTTAATTGTAGCGGTAAAAAAGTGATTATTTGGTTAATGGAATTGACGCTATTGGGGCTTGGAAAGATTCCTTGCCCACGCCAATATACAATTGGCCCTCGTGATGGGTTATTTCCCAGCGGTTATCTCGTTGCAATGTTGCACCCAGTTGATGGAGAAATCGTTGATCCATGGCATAAAGCTGGATATCTTCCAGTCGATGAACTTCTGCTTCTTTTAGTTCTCGGGCGAGCATTTGCGCGTCTTTATGAGTGTAAAGGATGATTTGAGCGCCGGTTTTGGAGGCCTTGTGTATTCGTTTAGGGGTTGGATTTCCAATATCGATCCAAAGCTCTACTTGGCCAGTTAAACCCGTAACCCGAAGTGCCGGTTCGTCGGGCGCACTGATTCCAGGTGAAAATTCCAAACTTTCCTCATAGTTAAGGCAAAAGGCGAGGACGCGCGTGATGAAAAAAGGCATCGATTCGGATGGATGCATGGCCGCGCGAAATTCCAAGTTTTGATAAATGCCGCGGTCAACATCCGAAAGATCAATTTGAAAGCGATAAAGCGTTGACGTAAGTCCCACACGAATCCTTTTTGCTCAATTAAAGGGGTTTTTCATCAGGCAAATTAACCTGTTAAAACGATACGAGGACCGATAAAATGCCTTCTAAGATTGGAATTATTTTATAACGAAACGGCGGAAGAATGAAATTTTCGCGAGTTTATTTAGGGATGGGATTAGGGTTATGTATTACGGGGTCAGTTCTCGCCCAAACCATCAACGATGATAACAAAGCGGGGGTTCAATTTTATCAGTCGAAAAACTATACGCAGGCACTTCAGTCCTTTGACACGGCTTTAAAACTCGATTCGAATAATATGACAGCCCTTGAGGGGCGGGCGTATTCTTACGGGGCCTTGGGTCAGTATTCAAACGCGTTGAATGACGCTCAAAAAGCTTTATCCCTTAACCCTTCCAACACTCGATGGGCGCAATTTGTGGATCGACTTAAATTAAAAGTCGCTTCTTTGCCCGCTGCTCCACCAGCGGCGCTGCCCCCAGCTTTAACAGCGGTTTCGGCATCCACGCCTCCGATCTCCACCAATTCTTTGGATCAAGGTTTTGGGTTCTATCAACAAAAACAGTATGAATCCGCGCTTCCGTATTTCCAACAAGCGATCCAACAAAATCCAACGGATTGGAAAGGGTTTTACTATCTTGGAATGAGCCAGTACGCCTTAGGAGACAAGAAAAATGGTGTTTTGAACCTAACATTGGCAAATCAAAAGCAACCGAATGATTCGTTGAAATCTTATTTAGATCAACTGATGGTTCAGCTTTCTCCGGAAGATCAAAAAAGCATTGATCATCAAGTAAAAGCTTCGCCAGTTACCGATCTTCAAACACTTTCAGGTCAGGCCGCGCTTTTTGGAATGAGGTTTCATTCTCAGATTGTTTTGAATAATTTTTCAGATTATCTAGCGGAAACTAACACGGAGGCGGCTCTTGTAAAAGCAAATCAGTCCGTCGATCCAACATTGAATTATAACGCTTCAGCCCCGACTTTGGGATTCAGCTATACCTTAGAACCAGTGATGGAAATTACCCCCAATGTCGAACTCGGGTTCGAATTTGGTTTGTTATCGATAGGACAATTTCAGGAAACGATCGATAATGGGGATCATAGCGCCTATTCTTCTTTGACAATTGATAATAGGGTTTTTTCATTTGGGTTAAATGGACGCTATTTTTTTCTCCAAGGCCCTTTTCGACCATTTGTTGGTCTTGGAATGGCCCTTTACACTGTGGATTTGAATTATAATTTGAATAACGGAACGGGATCATCAGCGACTAATTTAAACGCCGATTTTTCAAACCTTATCTTTGGCGGTCAAGTTCAGGCTGGAATGGATTGTCAATTGGGCGGTGGTTTAGTTTTGACGCCTGAATTCGGTTACCGTCTAGCGCAGGGAAATAATTTTAGAGGCGCGTTTCAGGGTAATGGATCACAATATGGAACGATTCCACCCGGAACACCAGGCCAATTAGATGTTTATAACTCGCCTTACGGACCACAGTTGATTTATTTTCCAAATAATCCACAGCAGTATGGGATCAATCCTTCTCAATACCCGGGACTTCGCTCGGCGCAATTTGATTTTGGTGGTTTTGAGGCGGGAATCAGCCTGGGAGTATTCTTTTAATCGTAAAGGTTCATTTCTCAAAAAATTAGGGCAATTAATTTCGAAATGGATCGACGTGAGCCGTGTCCAACATAAACTTAATTCCAGCTTGGCCGATAAAAATTTGAGATAGACCATCCCAAAAGATGAAGTGGTCGATTCCTTCGCCATAAAAAATGACGTCCTTTCCGTGATCAATAGGAAAGTCGAGACCTACTCCCAGATTCGCCCCGAATAAGATATCAACAGGAAGATTATAAAATGGTTGTTGATAATAGGGACCACCAATAACATCTCTTGGATATACGTCGACCAATAAATCCATGGCTAAACCAGTCACTAAATAAGGCACAACATTGAATCGTTTTTGGACGTTATCCCACTTGTCATAAAGATACCAGCGTGTGTTTATGCTGATAGAGACGTCATTCGTCGGTAAAACCGTGGTTCCGTTTAACAGAGTGACAGGTAAAGGAAACCCAGGATATATAACATTAACAATGTCGTAATAATCTACTCCGAAAAAACCATCAACTCTGTTGGAGAGGCTTGCGCCCATCCAAGCACCTCCGTTAAAACTGGTTGTGTAGCCTTGGATGAATCCTGTGGGATAGTCGGCTCCAGCATGAAACAGAAGGCTAAAATTAGGCATGTCCGGATCCTGAGCCAATACTGGATTCGCCCACAAAAGAGTTAAAAGTGATAGAAGAAGGATTCGTTTCATGGCCTCATTTTACGTTGGATAAGTGTTTTCGTGTAATAAACCAAGCGCAGTTGTAGCGGAACGAACAGAGGTTGGCTTCTTTCGGCTTAAATCTTTTTTGAAGAAATCTGCATGCCGGAGATTATCGGGCAAAACCTTTTGTGTGGGAAGAGGCGGATAAAGGATTTTTATTGGGATGATTTTGGTAAAAATGATCAATGGTTGGGGGAGGAACATTGAGTTTCTTATTTTTAATTAACCAATCGTAATAAGTAATCAGCCGGTCATTAATGGCCGGCCAATTGTAACGGGAAGCTGTTTCTAAAGCCTTTTTGCTCATCTTTTTCATTTTTTTAGGGTCGTCCAAGAGCGTTTGGATTTGATCGGCAAAGTTTTTCGAATTATGGGGCTCTGCTAAAAATCCGTTAAAACCATGGTGAATAAGATCGACTGAGCCACCTTTTTTCACACCGATAACGGGTAGTCCGGAGGCAAAAGCTTCTAATATCACATTTCCAAAAGTTTCGGTTGTTGAAGGAAAAACAAAGAGATCTGACGAGGCGTAAAGATCGGCCAATCTTTGATCTTGGATAAAACCGAAATAATGATCGTTTGGTAATTCTTTTTCCAGAGTGGAACGATAGGGACCGTCTCCGGCGAATGCCAAATGGAACTTGTATTTTTTTTGCCTCAGTTTGTGCGTTGCTTCGACCAAATCCGCTAAATCTTTTTCGGCTACCAGCCGACCAACGAAAAGCAAAAGAATATGTTTTCCAATGCCAAGTTGTTTTCTTAACGTTTGACTTCTGAAAGAAGGAGAGAATTTTTTACTATCAATGCCGCGAGGCCATAGTTGGACACCTTTAAAATGGCGGTTTGACGACGTTAGAGTTTTCCCACATCTGATATCGGAGCCTAGGACTTCAACTCTGGGCGCTCCGAACCACATCAACCTTTCGAGCTGCATTTTAGCAGGGACCGCCCAAGGAGTCCCAGTCAATGCCGCCAGCTTCGGGCGGGGACCCAATGCCCCCCGTTTCCCGCTGGCCACGACCCTTTGGAAGCGCCCCGAGCACAAGAAGACATAAAGCCGACCGAATTTTAACTCATGTATGACATTTTCAACACGCCGCCTTTGTGAACTTGAACTTATTGACAGAAGGACACGACGACCAATGACAATTGCTCTGGCGGATATTCGTGAATGGCTCGACCAGCATTACGATGGTTACACTGTCGAACCGGAACCAGTTAAAGGGACCTACGGGCTAATTTGGTTTCTAAACGCGACGTCTCCGAATATTTCTCCAAAGAGCTTTCGCCGTTAAGACCGTTGATCCAAACAAAGCAAGCACTTTACCGACGGTTGATGATCTCGCCACTCTGCGACGGGAATTTCGTTTATGGTTAGCGCTGCCAGCAACTTATAATGTTTTGCCAGCCCTAGGGTTCGATACGGCAACCTTTTCAGACACTGAGACAAATCAGTCGGTCATTCTTCCTTTCATGCGAATGCCGCGTATGGCGGGCTCGCTTGACACATGGGCCAGCAAACCGCCTTCGGGAGCCGAAGTTGCCGACCGACTCATTGCCTTGGCTCAAAGCTTGAACGGACTACAATTTCTGTATGAGCATGGCTTTGAAGGGCACGGCGACCTTAAGCCGAGCAACTTGTTGTACGACGATCTCAGCATTAAGTTTCAATTGGGGGACAGCGAGACTTGGCCAAGCACTGCCCATCCGTGGCGCATTCGTGTAGCCGATCTTGGGTGGGCCGATGCGTGGGTCGATTTAGGGCTCAGTACTAAAGCACTCCGCACTCACATGGCACCTGAACGCTTTGAGGCAATTGTAGTGCCAGTAAAAAGCGACATTTTCTCAATGGGGATTATTGCAGCAGAATTGCTTCAGGGTCAGCACCCTGCTGACAATCTGAAAGCGCGAACAAAATCTGAAGGAAATTGGATAAGATGGGTTACCGATGGGACAAGAAATCTTAGTGGTGTAACTTCAACAAAGTTGCAAGCGGTTATCCGAAAGTGTCTTTCCGCGTCGCCCGACGCGAGGCCGGACGCACTCGAATTCCTGAATGAAGTTTGTATCGAGCTAAAAACAACCTTCAGCATCGACATAGCGCAAACACTTGAGCTGTGGCGATCCGGCGCGGCGGGTGACGACAATGTGGTCAAGAACGAGCAATTTGCATGGGCTGCAAAACAGTCTCCACGCCTTGGCATCACGGAAGCCGAAGTCTCTCGGATGCAACTAGCGGAGAAGTTGTCGAAGATTGACGTCGTCGATTTTAAGAGCTGCGAGGAGTGGGCGCCCCTAGCCGACGCGCTACTCTATCTGATTGCAGAGAATCATGAAACGCGGCGCCACATTCGAAATCTTGCGTCAGAGTATCTCGTGAGCATACTCGGGCGGACTGGCCGAAGCGAATTAGCACAGCTGGGCGTGCGGAGCGACTTGCCCACTCTCAGGCCATTCGAGCGATATTCGGCGCTCGCAGGCACTTTAGCTGATATTGCGGAACTCACTTTGGATAATGGAGCAGTGATTGAAAAGCAGCTTGATCCCTACGCAAAGTCCGCTTTACGTTACTCAACTGCCTCGAAATTGTGGGCTTCGGGGAAGAACAACGCGGCAATTGAAAAGCTCTCTGATTCTATCGCCGAAGCACCGGACGAACCCACATTCTACTACTTCCGAGCGTTGTGGGCGTACATGACACGAGTACTGCTTCGCACTGTGAGGTCGCACACCGACACGCTTGAACCACCTGACATCGACGACATAGCACGCGACCTGAAGAAGGCGATTAGACTTGAACCCGATTGGGAAGAGCCCAAGCGACTACTTGGCTCACTCCACAGATGAGGGCTTGCAGGACGCGGCGACGACGAAGAAATAGGTGTTCTGCGGACGGCCGAATGGTCACAGCAGTTCGGGGCGCAAATGTCCACACCGCTCGGATCACCATGATTGACGATTTCACGATTGACGATTTCACATTTCCCATAGTGTGCACTATCGGGCATTAGAGCGGTAGCCGAGTGTTGTCTCGCACGACACCTACGTCTGCACCGTCAAAGCCGTTGGGGAGTTGGAGAGCAGCTCGGGCGATGTCCAATTGCTCGCCGGTTATTGCTTCATCCAGACGACCGAGCGATACGTCGATGGCGACATTTGGGCCCAACGGTAGTTGGGGGGTACGTTAAACTCGTTCGGCGTCAGGACGCGGATTTGTTTAAACCATACTCGCGCAGTATTTTTGAACGCGATTTTTCCAATTCGCTTCCAAGCAGATGCTTCATCAGAATTGTATCGGCTCCGTAAAGCTTGAAACCGCAATCGAAGCAAAAAAGAGCCGTAGGAGTAAGCCGCATAGTATTTTCTTCACTCAGAGCTACACAACATTCGGGTGAGCTGCACGTAGGAATGGGGCACAACGCATATGCGTGAAAGCTCCACTTTCGTTCTATCTGATCTTTTGCCCTTTTACGGGCAGCGTATTCGTGGTCCTGTAGCCCGTGGTCAACATCTGTCCAGCGCGCGTGTCGTGGATTGTGTAAGCTTGGTCAAAACCGTGTGCTCAAGCGCCCTCGCTCCGGAAATCCGCGCCCGTGTTTTCCCCTCGGGCGTTGCGCCCAATGAAGTCTCGATTTCATTCAGTACCTTCTCGGCAATCTCAATCTGCTTCCAGAGACCGTTAATAACTGAGCCGCGCATAGAAAAACCATGAAATTCATAGACACAACGGCTTAGAAAGGGATATCCTACTCTGAAAAGTAGACTTACTGCTCTCTCGTCATCTTTCGGGGAGAAGCCACTATGTGTGAAATCGTTGCGTGCATTGACAAACTGACGTAGATCGCGGACGCGAAGTTTAGGCTTCTTCTGTACAGCAAACTCTACGGTGTCCCAAAGCCCGTCCGCAGGGCTCAAGGGCTTGTAGCCTTGAACCGCCCGGATAGCAGACTCCACGGCTGTTCCGCATGCTGTCAAAGCTGCTGGAAACCTACCCAATCCAACCAAAAAAATGCTGTTCTCAAAGGATTGAAGCGCACTCGCCAACGGCGGCGCCTGCATTACAGCGGGCGGCACATTTTCGAGAAGTTCAAAGCGAGGCGATTCCATCACCGACGCGTCCTCCAAACGCATTATCCGGCAAACACGAAGTTTCAACTCTTACTCTCTCAATCTCAAAAAATCTGCCTCTTCGCTTCATTATGGTTGCTGTTTTCCGCGAGCCGGCGAATTAACTCCAACGCTTGATACTCGCCCCCTAACGGCAATGTTGAGTTCTTCGGGAATTGGCGACCCAACGACAGAGTTTGCCTGGACCGTTTTTTGGGAAGGGACGAAAAAAGGCCCTAGGTGAGGTTCGAGCATCTATCGATGACATTGATCAACGGCGGCAAGCGATGGCGTCGTTGGAGCGACGAGGTCCTCGATGTCCACGCATCGCCAGCCCTTGTGGGGAACACCAGCCTGAGCCCACTTCCGCAATCGTCGTCCTGCTATTTCGACCATGGCCTGAACGACCTCGCTACCTCAGCGCCGCCTCCAACCGGGTTTTCCTTGCCTCCCAATCCGGCATGACCATCGTCAGAGATTCCGCCAATCCGGGCCATGGTCGGGATGCAGGCCGTGCGCGAGTTCGTGCGAAATCACGTAGTCGATCAAGTCAGGCGCGGCGCGGATGAGATCGACGTTCAGGACTATCCGTCCATTGGGCGTGTAGCTGCCCCAGCGCTTGGACAATTCCCTGACGATGAGGCGCGGGCGCTTAAGGCCCTTGCGTTCGAAGGGCGCCGCTTGGGTCAACAACCGCTCTCGAAAGACAGTTCGCGCGTTGAGGGCATAGAAGACCTTTATAAGCCTGCCGCAGTGGGCCTGGTCATCGGGATCGCGCGCCGTCACGATCATCCTGCCACCTTCGCAGCGCACATGCGCCTCGTCGGCCTTCTCAATTTGAAGGCGATATTGGCGGCCTAGAAATAGATGGGTTTCCCCGGACACGTAGCGGCGACGCGGCGTGTTCGCCGGTCGGGCGGCGATCACGTCCAGTTCGCGAAAAATCCACGAGCCCTTTTGGGCGGCGCGGCGAGCGATTTCGCCTACATCGGCGCCCATCAGGCGCGTGTACGGTCACGACGCCTTCCGGATCGATCTCGATTTTGAGTACCCGGCGCTCAGACAGCCGAAGCCGGGCGGCCACGCTTCGGCTGCCCCATTGGAGGACTATCGAGTCCGCCCGCTCGGATTGTGGGGCCGTCATAGAGCGAGCCTCGTTCGCGCCGTGCCGAGCATTTCGTCCACGATCCCATCTAGGATTGCGGGATCGAGCATGATGCCGCGACGCCCACGCAGTTCCTCGAAAAAGAAGTCGTCGATATCGTTGCGAATGAGGTTCTCGATGTCGCGGTCGTTCTGCCATCCGACCTTGCGACGTTCTTGAACCTTCTTGCTCATTTCCAGGGCGATGTCCGCCGCGAGTTCGGAGTCGTCTACGCCCGCCGCTGTGAGGCTGCGTCGCGCGAGGCCCCAGAAGGCCTGTGCGTGGCTATCATCGCGAAGTCGGGCGGGAGTCGGATTGGCGTCGTCTTGTCGTTGCTCGACCTTCTCACGCAAGGCGCGGACCTTCGCGAGATAGGCCAGCTCGTTGATCCGGCCCTTGTGGAAGTCGGCTATGGTGTCGCGGATCAGCTTGGAGAATTTCTCGAAGAAGGTCGGGTCCTCGTCCCACTTTTCCTCTATCGAGCGGGTGAGCTGATGCGCGATGGTGTCAGCGATGGACGCGTCGGATTGCGGTTTTGTCCTTGCGGCGCGCTTCAATGGCGATGTCGTCGAAGATATTCAACGGCTCGACAAGATTCACGACGTCGCGGGCGACGACGTGACGGTCGAGCAGCTGCCGGACTCGCTTTTCATAGTCACGCCAGTCCACGCGCTCCGCATAACGAAGGCTTACCGAAGCTCGAAGCGAACTGAACCGGCCCAGATCGTCCTTCCAGCGCTTGAGCAGCTCCGGCTTGGTCTCCTCGACGAAGCTCGGCGAGGCCAGGGCCACGGCGAAGGCGCGCGAGAAACTCCGACAGGCGGCGATAGAAATCCGCCCGTATCGCCTCATCGGCGAGGAGCCGCGCGTAGGCCTCCGCGTCGAAGGTGTTCGACACGGACTTGAAGACGTCCAGGAGCGCCGCGTGCGCGCCAGGCACCTTGCTCGCCTCATCGCGAATGGCAACGACGCTCCGCGCGATGTCCTCGTCGCTGAAGCCCTGCAAGGCGTCGTAGCTGGCGAGCGCATCGCCGAGGTTCTTCAGCACCCCTGTGTAGTCGATGATGATATCCGAACGGCTTTTCCGGGGCGCCCTCTTCATCGAAGACGCGATTGACGCGAGCGATGGCTTGCAGCAGGCCGTGCTCCTTCAGCCGCCGTGCGACATAGAGAACCGTGTTTCGCGGCGCATCGAAGCCGGTTAGGAGCTTGTCCACGACGATGATGATTTCGGGATCGCCGGGACCCTTGAACTGCTCGACGATGGACTTGTTGTAAGCATCCTCGCCGCCGTAACGCTCCATCATCTTGCGCCAGAACGAGCGGACCAGATCGTCGTCGGACTCGTCGACCTCGTCTTCGCTTTCCCGCATTTCGGGCGCGGAAATAACGACCTCCGTCGTGACAACGCCGAAGTCGTCGAAGAGCTTCTTCAGCTGGATCGCGGCCCGCTTCGACGGCGCCGCGAGCTGCCCTTTGAGGCCGGTGCCCTTGAAGTTCGTCGCGAAATGCTGGCCGACGTCGAAGGCGATGTACTTGGAGCCGCGATTCGATCCCCTCGATTTCCCGCGCGCGGCTCATCTTGCGCTTCAGATCGGCGCGCTGCTCGTCGGACAGGCCCCGCGTATGGACCTCGAACCAGCGGTCGATCTGGCCCTCGTCAACGTCGGTCACGACCTCACGGCCCTCGTAGAGCAGCGGCACCACTGCTTTGTCCGCGACGGCATCGCGCATCGAATAGGTGGGCTGCACGAGGTCGCCGAACTTGGCGAAGGTGCTCTTTTCCTTCTTGGCGATGGGCGTGCCGGTGAAGGCTATGAAGCACGCGTTCGGGAGCACCTCCTGCATGCGGTCGTTCATGGACTGTCGAGCGGTTTCAGCCGGTCGCCATGCTGACTGCGATGGCTCTCGTCGACCAGCACGAAAATGTCCGAGGATTTGTCCACGACGCGACGCTTGTTCAGCCCGGCGCGGAATTTATGGATCAGGGTCGTGATGACCGGCGTCTTGTCCTCGATCAGCGTGAGCAGATTCTCGCCCGTCGCCGCCCGTTTCGGCTCCTGGCCGACAGCGCGGAAGGTATTCGAAATCTGCTCGTCGAGGTCGGTACGGTCGGTGACGATCACGATGCGCGCGGAAGGGTTGCCCATCGCGATCGCCTTGGCCAGCATCACCATGGTTAGGCTCTTTCCCGAGCCCTGGGTATGCCAGACGATGCCGCCCTTTCGCCTGCCATTGGCGTCGCGCTCTTCGATGCGCTTCAGCAAAGTCTCGATAACGGCGACCTGCTGGTACCGCGCGACCTTCTTGTGCGGCCCGTCGAACAGCATGTAGCGCCGCGCGAGACGCATGAATCGCTCGGGGCGGCAAAGCGACACCAGCATTTCGTCGAGCGGCGTGACGAAGCGGCCATCCTCCATCAGGCCGGTGTGGCGCTTGATGTGGGGCGCGAAATCGGAAGCGACCCGTTTGGCTTCGATATCGTCGAGGGGCCGATTGACGACATCGGCGGCGAAGCCGTGGGGGTCCTCTCGCTCCTTCCATACGCCCCAAAGCTTCCGAGGCGTGCCGACCGTGCCGTATTGCGGATCGTGGGCTGTTCGCCGCCACCAGAAGCTGCGCGCTGATAGAAGAGCGACGGGACGCCTTCGCCGGTCTTCTGGTTTCGGATTTGCTGGCTGATGCCCTCGTTGGTCGCCACGTGCGAGGCTTTGACCTCGATTATGCCCAGCGGGCATGCCCATTGACGAAAAGCACGAGATCAACGCGGATCGTGTTCCCGCCCGGCTCGCTCACGCTGTATTCGCTGGTCACCTGAAACGTGTTCGCCCGCCAGTCCGACCAGTCGATGAATTTGAATGGCCACTCGCGCGACGTCGCGCCGATGGTCTGGGGCAGCGCGATGCCGAGCATCAAGTCATCGGTCATGCGCTCGTTGGCGCGCACGACGCCTTCAGGGATGCGATTGGCGAGCCGCCGAACGGCGGTATCGATATTGGCCTCGGAAAATGAATAGGAGCGCCCGTCGAGCGTGATGCGGTTGATGCGCGCGAGATCGGCGCGAAGCTGGGTCTCCAGGAAGGGCAGCGAGCGCCGCCCGTCGCGCCAGAGATCGGCCTCCGCACGGGTCACGTAGCGCCAGCCGCAATTGACGAGGGTGTTGAGCGCCTGAAGCTGAGCGCCGCCAGCTTCCGAGGTGGTGAATTGAGGGGAGTCGTTCATGCGGGTTGCCTGCGAGTACCGATTTAATGAAATCGACTTCGCGGCGTTTTGCCTCAGACACCGTCATATTTAGAGAGGTGAAGGCGGAGATGCGCGTCTCGCGGCCCGAGGATAACCGCAGCTTGAAACCCTCGAACGAAGATTGAGCACCCGCGAGGGTCGTTTGAAACCGAAATCTATTTTTCTCATCAAAGCCAACGAACGCTCCACTAGCCTCGACGGTCCAATATCCTCTGAAGGATAATTTCTCTAAAGCTCGCCGCATTTCGAGCGCCGATTGAAACCTTTGGGTCGGATCAGGGTCGATAGCTCTCTTTACGACTCGAGCCACAGACCTCGGGACGTAGGGCGGGAAATCAGCGTCAGTAACCAATTTTCCTGCCGCCACGCTTGCGCGTAGCTCTGACCGCCCATTGCGGCAAGCTTAGCGCGAAGGGCGCTAAGCCCAGTGAGCAAACGGAAGAACGTCAACCCTGTCTGAAAAATGTCGGTTCGGGACTCTATGCCATGTCCGGTAGTAGTCTCTGGCGCAGCATGCAGGATGTACTGAGCAGGTGGCGGCACCGGCTGGCCATCCGGTGAAACACCCACAATTCCGTAGTCGCCAAGCTTTGCTTGCCCATTTGGACCGATAAGGATGTTCTCCGGCTTGATGTCATTGTGGAAGAAATTGCTGGCGTGAAGGTGTTCCAGCCCTTGCAGGACGTCGATAATGGCTCTTATCGCCAGGGGTAGTTCAAGATAGTTAGCGGGGTTGGCACGCTTCGTGATGGGACCATCTGGCAAGTAATCCATCGCTATGATCACGCGACCGTCCGTGAGAACGTCGGCTTGATGCACCCTCACGAGATTGTTGGCTAACGCATGGCCAATTTGCGCCTCACGTAATTGCGTCGCGACGACAACGCCAGGCTTCAGAATCTTGATCGCAAATGTGTGTTGCACCGCGTGATCAGTAGCGAGCCACACTTCGCCAAAGCTGCCTGCTCCGATCAACTGGATTGGCTCATATTTATTGTGCAGCAGAGCGTTCGGAGCGATTGGGATCGTGGGCAAGGGCGCCGGTCATTGATTGTTCGCTCCCCACCAAGCCGCAATAACCGCGTCGGCCATCTTGCCATCCCAATAACCACTGGTTTGCCCTACGCGAGCAATAGCGTGCTCCTTGACCTGATTGCTCCGCGTGCCAAGAGACGCATAAAGCTTTGTATGGATGGGAATGCCCTTGAGACCACAGTAGAGAATCAAAAGCGGCTTCCTGGTATGAAGCCGACCGCTTTGCCTTGTTGTCTCCCATTGTGAACTCGCCAATTTTGATAACGACATTCGCGATCTTAGGATGCAGATGGAACACGCGCTTCAAACTCTTTGTAGAGCCAGGGCACTTTTTTGAGTCGCTGTCATAATCGGCAGGAAAGCAGAGGCGACTCTCGGTAACTTCATTGACGAGCGTTATGGGTGTGGGGCCAGCATCGACGATGGCGTAGCGAGGCGTGTTCGGGTCGCTTCGAAATCCAAGGACTTTCATAATGGGCCGCCTTTTCCTGGCTCTACGAATTGAGCAGCTTTTTCATCAAGCCGCGCTTCTGATTGCGTAAATAGAGTTGCCTGCCGCACTAAGCCCTCGATTGCGAGGTCTTCAGCGTCCAGGATTTCAGCAATCCGTTCCTGAACGAGAAGCGAAGGCAGAAACAACTCGGCTTGCTCTATCGCGTCTAGGGTTAGGCCGAAGCGGACAACACCATTTGAGAGACGACCGAATTGGTGACGCATTGTCTCGTGACGCATAGCCTGCGCAATGAAGGGCCCGTGCGCGATCCCTGACGTGCCCTAGCAATCGCCAGGTGATACCCGCAGATGAGATTTGGAATGTCTTCTGCGATAAGTGCGGCTTCAGCAATATCCCCTGAGGTTTCAGATCCTTCGTAAACACGACGTCGTTTTGCCGAAGCGCATTGTCGCGAATTTGTGCGGCGCTTGCTGTAGCTTTCATAAAAGAGATATTCGAGGTGATTCTCGAATTATGAAATACATCCATGTAGTTGCACAGACTGACAGACGCCTCGTCGGCCCTTGATTTTTTATCGATCGTCGCTGAACCAAACATCGGCGGCCTCAAGGAAGGGCCGCTTCGGCAAATTTTGAAATAGTCTTCGTAGCAAAAGAGTCCCGACGGATCGCTTTGCTCTTGATAAGAGTTTCAGTCTGTTTGAGGGCGACATCCCACTCGTCCAGAAGATCGGCAATTTGGATCTGCCGACGAATAGGAGGCGGACTAATCGGAATTTCCGCGAATTCGTCGAAATACAGCCGAAGCCTTCTTCAGTCAGGCCGTGCGAAAACGCCCAAAAATGATGAATTATTCGCGAGGATTTGAACCAATGGTAAGCGAAACGACTATCGATACCTGACTCTTGGGGCCAACACTACATAGGCTGGGCTTACGATGCCGTCAGCCTCTGCGAGACCGCATGCGCCTTGCCACATGCGCATCATGTTGTAGGCGATGTCGCCCTTCCTGACGAACAGGTGCTGTTCGGGCCGTAACGCTGATTTCGTGCGGCGCTCCATCTCGTCACGAGGGATCAGACTATCATTCATCGTTACGGACATGACGGGGAGACCGGTCGCCCAGGCTCCTGCCTATTGGACGAAGAAGTCGCCAAGGCGAGGGTTGGGTTTCATTGGTTCCGACCCTCATTGAGTCCAGCGGCGTCTTGTCGGCGGCAGTTGTTCGTATATCGTTGCAACAACTGAACTCGGCCCTATGCTCGGCCAGACGCGCGCCTTGAGCTGAATTTCGACCGCCCCGTCGTCGGAGCGATAGAGGATCATCTCGCCTTTCCCCTCCCCCTTGTCAGACATTGATTCCCAACTCCTTGAGGTAGAAGTTCATCTTCTCGCGGGTTTGGGCAAGCTGGGTTTCGAGATCGCGGATTTCGTCCTGCACGGCCTGGAGATCGACCTCCGGCTCCGGCTCGAAGGTATCGACGTAGCGGGGAATGTTCAGGTTGAAACCGTTGCCCTCGATCTCCTCGAAGGTCGCCTTGTGGGAGTAGCGGTCGCGCTTGGTTCGAGTCCTGTAGGTATCGACGATCTTGACGACGTCCTCCTCGCGCAAGCGGTTCTGTTTCTTGCCCGCTTCGAAATCGCGGCTGGCGTCGATGAACAGGATGTCGCGTTCATGCGCGCGCAAGCCATTCGCCTCACGCGAGCGGTCGAAGACCATGATGCAGACCGGAATGCCCGTGGTCGGAAACAGCTGCCCCGGCAATCCGATAACCGCGTCGAGAACGTTGTCGCGGATCAGCTTTTCGCGAATCTTCCCTTCGGCGCCCGAGCGAAAGAGAACGCCGTGCGGCGCGACAACCGCCATGCGGCCCGACACAGGCCGCGTGACCGCCAGCATGTGAAGGATGAAAGCGTAGTCGCCGCGACTCTTGGGCGGCATGTGCGGCGTGAAGCGCTTGTAAGGGTCGGCCTTCTTCTCGTCCTCCCACCACTTGTCGAGGCTGAAGGGCGGGTTCGCGACCACGACGTCGAACTGCATCAAGTGATCGCTCTCGATCAGCGTCGGCGAGTTCAGCGTGTCGCACCAATCGATGCGGGCGTTGTCCTGATTGTGGAGCAGCATGTTCAGCCGCGCGAGGGCGCGCGTGCTGCCGTTCGATTCCTGGCCGAACAGTTGGAAATTGTGGTCGGGAATTTCCTCGCCCGCGCGCAGCAGGAGCGAGCCCGAACCGCAGGCGGGATCGCAGATGCGGTCGCCCGATTTCGGGTTGGCGAGCTTGGCGACGACCTCGGACACCTTGCGCGGAGTGAAGAACTCGCCTGCCTTCTTGCCCGCGTCGGAGGCGAAGCGCTCGATGAGGAAAATGTAGGCGTCGCCAAGGATGTCTTCGGACGTTTCCCCGAGATCGAGGCCGGGCTTGGCGAAATCCTCGAGAAGGGTCTTGAGCCGACGGTTGCGGTCCTTGGTCTGGCCGAGGTTCGTTTCCGAATTGAAGTCGATGGCGCGGAAAAGGCCGCCGAGCTTGCCCTCGTTGGCTTTTTCAATCGCGTCGAGCGCCATGTTGATCAGCTCGCCGATGTTCTCGCGGCGTGCGGCGTTCGTAGAGGCTGTAGAAGTCCGCGAGAAACCCGTCTTCCTCGATTTTGCCATCGTCGCTCTTGCGCGGCGGCACGGTCGGAATCTTGAACCGCTCGCGATCCAACCGCCGCTGAATGCGAAGCTCGTCGCCGTTGTACTCGCGCCGAAACTCCTCGATGTGCTTGCGGCGGACGTCGCTGATGTATTTCAGGAAGAGCGCGGTGAGGACGTAGTCCTTGTATTGCGTGGCGTCGACCGCGCCGCGAAATGTGTCGCAGGCCCGCCAGACCGCCGCCAGAATGTCGTCTTGCCGAAGAGATGCCATGGGAACTCCGTTCTCAGGAATGGGCGGGGGTGGCCGACTGAACGGCGCGGGTCAGGATTTCACGGTGGTAGGCCGTCCTTACGGTCGGCAAGGCGCGCGAGAAGGCGCTCCTCGTGCTCGATGAGGTCGGCGAGGTCCGCGATTTTCCGTTGGGTCGCGAGCGTCGGGAGAGGGATTTCCAGTTGGGCCAGGGCATCCTTGGGGATGCGGGTCAGGCCGGTGCCCTGCTTGTAGGCTGAGAGGGCGGCCTGGGTCGCCGGAAGCTGAAGGACGGCTTTCAGGTAGGACGGATTGATCTTCAGGGTATCCGGGCGAACGAGGTAGAGTTCCAAAGATATGTAGGCGCCGACGATCCGCTCATCCGCGCCGCACACGTCTGTCGCGGCACCCCGCGCCCCGACGACCACGTCACAGGGCTGGATAGGAAGCGCCCTGGCGACATCAGAGAGGTCCCCGCGAGCCAACGTGGGAGTTTTGCCCTGAGCCAACTCGGTCACGTCAGAGAGCCGCAGAAACCGCGCATCGCCCTCTTGCGAATCGCGAGAGGCGAGGCCTGTATAGATTTCGGCGAGGTCTGACAGCTTGAGCATGCCTCATACTGACATTCTAGTCGATGCGAGTCAATACTTAGTTTGAGACCGTCTCAAATCCATGTTTTACTAAACTTGCTTACCTGCCGACGGCGCACTAGCACGCTCGCTTCATGTGGAAGACCGTTTCGACAGTAACGTACAGACCGCGCACGCGACGCTGACCACGAGTTCCGCTTCTTCCGATGAAACCGATTGCCCCTCGCGGATATGACGCGCCCGCTCGGAAGCATAGCCCCATAGTTTTTCCACGGCGGTATCGAGCGGTGGCAGCAGCGCGAGGCGCGAAACTAAACGTCCCAGCGTGAGGTTCGGCTCTCCCGTTACATTTCGCGCGGTACCTTCCAGCGCCGCAATCGAGTGCTGGATCGCTCCAGTCACGTCTGGCTTGGGCCGTGACGCGAATGTCGGCGAGCGCCTCGTGAATTTCGTTGGCGGCAACAACGCGGCCTGTCCGCGTGAGCACCGCCGTCGCCTCGCGGGTTGTTTCCGCGAAGGCTCTCCGAGTCCGCGATACACGTCCCCTTCGTTCATTTGCCAACCGATGCCGCTATCTCGGGAAATACCCGTTCAGCCTGTCTTGAAAAATGTCCGCTTCATCAGAATACGCGGAGAACGCTGCAAGAATAGCTTCGGCGATATCGTAAACCCTGAACCACGAACAATCACTGATAAGCTCGTTCGCCTCCTGCCAGATATTTGGATATTCCGACCAGTTCGATGGATTTGGCCGCTGCAACAAGACGGCGCAAATAGTCTTTCGAAGGACCGTGGAGTTTACCCCTGCATCCTGGGCGATAAGGGGGATCGCAAACCTTAGGCCTTCGGGCGCGTCCTCGCGGACGGAGATTTCGGGGGCTTAAACCACGACGGTATCCGTGGCGATTTGAAAAGCGTTCTTGCATCCGCGCTCCAGACCGCTAACGATAAAAATGTTGTAAAACGGGATATGCCGATTCACATGCTCAGTGAACTCGAAGCGAGCTTCGCAGACAAATTCGGGCAAAAGGGGCGCAATGCCCGAGCATGCC